>DASYPN010000443.1:0-1872 GCA_036006625.1 Pyrinomonadaceae bacterium | reverse complement strand
GTCGCGGATGAAATCCGTCAACAATCCGCGTTAATCCGCGGCTAAAACTTTTCGAATTGTCCTGAGCGCCTCATCTAGTTCTTCACCGGCAAGTTCGAGGCGCGGCGGGCGAACACGAGCGTTGCCCATCCCAACTTCCTGCTGCACGAGCTTGATCAACTGCACAAACTTCGGAACTGTATCCATCCGCAGTAACGGCAGGAACCAGTTGTACAACGGAATCGCTCTTTCAAAGTCACGATTCATCGCGTAGTTAAAAAGATCGACTGACTCTTTCGGAAGCGCATTGACAAGTCCGGCAATCCAGCCAACCGCACCCATCGCCACTCCTTCGACAATCGCATCATCAACACCAACAAAGATCGCTAACCTGTCGCCCAGCAATTCCTTGATCCACGTTATTCGACGGACATCCGTGCTCGACTCTTTCACTGCTTCCAAATTCTCGTGCTCCAAAGAGAGTTCTCTGATCTGTTCCGGCAGAAAATCCGTGCCGTAAGCGACGGGGTTGTTGTAGAGCATGCACGAGAGTTTCGTGGAGCGGAACACCGCCTCGACGTGCGCTTTCATCTCGCGCCAATCGCTCTTATAGACGTATGGCGGCAGCACCATCAACCCGCTGCATCCAGCATCCGCTGCACTCTCTGCAAGACGCACCGCCTCAGCCGTACTTAACGAAGCAATCGCCGCGACAACAGGTACTCGACTACCAACTGCGTCGATCACCGTCTTCCAGATCGCGAGCTTCTCGTCGAAACTCAAAGTTGCGCTCTCGCCTAATGAGCCGGGCGTGACGATTCCGGTGCAACCATTGTCGATCAACCATCTGGCATGTTTGGCAACGAAGTCGTGATCGATGTTGAGCTTCTCGTCGAAAGCAGTTGTCGTTGCAGGCATCACGCCCGCCCATTTCATCTTCATCATTACCTCACGAATTATTACGAATTAGACTCTCAACTCTGACCGGCAAAGCAGGTGGACGCACCGATTCTGCACGCCACCCAAATAAAAATTCAACCGCGCCGCCGCAGACTCTTCCCTGGCATGGTCCCATGCCGCAGCGTGTCTGCAACTTCGCTGCACGCCAGGATCGATGCGTCTTTAGTCGTTCGAGCGTAACGTCCTCGCAGCGACACACAATCGTTTCCGGCGCAGCCAAATGCTTCAATTCGTCGCGTAATGCGAATGTGCGGTTCAAGAGGTCTGCGAACTTCCGGTGCTTGTCGCGAATTGGAAACAGCTTGCGTGCCTCGTCACGTTTTCCAGCGGCAGCTAATCCTGCTATCTCGCCTTCGACAAGTGACAGTTCAAGGCCACCGATTCCAGTTGCTTCACCGGCGCTGTAGATCTGTGACACGTTGGTTTGTTGAAATTCATCTACTCTTACACGACCGTTTTCAATCGCACATCCCAACAACTCCGCAAGCTCCAGATTGGGCACGAGATGAAAACCGCACGCGAGATAATCACACGCAAGCTCCCAACGCTGGCCACCACGAACGAGCGTCACACTCTCGAGCTTCTCTCCACCTCGCGCCGCCACCACCCAACATCCACTTCGATAAGGCACACCCTTCAGTTGTCGCTTCAAAGCAAATGCCTGCGAACTCTTACTCGCTAAACCGATACCAAATCGCGCCAGTTGCAACGACGACGCTTGCTCCGCGATTAACAAAATCTCCGCACCGCGACCGCGCAAGTACGCAGCGACTGCCAGCAACAACGGACCACTCCCCGCAACAACAACTCGCTTCCCGTCGATCGGCAAGCCAGTCTTTACGAGCGCCTGAAATCCACCCGCGCCCATCACATTCGGCAGCGTCCAACCTGGAAACGGCAAAAAACGTTCACGCGCACCCGTCGCAAGCACCA
>DASYPN010000442.1:0-21772 GCA_036006625.1 Pyrinomonadaceae bacterium | reverse complement strand
GTGGCATCTTGAACCCGTTGTTAAACCAAGGGCGGCCACGGAGGGCCGCCCCTACAAAGAATACCCTCATGACTCTTTTGCTCGCTGCTTCCATTGCCACAACCCGCCTGTTACCTCAGCCGGCAATCGATGCCCGAGCTGTCGCGCGAGCATGCACAATTGACCACGATGATGCGCTTCATGCGCAACAAAGTAATTTAGAAAGTGCACCACATCCGTAGGAAAATTCTGCCAGGCTGCCGGTGGAATCGATCCACCACGAGCCATGGCAAGCTCGATCAAATTGATCATCCCGCGGCTACTGCGCGGCAACACGCGCAACAATTCCTTCGGCTTTACTGTTCGCCCATTGACGGGTTCAGGAACGACGACGCCATGTCGCGCGCCGATCATCTTGATCCACATACACCGTGCATTGTGAATGTGCGCAGCGAACGTCCCGACAGTGCGGCGAGTGTAGCCGGGTACATTCATGAACCACAGCTCGAGCGGCAAGTTCTCGATAAGAAACATCGTCACGCGGTTGTTTGTTTCCCACGCGGCAATCAAGGCCTTGCCATCTTCAAGGTCTGTCACGTCATTACTTCCTTGAACACTGACAGAAACTGCGTCATCTGCGGGCCGGTGCCGATCGTGACGCGCATGAAGTTTGGCAGAGCAGGGAAGAGACGCCCGACTTCGACGTTGCGGCTGCGCATTGCGTCAATGACTGGTCTCACTTCTCGACGAAGATCGATCATCATGAAGTTTGCATGTGATGGAATGTAACGATAGCCGAGTGTGTCGAGTTCGGCATAAACGTTCTTCTTCACTTCGGTGTTGACCGCGCGTCCGCGATTCACGTGATCCGGATCTTTCAAGCTCGCGAGGGCAGCGACGAGCGCCATGATATTCACACTGTCCCAGACCTGATGCGATCTCATCGACGTGATATTTGCACGTTGCGTGACGCAATAGCCGCAACGCAGTCCCGCCATGCCGTAGATCTTTGAAAACGTGCGGGCAACGATCAGATTTGGATATTGCTTTACGAGCGGAATCACACTCTCGTAGTCTTTGCTTTCGACGTAGTGGTGATAAGCCTCGTCGACGAGAACGATTGTCGTCGGCGACAGCTTTGCGAGAAACTGCGACATCTCGTTCTTCGGGGTGATACTGGCAGTCGGATTGTTGGGATTGCAGATATAAACCAGACCGGCGCCATTCGCGCCCGCAAGCATTTTTTGAAGATCATGACGATAGTCTGCAGTGAGGTCGATCTTCACGACTTCTGCACCCGAAACAGCAGCATGGCGAGCGATTGCTTCGAAAGTCGGATTCGGAATGACGAGCTTTCGCTCTTTGCTGGTAAACGAGGCAGCGCTGAGTTTCAGGATCTCACCCGAGCCGTCGCCCAGAAGGATCTGGTCCACTGTGACGCCATGCAGTCGCGCCAGTTCGGCCGCCAGCATGTCGGCGTACTCGTCCGGATAACGCCAGGCGAGACTAAAGCCATCAGTCATTGCTTTCAATGCGGATGGTGCAGGTCCATAAGGATTCTCGTTTGAGCTGAGACGTACGATTGATGGCGTCGATGATGCCCCGACCGTAATTCGCGGCTGCAAGGCGGTGAACGCCGCACTGACGCCGATTAACTTTGAGAAACTGCGACGCGAAAGAGTTGGTGTGTTCATAGCCGCGCCTCCACCGGAATTTGCGTTGAGCTATAAGCTATTTGCTCATCCAGAGCAAGGGCTGAGCCTGGACTACGGAGCGCCAACGGCGCGAAATATGATAGCCAGGGGCAAGCGCCAAGCAACGCGAGGCGCGTCGCCCCTGGATAAAAAGGTGAACGCCGTGAAGCTCTGAAGGAGCGGAATTACTAGCAACGATATTTCGCACTTTCAGTGCTCACTTCAAATTAATCTTGGTACCCAGGGGCGACGCGCCTCGCGTTGCTTGGCGCTTGCCCCTGGCTATCATATTTCGCGCCGTTGGCGCTCCGTAGTCCAATCCAAACGGTCCAGTCCAAATCAGTCCAGTTCAAGTCGGATGTAAAATAATCGACGTGTTCATCCGAACCTAATTCCCGCTTTCATCGGCGCCGCGATCGTGGAAGCCTGTTCCGGGGTGCCTTTCTGTTACTGGCAGACTTTTCAAATCGGGTTCATGTCTTGTTGTTAATATCAACCGTGAGCTGTTACACAATAGTCGTACTTGGTTTAGTCGCGCTGGGAGCGCACGTCAATCGAGGGATCGCGCGTGTATTGAAAGCTGTCGAATTGTTTCCGAATAATTAGCGGATTTATGCCTTGCGACGAATCGAGTAGAGCCGGTGTTCTGTTCGTATCAGCAGCCGCTCGCCTACCAAAGCGGGCGATGCCTGCGTGAAGTCATCCAATTGATTCACGTGCGATAACCTGAACTCCTCGCCGGTTGTGACAACAAACGTCTGGCCTTCTTCACTGAGACAAAACAGTTTGCCGTTGTAAGCCCAGGGTGAGGTCGTGAAGGCAGTTGCAGCGGGATCGATCCTCGTCTTGTAAGTTTGTTTCCCGGTCTTCGCGTCGAAGCGATTGAGAATTCCGGTTTCAGTGAGCGTATAAATGTTGCCCTGATAGGCGAGGGCGGAGGGCAGGTAAGTTCCACCGCGCGGCTGCGACCACACGATGTACTCGTTTGATGTTTGACCTTCCTTCAGCGAGATGTTGCCCGTGGCGCCGGGACGAATCGCGTACAGCGCACGACCGCGTCCGCCGTTGATATAAAGTAACCCGTCGTAAGCAAACGGCGTTGGAACCGGCGTGCCCGAAAGTCCTGCCAATCGCCACAACTCTTTACCGGCCAGGTCGTAACTAACAACTACTTCTGGTCCAATCGCAACGATCTCGGTGCGTTGCTGGTGCTTCCAAACATACGGTGTCGACCAGCCGGAGCGCTGCACCGGCTGCGTTGAGCCGCCGAGATCTCGATCAGTGCGCCAAACCTGTTTGCCGGTCTTCTTATCGAAGGCGGCGATGTATTGTTGTTTTTGATTATCGTTTACGATAACGACGAGGTTGCCGGCGAGTGCCGGCGAACTGCCTGCGCCGAGATCGAGATAAATTGGAAGCGGATCGATCGGCGTGTTCCAGATCACCTTTCCCTTCAGATCGAAAGCATATAAGCCGAGATTAGTCACATACACGTAGATGAACTTCCCGTCTGTGACCGGAGTCTCTGAGACGAAAGAGTTCTTGCGATGTCGGCCGCTGGGCGGCTGGCCTTTGTGAAACTCTTTGGACCATTCCACCTTGCCGCTCTTCAAATCGAGGCAATAAAGAAAGTAGTGAACGTTTACCTCGTTCGGCAGTTCGATGTCGCGCTCCGTCACACGCTTCAGAATCTCCTCGATCGAGAGTCCTTGTTTTTGCAACTCCGCGACATACTCATTGCTGTATTCAGTGCCCGTCTGTGGTGGCTTCGACTTTCCTTCCGTCGAGACTGAGGTTAGATAGACTTTGCCGCCAGTGACGATTGGCGACGACCAACCGCGTCCGGGGATCTCCTGCGACCACTCCACATTTTCCGTTTGGGACCAGCGGTCGGCGAGCCGCGCGTGTGTTCCCACCGGGTTTGACTCGGGCCCGCGAAATTGCGGCCATGCAGTGTCTTGCGCGTGAACCGCTGTCGCGAACAACAGGATCAGATTGAGCGTCATGATTAGATTACGATGTGGTTTGGGAGAAGGTATCCGCATATTTTTGGATGTTTATTCTGAATTACAGATGAAGAGCTTTAACTGTCGTGGGTATTACGTACTGGCGAGAAACTTGTTTCCAGATCATCCACAGATTACGCAGAGTTTCTGCGCAATCTGTGGATGTACTTTTTAGTTTGGCGAGAGTTCAACGACGAGTGTTGGAGCTTTAATCTTGTCCTGATCCAAAAACTTCAGTTTCTGAATTTCTTTTATCGCACGTTCTGCGTCGTCGAGCGTGATCTTGCCGTGACCCTTGAACATGCCTGCTTCAACGCCGATTCGAAAGAAGTACTTCTGACCCGGTCCCATATCGAGGGCGTAACCTTTTTTGTCGTCGGTCATGCGAATGATGTGTTTGCCAGGCTTCACTTTGATAGCGAAGAAACGGCCGTTATCCATGCGAGCCAGTTCTGTTTCGTCGACGAACACTGACGGCTCGAGCGCGCTTCCCACTATCTTCTTCGGACGATAAATGAAAACGGTAGCCTCTTCTGTGTTTGCTGCAGTTGCCGAAGGCTCCATTGCGACTGCAACGAGAGTTGATCCATCAAGTCGGAAACGTTTTTCCTGGGCGACATAAACGGTAATGGGTGTTCCCGGCGCAACCTTCGCCTCGCCTCCCTTCTGGAACAGGAAGACCGGACTGATGAAAGACAGCACCATCGTACTCGTCGTGTTGTCTTCACCTTCTTTGCCCTTGGCGGCGCGCAGTTTCAGTGGCTGGCCGTCAACTGTTTTAGTTGACTCAACCTGGATTGCAAGTTTGCCTGACTTGCCCATGTAGCCGCCTTTTTGAGCGTTGACCACACTGCCAATTGCTTCGGTACCTTTGCGGATGACAACCTGACCGTTGATGACAAGGTCTTCGTCCACAGTGAAATTAACGGGATCGTTTGGTTTGGCTTTCTTGCTGGTTATTTCGGAGGTGGTGATGACTTTAACGGCAGTGCCTTCAGAAACAACAATGTCGTCCTGAGGAAGAGTCGCACCTGATGCGTATACGAGGAAAGTGGTGACAAGTGCGAACGATGCGGCAAGGATTAGACGTTTCAATGGATACATGGGGGCTCCTTTAGCTGACCGACGTATCCGGATAGTAGCATATTAAAACAGCACAGATCTCGCGGAACGGCGTACCGCGCGCACGAAACAATCAACGTCTCCACTCGTTGTCCTTCGTCGCGTCGGTGCGCCGTCGCGTGAGAATTACTCCTCCAATCCTCGGCCCCGCACGTTGTGCCGGCCATTGAGGAGCACTTAAGTATGCGGGGTGAGATTTCGTGGGTCCGCATTACGGGAGGTCCCCCCGTTTACGAGTCAAAGATCGGGAAGAGCCCCAAACGGTTCGGGGGGTTGAGGCTCTCCCTGGCCGCAGCCGTTATCTAGCAGGTAGTGGCGGAGCTGCGGCGAGACAGCGTTTTTAACAGGTCACCGTTAAGGAATTTGCTGTCTCTATCTATTAATGCGAGGTTTCTGGACCCAAACCACCAACGCGTTGAGAAAAATTTGATAAATAATTGAGCGAGACGTAAAAGAGATTGAAAACGGCTTAAAATCCGTGGTATCTGTGGCCCAAATGTACCTACGCAAACGAACTCCCTCGATTTTCGCTGTCATTCTTCTCGTTTCCACTGCGTGTCTGGCTCAGGACTCTTACGAGAAAAAGATCGACGAGTATCTGCGCAAAGAAATGCAGGCACAGCAGATTCCAGGCGTGTCGCTGGCAGTTGTTAAGGACGGAAAAATCGTGCTCGCGCGTGGTTATGGTCTCGCGAATGTCGAGCACCAGGTGCCGGTTAAGCCTGAGACGATCTTCCAGTCGGGATCGACGGGAAAGCAATTCACCGCGACGGCCGTGATGATGCTGGTCGAAGAAGGGAAGTTGAGTCTGGATGACAAGATCACGAAGTACTTTCCTGATGCGCCCGAATCGTGGGGCAAGATCACACTTCGGCACCTTCTCACGCACACCAGTGGGATGACTGATTATCCTCCCGACTTCGATCTGAGACGCGATTACAGTGAGGACGATCTTCTTCAACGTATTAAGACGATTCCGCTCGCGTTTCAGCCGGGTGAGAAATGGAGCTATAGCAATCTTGCTTACGTGACGCTCGGTATTTTGATTCACAAGGTCAGCGGCAAGTTCTATGGTGACTTTTTACAGGAGCGAGTCTTTAAGCCGTTGAATATGTCGACCGCGCGCATCATCAGTGAGGCCGATATTATTCCGAACCGTGCCGCCGGTTACCGCGTCGCGGATGGTCAACTCAAAAATCAGAACTGGGTTTCACCGTCATTGAACACTACTGCGGACGGCGCTT
Organism: Pyrinomonadaceae bacterium; assembly: GCA_036006625.1. Classification (GTDB taxonomy): domain Bacteria; phylum Acidobacteriota; class Blastocatellia; order Pyrinomonadales; family Pyrinomonadaceae; genus PSRF01. The sequence continues at coordinate 15,727 of DASYPN010000442.1, read as the reverse complement.
TGTATCTCACAGTCTATGACATGGCGAAGTGGGATGCGGCACTCTACACTGAGAAGCTGCTCAAGCGATCGTCTCTCGAGCAGATGTGGACACCGGTGAAGTTGAACGATGGCAACACGTTTCCCTACGGGTTCGGTTGGGGCCTCGGAAATGTGCGCGGCCATCACATAATCGAGCATGGCGGCTCCTGGCAGGGTTTCAAAGCGCAGATCTCGCGTTATGTGGACGACAAGCTCACGATAATCCTCTTCGCCAACCAGACTCGTGCAAATCAAGCGAAACTGGCCCACGACATCGCCGGGCTTATCAATCCCGAACTCGCTCCCGTTGCGAACTAACATGAGGGGTAAACTCATCCTATCGATACTGGCTGCTCTGATCCTGTATATCGCAGGTCCGTTGATTGCGGGCTTGTTCGGAATCGGCGACCGTGAAGGTCCACGAATCTACTCGAAGGACTTCCACACGGTGTTGTACAAGATTACTTATTCGGCGACCCACGATGACAAACCTCGCATTGGTCTGGGTGCGGGAGAGCGCCCGATCTTTTACGGATTCCCGCGAACCAGTCGCGGAACTTAAAGGCCAGTATGCGACTACGTTTGATTCCAATGGCTGCAGTGTTTGTGCTGACTGCGGGCAACACTGTTCTGGCGTGTGACTGTGTCACTAAATCACCAAGTGAGAGCTTTCAAGATGCAGACGTGGTCTTCGAGGGGGTGGTGATTCGCAAGAATCAGTCTTCTACTGGCACCACCTACACATTTGGCGTGACAAAGTCGGATAAAGGTTCACCAGAAAGAGAGTTTACTCTCACACAAGGATCTTCCAATTGCGACGCTACGTTTTGGCCGGACACTGTTTATCGTGTGTACGCCCGCAGCGTCGACGGAAAACTGATTAGCGGTACATGTTCGGGCAATAAGGTGCTGGGGTTCATACGACGGACGAGAGATCCAGCGTCGATAAGCAGATCTCAGGTCTTTAAACTCGTTCCCCTCGCAGCTATCGTTCTGGTGTCAACGCTCGTCTGGCTACTAAGGCGTCGGCGGGCCCGACGTTAATCGATTATTTAAAGCCAACAAACATGGGTCGGATTATACGGTCAGCATCCGTATTCTGGCATCTATCGAACCGCGGACTACGCATATTACAAGGAGTGTAATATCATTCAGGCGGTATTGACGATGAACGGTTTGGATCTCAAAAAGGGACGAGAACAGAAAGGCTGGACTCAGCACCAGGCAGCTGGTCGCCTTGGTGTTTCTCAGCCATACCTTTCTCTGTTGGAGAAGGAACTGCGTCGTGTCCCGGAAAAGCTGGCTCGGCGAGCCGCAACTGCCTTCCGCTTGTCAGCTACAACTCTGCCGGCCCGGACTAAGTGGCATGCCGTTCAGCACAAAAACGAGGCTACACTCGCAGCCGACTTGGCGGCGTTGGGCTATCCTGCGTTTTCTCATCTGAAAAACGGCCGGAAGAAGAATCCTGCTGAGATCCTGCTCTCGGCACTAAGTGCACAAGACCTCAACAGTCGAGTTACAGAAGCACTGCCGTGGATATTGCTTGAATATCCGGATCTCGACTGGCAGTCGTTAATCCGAGAGGTGAAGGTTCGGGATCTTCAAAACAGGCTTGGTTTCCTAATCTCAGTTGCTCGCAGGATCGCTGAACAGCGTGGCGAGGATTTCAAAGCCGAGTTACTTCGGAGTAAAGAAGCTGAACTGGCACGATCGCGGCTGTTGCTCGAAGATACGCTTTGCCATAATTCATTGACTGTGGCGGAAAGACGTTGGCTTGACACTGCTCGGTCGGAGGAGGCTAAGTACTGGCGATTGCTAACGGATCTTAAACCCGAACAATTAAAGTATGCCTCAACAACTTCTTGATCCATGGAAATCGTTCTTCGATGAGATCAATGTAGCTCTACATTAGGAAGTGACCTTTCAGTTCCTTCGCCTCTGGATCGATGCGATCAATGAAGAACGTAGCCAAAGTTTTGGTTAGCGTACCGATCGTCCTGAAGATTCACGGTTTGTCTCGCAAGGCCTCGTACCAGCCCTGAAGCACGTAGAACGCTTTCTTCTTCTCGCCACGATCGGAAATGAGGCCTTTGCGGTTCCAGTAGTCCTGGATTCCGGGCAGGGGCCGGCGAGGGGAGCGGAAGTCTGTAAGGATCCACGGCGAGGTGCCGCGGAGGAAGGGGATCTTTTTCAGCATCCCGAGCTGATGTTGGTAAATGCTTTCCTGATATTCCTCGGTCCAACGAGTAAGCGCGTCGCCGTGATGGCCAAACAACGCGTCACCGCCGAACTCACTCATCACAAGTGGTTTCTGATATTTCGATTTCCATTCAAGTCCGTCGGCTTTCTCGGGCAAGCCATCGTACCAGCCGACATACTCGTTACATCCGAGCACATCCAAAAACTCACCTAACGGATCGTCAATCATCTGCGTTGTGGGATTCAGATAGTGACGCTCCATTGCCGCCGACAGCAGTCGCGTAGAGTCGAGATGCCGCGCATGCGCGATGAGATCCTTGAGGAACGTTAACCGCGCGTCGCTGAGTGGTGTCTCATTTGCCACGGACCATATGACAACTGCCGCGCGGTTCTTATCGCGCGTGATCATCTCCTGCAACTGGTTCCGCGCGTTCTTGAGTGTTTCGGGATTCTCCCATTGGATGGTCCAGTAGACGGGAATCTCCGACCAAACCATGATGCCCATCCGATCGGCTTCACGAACCATGAACTCGTTATGCGGGTAATGGGCCAGACGCACAAAATTTGCTCCGAGCTCTTTGGCCCAGGTGAGCAGCGTTACCGCATCTTCACGACTGTAAGCACGTCCGCCACGCAGCGGCGCCTCCTCGTGAATGCAGACACCACGCAGAAAGATCGGACGTCCATTCAACAAAATGTCGGTGCCGCGCGTCTCGATGCTGCGGAAACCGATCTGCTCGCGCACTTGATCCGACTCAGCTTCAATAAACACGTCGTAGAGTTTCGGGTTGTCGGGAGACCAGAGCTTCAGATCCGCGGTGAAATCGAGCGTCGCCATTCCGCCGGCATTAGTTGTAAACGATTTACCGACTGCCGCTTCAGGAATGCGGACCGTAATTCTTTGATTGAGCTTGTCTCCACTCAACTTCACCCAGCCCGTAACACGATTACGCGAGCCAGGCTGAAGCTGCACGACGTAATCGTTCACAAACGTTTGCGGAGTTTCAATGAGCTTCACTTCGCGGGTGAGTCCGCCGTAATTCCACCAGTCAGTCATCAACGTTGGCACCGCATCAAGCCGCCGCTTGTTGTCGACCTTAACTACAAGAAAATTGCCGGTGTCTTTAACGCGATTCGTGATTTCGAAATTAAACGGCGTGAAGCCGCCTTCATGTTGACCAAGCTTCTCGCCGTTGAGATAGACGTCCGCGAAGTAATTCGCGGCGCCGAAGTAGACGAAGACGCGTGTGTTCGGCTTGCGTTGGTAGTCGAAAGACTTCTTGTACCAGACGGTGCCTTCGTAAAAGAACAACTGGTCCGACTGTGTGTTCCAGTCGCCCGGAACTTTCAACGTTCCGGACTTGTCAAAGTCATACTCGATCAGTTCGCTTTTGTTTTTAGGCTTGGCGTTTTTGAAATAGCCGCTGTCACTCGGTTGGTAACGATAATTGTAGAACCCTGACTCGTAAGGATCGACAATCATTTGCCATTGTCCATTGAGACTCTTTGTCGTTCGTCCCTCGGCATTAACGATCAGCCCGGTTTCCTGCGCTTGCACACACGGTGCGAGCATCAGCAGCAATAAAAGAATTAATGATTTCATGTGGGCCAACAGTTTAACGCAGATTTCCAATCCATGTATCCGTGGCTAAATATTTACCAAAGGCAATGTGCGGTAGCGTTTCCCTGTCAGCCGCGCGAGTGCGTTGACTACTGCCGGGGAGATGACGGGCACAGGTGGCTCGCCGCAGCCCGTCGGCGCCTCGGCGCTCGGGACGATGTGGACGTCGACCGCGACGGGAGCGTCGACGATGTAAGGTGGAACGTAACCATCGAAATTTCTCTGTTCGACGATTCCGTTCTTTAAAGTGATCGCGCCTTTGGCCATCAGCTGCGTCAGACCAAACCCGACTCCTGCCTGAAACTGGCTCTCAATTGTCAGTGGATTTACTGCGACCCCACAATCAACTGCGAGCGTCGCGCGGTGTATCTTTGGTCGCTTGTTTTCGATCGACACGTCGACTGCACAAGCGACACCGGTTCCGAAAGACTCATGACACGAAATTCCGAGTGCGTGTCCCTTTGGCAGACGATTGCGCCAGCCCGCGGTCTGTTTGTCGAGCAGATCAAGTGTCGACAGCGGCTTCTTGGCTTCAGGCTTCAGCAGTTTGCGTCGATAGGCGATTGCGTCCATTTTCGCGCGCGCGGCGAGCTCGTCGATCAACGTTTCCATCACAAACGCATTGTGCGTATGTCCTACTGAACGCCACCAAAGCACAGGCACGTTCACTTTCGGATGATGAACTGAAACATGCATGTTGGTGATGTTGTAAAGCGTGTCGGCAGTTCCTTCGGTCGCGGTTTCGTCAACGCCGTTCTTGACCAGCATCGACTCGAATGGTGTGCCTGCGAGTAACGATTGACCAACAATCACGTGACGCCACGCGCTCGGAAATCCATCGGCACCCACCGCGATTTCGACGCGATGAAAATGCATCGGCCGGTAATATCCGCCCTGTACATCGTCTTCGCGCGACCAGACAAGTTTGACCGGCGTGCCTTTGAGGCGTTTTGCGATCACGGCCGCTTCGCGTTGGACGTGTGAGTCAGTCACTGCGCGACGACCAAAGCCACCGCCGGCCATCTCAGTGTGAAAAATGACCTGCTCGGGTTTGAGTCCGAGCACTTCGGCAACTGCCATTTGATCGACAGTTTGAAACTGCGAGCCTGCCCAGACCTCGGCGCGATCGCCGTCGAATCTGACGGTCGTGTTCAGTGGCTCCATCGGCGAGTGAGCCAGAAACGGGAACTCGTACTCGGCAACGATCCGATTCGCCGCGGCGACCTTGTCGAGTGCACTCTCATCTCCACGCGCGAGCGCGACATTGCCGGGAGTTTGAGCGAGCTGTTTGTACTTCTTCCATAACTCCGTGCTGTCCGCTCTTTCAACAGCCGAAAAATCCCATTCGATGTTGAGGAGTTTGCGTGCCTGTTTGGCAGGCCAATACTTGTCGGCAACGACTGCGACGCCCGTTCCTTTCGCGAGCGGAATCTCGAACACGTCGCGCACGCCGTCAACACGACGTGCTTCGGCGTCATTAACGTTCTTCACGCGTGCGCCAAAGACGGGCGGATGGGCCACAACGGCGACTTTCATTCCCGGCAGATCGAGATCAAGTCCGAATTTCAGTGAGCCGTCACACTTCGGACGGCTATCAAGACGTTTGACCCGTTTGCCGACGAGCTTGAATTCAGACGGATTCTTCAAACGAACAGTTGCAGGCACGGGTTTGCGGGCAGCTTCGCTCGCAAGTTCGGCGTACGTTGCAGACTGTCCATTTGGACCATGGACCACACTTGCCTCGGTGCGACATTTATCCGGAGTAGTTTTCCAACGATCGGCCGCAGCGGCGACGAGCATCGCGCGAGTCTTTGCGCCAAGCTCACGATACTGCTGATAGGAATGCGCGATCGAACCCGATCCACCAACGATCTGAATTCCAAAAAGCGGATCTTTGTAAACATCCTGTGCGGGCGCGAGCTCGCCAATGACGTTTTTCCAGTCGGCATCCATCTCATCCGCGAGCACCATCGGCAAGGCAGTCTGCACTCCCTGACCAAACTCGAGACGGTTAACCTGGATCGCGATCTTGCCGTCCGGTCGAATGTTGACGAATGCATCTGGCGGATAGACCTTGGCCGGCTGTCGAGGCATCGCTGTCTCCTGCGCCAGCGAGGTCGGATCAAGATACAGCGCCACGACGAGGCCACCGGTCGCAGCAAAAGAAACACGCAGGAAGCCGCGTCGATTCAGATTCATCACGCGCCTCCTTTACTCATCTGCGCCGCTGCACTTTTGATCGCCGCGCGAATCCGCGGGTAGGTGCCGCAACGACAGAGATTTCCGCCCATCGACTCCTCGATGTTTTGATCCGTAGGTCGTGACGTGCTTTTGAGCAGTGCGCATGCAGACATGATCTGTCCACTCTGGCAATACCCGCATTGCACGACGTCCTGATCAACCCATGCAGCCTGAACGGCTCGTCCAACAGCATCGTTTCCAATGCCTTCGATCGTGATTACTGGACGATCGCCGATGTGCGAGATCGGAACGATGCAGGAACGTGTCGCCACACCGTCGACGTGCACCGTGCACGCGCCGCACGCACTGATGCCGCAACCAAACTTCGTTCCCGTCATCTTCAGATCTTCACGCAACACCCAGAGCAGTGGCGTCGAGGGATCGACGTTCACTTCTCGCCGCTGTCCGTTTACGGTTAACTGGAAAGTCACCATTGTATGAACTCCTATCTCCCGGTTGGACAGGGCGTGCCGGCCTCGACCCAACGACGCGTGGCAGCAATGAATTGTTCGTGCGTGAGTGGTGGAAGTGTGCGCGCGGAGCCGTCGGGTCTGCGACCAGGATCCCACGCCCACTTTACGAGCGGTTCCTCTTCGTGGTGTTTCAGTAAACCTGGACCATCGAGGTTGTGATTTCTCGACCGGTCAGTTAACTGGCGACACACAGCAGCACTCGACAGCGGTTGGTCGTTGATGTCCTGCCAACGCATCTCGAGTGGCGCGAGGTGCCAGTTGGGACCACCGGGAACGCCTGTGCTGTCGGCGTTCGTTTCCTGATGACAACCGGCGCAGTTCAAACCCGGAACGCCTTTGCCTTCGGGACCGCGCACGACATTCGCGACGTGACGATGTCGATCGTCGCCTTGTTGTGGATAGTTTGTAGCGGTGTGACAGTTGATGCAGCGCGGAGACGTCAAGACTGAATAGACTTGTTCCCACGCAGCGACTCCCTGCGCGGTGCTCGCGGTCTCTGCCCCAGCAAAACGAGAAGCGCTCGCCCACAACGCTGCAGAAACGATGATTGCCGACACCAATACACCTGCACGTAGCCCTGGCATCAGAATTCTCCTGCAAAATTTTTATTTGCGGAGTATGTTGCCACAAAAAGGCGCAAAGAGCACAAGAAAAATTTTTACTTCGTTCGCGGATCCATCTTGACGATCAACGGCTGTATGTAGCTTTTGCCGCTGACTGTCATTCGAACCGAGTAAGTTCCGGGCAATACCAGCCCAGCACCGCCGCGTCCACCGCCACCGAAGCCGCCACCACCACCTGCGGGTCGTGGAGGAGGTGTGGGACGTAGATCCCAGATCCAGCGATGCATGCCCGCGGCTGTTGAGAGTGGTTCGGGCGTGCGTACCCAGAATGCAGGAATGTTCAATGTGTCTGGATTTACCGGCGTCGGCTTGTCTTCACTCGAATACTTGCGAATCACTTCGCCGGCCGGATCGAGTATCTCGATCGTGAGGGGACCACTCGCGTTTGCCTTCAAGTAATAGTCGATCATCGCGCCGAATGGAGCATTTTCCGCGAGAGGTTCGTCACGCGGCATTGGTGTTCCGTTGTCGCTACCGGCAGTCAGCAGGTATGCATCGGCCGGTTGAAACAGATACGCGTTTGCTTTGACAACGTCCGTGGTGCTCTGTCGCAAGGGTGTGATGTTGTCGATCACCCAAAATCCGCGGCCGTGTGTTGCGACAATCAAGTCGTCGTTGTGAATGACAAGATCGCGTACGGAGGCGGGCGGCAGATTGAGTTGTAACGACTGCCAGTGATCTCCGTCATCAAAGGAAACAAAGACGGTGCGTTCAGTGCCGGTAAACAACATTCCCTGGCGAGCCGGATCTTCTTTCACGGTTTGCACGTAAACGCCCGCCGGCAATCCTCGTGTTATCTCAGTCCATGTTTTGCCCGAGTCGAGTGTGCGGTAGATGTGCGGCTCGTAATCCGAGATCTGATGCCGTTCGACCGCGGCGTATGCTTCGTTCACATTGAAGTGCGACGCTTCGATCATCACGACTTTACTCCACGACGTCAGCGCGGGCGGTGTGACGTTCTGCCAGGTCTTGCCGTCGTCTTTAGTCAAATGAATCAGACCATCGTCAGTGCCGATCCAGAGTGTCGGCGCGTGCAGAGGCGAGGGAGCGATCGAGTAAATAACGCCGCGTCGCTTATCGGCGGGCGCATCAGCCGCGGCAGCATCGTTGAGATTCGACGGCACACCCGGATCTTCTCGCGTGAGGTCCTGACTAATCTGCGTCCAACTCTCGCCGCCGTTCGTCGTCTTGTATAGAAACTGATTTGCGTAATAGAGCGCGCGTGGATCTGCTTTTGAGAACACGAGCGGTTGCGTCCAGGCGTGCCGGTATTGCCCCGGTGTTGCGCCGCGTTCGGGCGAAACGTTTTTGCTTTCGCCAGTGAGAACGTTACAGCGCGAGACTGTGCCGCCGAAGAGTATTTCCGGATGCAGTGGATCGGGCGCCGTGTAACCAGCTTCACCTCCCGCACACAAACCTTCCCAGTCGCGATTCGAAATCTCTGAATGAATGCTGCGCGAAGGCGTGCCGACGGCGCCGCTGTCTTGTTGCGCGCCGGTAATCCAGTAAGGAAAACGATAGTCAGGCGCGAGGTGATAGATCTGTGCGGTGGGTTGGTTGTACCACGAGCTCCACGTGACTGCCCCATCGACGCTAACGACGGCGCCCTGGTCGCTGGCTAAAATCATGCGCTTCGGATCGTCGGGATTGATCCAGAGTTGGTGATAGTCATCGCCGCCGGGCGCGCCCTTGATCGCTATCCACGTTTTGCCTGCATCCGTCGAACGATACGTCGACGTGTTCATCACGTAAACCACGTCAGCATTATTCGGATCAGCAGTGATCTTTTCGAAATACCAGCCGCGATCCCATAAACGTTTGTCGCTCGATAGCCTTGTCCATGTGGCGCCGGCATCGTTCGAAATAAACAAGCCACCTTCCTTCGCATCGACTGCTGCATAGAGTCGATTGCGATTCGACGGTGCGACCGAGATGCCGATGTGTCCACGACCCTCGAGTGGAATCCCTTCCGAGATTTCTTTCCAGGTTGAACCGCCATCGATCGATTTGAAGATGCCTGCGCCCGGCCCATTCGCCGGCGCGTAGATAAACCACGGTGGGCGGCGAACGTTCCAAAGCGTCGCGTAAACGATTTTGGAATCCACCGGATCGAACGCGAGATCGATCGCGCCGAGGTCATCATTTTTGAAGAGAACTTTTTCCCACGTTACACCACCGTCTCGAGAACGATAGACGCCTCGGTCTGGATTCGACGCGTAGACGTTACCGAGCGCGGCAACGAAGACCGTGTTCGGATTCCTGGGATCGACGATGATGCGACCGATCTGTTTCGTGTTTTCCAAACCAAGATGTTGCCAGGTCTTGCCTGCGTCTGAAGATTTGTAAACACCGTTGCCGAAGGCAATCGAATCGCGCATGTCTGCTTCGCCCGTGCCGACGTAGATCAGATTTGGATTCGACGGCGCGATCCCGATCGCTCCGATCGAAGCGACGTTCGTTGAGTCGAAGATCGGCGTCCACGTGCGTCCCGAGTTTTGCGATTTCCACACTCCGCCACCAACCGAACCAAAGTAAAAAGTGTCAGGTTGTCCGACAACTCCACTGACCGCATTAACACGCCCGGCACGAAATGGGCCAAGCATTCGCCAGCGCAAGGCTGAATAAAGACTGGGATCCACTTGCTGCGCATTAACATGCAAACAGAGCAGCACCAAAACAAGAAGGACTACGGGTTGTTTACGCATAGCCACAAAAAAGCACAAAAGGGACAAACAAGACAAGGACCATATGTGCTTTTGTGCTTTTTTGCGGCTCGTTTATTATTACGCCCGATGACACATCTTCTCGGAATCGATCTGTCGACGACTGGCGCTAAAGCACTGCTCATCGATCGTGAAGGACGCGTTGTGAGCAGTGCGACCACTCCGTTGAATCTCTCGACGCCACACCCTCTGTGGTCCGAACAGGATCCGCACGAGTGGTGGACTGCCGCCGCTAACAGCATCAAGCAGGCACTGACCGAAGCGAATGTATCAGGCGAGAATATCGCGGCGATCGGTTTGACAGGGCAGATGCACGGGCTCGTCCTGCTCGACGACAACGGACAAGTCCTGAGACCGGCAATCTTATGGAACGATCAAAGATGTGGCGCGGAGTGCGATGAGATTCGTGCGCGCGTGACTCGCGAGAAGCTGGTCCAGATCACAGGTAACGATGCGTTAACCGGGTTTACTGCCCCAAAGATCCTGTGGGTTGAGACGCATGAACCGGAAATCTATCACCGCATTCGACACATCCTGCTGCCGAAGGATTACATTCGCTACAAACTGACGGGCGAGCTCGCCATGGATAAAGCCGACGGTTCAGGCACGATGCTCTTCGATCTTCGCCGCCGCACATGGTCTTTAGAGCTGTTAGACATCTTAAACATCTCCCCAGACTGGTTGCCGCCAACATTCGAAGGTCACGAAACAACCGGCGAAGTCACTCGTGAAGTTGCTGAACTGACGGGTTTGCGCGCAGGCACTCCGGTCGTCGCAGGCGGAGGAGATCAATCGGCGCAAGCAGTTGGTGTCGGTGTTGTTCGTCCGGGATCGATGGCGGTGACGCTCGGCACTTCGGGCGTCGTGTTTGCCGCGACGGAATCGGCGTTGATCGAACCTGCCGGACGACTGCACGCGTTTTGTCACGCTGTTTCAGATCGCTGGCACTTGATGGGAGTGATGCTCAGCGCTGCCGGGAGTTTGCAGTGGTATCACGACAAGTTTACGCACGATAAAAGTTTTGGAGACCTTGTTGATGAGGCTTCGCAAGTTCCCGCGGGTAGTGAAGGGCTGATTTTTTTGCCGTATCTCAGTGGTGAACGAACACCTCATCCCGATCCGTTTGCGCGTGGCGCGTGGATAGGTCTGACGACTCGACACAGTCGATCGCATTTGACTCGCGCAGTGCTTGAGGGCGTCGCATTTGGTCTCAAAGACATCTTCAACCTGATGAAAGAAGTAGGGCTTGGGACAGTCAATCAGATTAGAGTCTCAGGCGGCGGCGCGAAGAGTTCTTTGTGGCGACAGATTATTGCCGACATCTTCGAAGCCGAACTCGTGACCGTGAACACGACTGAAGGCGCTGCTTACGGCGCCGCGTTGCTGGCGGGTGTCGGCGCAGGAGTTTGGCCCGATGTCGATACTGCATGTGCGCAAACCATCTTCGTAAGAGATCGTGTCTCGCCAAATGCTGCGACTGCGGCAACGTATCGATCGATGTATCACGAATATCAGAGTCTGTACCCGGCATTGAAACCAACATTCCAGGCACTGTCGAACATTGGACAGGATTAACAAGATTTCTCATGATTTACATGTAAATCCTGAAACATCCGGTTCATCCTGTCCAATGCTTTTAATAGGTTACCTCACGCACTGACGTGGTCGCATGACGTTCGCGAAGATGTAGTTCGCGACGTTCCGGCCGACTGACTGACCAGCGACGTTATCAAACGTGAAATGAATCCCGCCGTAGACACGCGCGCGTGCTTCTTCGTCGGCCATTGCTCCGAAGCCCGCATACGAACGTGTGGCGCCGTTTGCGCCTTCCCACGTGTGTTGGAACTGAATATCGTCACGTCCAAAGAACAGTGCGAGCATCGTCGATTGCGAAGTGCCTATCGCCGCGTTGTTTCCTGCATAACTCGGATACGGCGGGTTCGTAATCAACGACGACCATGACGGATCGGCAGTCGTGTTTGCATTACCATCTTCGTCCGCACGACGAATCGCAGACACCGGTCGCCACAAGCCGTAGTAAAACTTGCTGGCAAACGTGGTTTGCAGTGCGTCGTGAAGCGCGAAGTTAGTTAGCGCAAAGAGTCGTGCCTTTTCGACAGTCGTGAGCTCACGAGTTGTCGCAACCGTGCGCGCGACATTGTTCCAAACAAACAGGAAGTTTGTCGGCGTACCAACACCCGCCCACAACTGTGCGACGTGCGTTTGTTCCGCAGTGCGAGTTGCACTATTCACCGATCCGATCTCTTTGACTTCATTTAGATCGGCAGCGTAGGTGGCACTCGTCAACGGTGGTGGCGGGCTCGGTCTGAACTGCGTTCCCGAAGAAATTCCAAACGGAATAACCGATGGATAGTGTGTGAACTGAGCTGAACCAGGTACCGGCTGCCAGTTACCGGGAGTTGCCGGTAGACTGTACGCAGGCGGCGTTACGGTCCAGCCATCATTCGCGCGAGCCGCAAGCATTCGCTCGGCGACGATTTGGCCGACACGAATTCCTTGTTGCGCACGATTCTCATCGATTCCCTGAAGCGAGATCGCGAGCTCCGTGTCGAAGATTCCCGCACGCGTCGGATATAAGCCCACCAGAACATCGTGAGCCGCTTGCGCCGCCGCCGCTTCAATCGAAGCGTTTTGCGAACCGGGAACGTCGGTCAGGTAAGAAGTGTAACTACCGTCGATTGAATTGACGGCGTCGAACATCGCCGCGTGCATGATTGCGTAACTGCGCACGGGCATAATCGTTGCGGGATGTTGCCCGGGCGTGCGAATGGTTTCCATCAACACGCGGTTCCACTGCAGAATGACGTCTTCCTGCACGAAGGGCAGGTTGTTGAGCGCCCAGGCGGTCGTCTGGGTGCAGATCAAGATTGCCGATGTAAGAATGGTTTTTAGAAGTGGTTTCTGAGTCATCATAGTTTCCTTCCGTCTATAATCCAGCGTTAGAATGAGCGAGTTTTTGCGCCTTCCAACGAAGTGAAAGGGCGCTCGCTCGGCGGGTGCGGAAACTACATTCGTGGCGAGCGAAATGTACTTAGAAATCCGCTGATTTTTTCTGAGAGAGTTTCTGAAAGCCGAATGTCCGAGCAAAAGAAGCACTTTTACGACTTTGGACCGTTTCGAATTGACGTGATGAAGCGTCGATTTTTGCGCGACGGAGAGGTGATTAGACTTACTCCGAAGGCGTTTGACCTGCTGCTCGTGCTGGTTGAAGAGAGTGGAAGGACGATCGAAAAGGACGAGTTGCTGGACAGGGTTTGGCCCGGGACGGCAGTTGAGGAAAACAATCTCAATCAGAACATCACGGCGTTGCGGAAGTCGTTGGGCGATAGCCGGCAGGATAGCCAGTACATCGCGACGATTCCGGGAATTGGATACCGGTTTGTTGCGGAGGTGCGGAAGGTTGAGGAAGATTTCACGCAAAGGCGCAAAGGCGCTACGGAAGACGCAAAGGAAGCGCAGAATGCGGTTCGGCCGTCGAGAGTGTTTCGGTATGCGTTGCCGATCATTATCCCCTTGATATTGGCGGCACTGGCTTATGCGTTGTACAGAAGGGAATCACCGCGGCCGGCGATGTCGTCGATCATGGTTCCGCCGCTCGAGAATATTTCCGGCAACTCATCTGAAGAATACTTTGCCGATGGCATGACCGACGCGCTCATCGGTGATCTCGCTAAGATCAAGGGTCTTCACGTCATCTCTCGCACTTCCTCGATGCATTACAAAGGGACGAAGAAGTCTCTCCCGGACATCGCGCGCGAGATAAACGTAGACGCAATCGTCGAAGGCACTGTGCAAAGATCCGGCGACCGCGTCGTCGTTCGTACGCAGCTAATCCACGCGCCAACCGATCGCCACTTGTGGGTTGGCGATTACACTCGCGACGTCCGCGACGTTCTCGATCTGCAGAGTGAAATAGCACGGGCTGTCGCACAGGAAGTGCGCATTCAGATGACAGCCGACGAGCAGGCGCGTTTCGCCTCGCGCCGTCCCGTAAGACCGAAGGCTTACGACGACTATCTGCAGGGCCGTTATCTCTACTGGAACAAACGTACCGAAGAGAATCTCAACAAGGCGATCGCGCTGTTTCAGAGTGCGATTAAAGCGGACGAGAGTTACGCGCCGGCTTATGTGGGTCTCGCTGACTGTTACAACGCGCTCGGTGCTGTTCAGGTGGCGTCGATGCCGCCGCGCGAGGCTCGGCAACACGCCGAAGAAGCTGCAACCAAAGCTCTCCAACTCGATAGCCAGCTCGGCGAAGCGTACAGCGCACTCGGCTACGTGAAGCACTTTAACTGGGATTGGACTGCAGCCGAACAGAATCACAAGCGCGCGATTGAACTGAATCCGAGTTATGCGAACGCGCATAACTTTTACGCGAGTTATCTGATGTCGCGCGGGCGTATCGAAGAGTCGATCGCGGCGTCGAATCGTGCGCGCGAGCTCGATCCGTTTTCGCTTTCGATTAGCGCGCAGCGTGGCTTTCTGTTCGAGAACGCGCGTCATTATGACGAAGCGATCGAGCAACTGCGCAATGTGATTGGCATGGATCCAACCCACTATCAGGCGCTTTGGATCCTCGGGCACACTTACGCTGCGAACAAACAATATGACGAAGCAGTCGCGGCGGCGGAGAAAGCTGTTGCAGTTTCGGAGCGAACGCCCGGCGCGCTTGGAATGCTCGGGCTGGCTTACGGATTGGCGGGTCGTAAAGCCGAGGCGACGAAGATCCTGAACGAATTACTCGAGTTGAACAAAACTCGCTACGTCACTCCGGCGGCCTTCGTCAACGTATACCTCGGCCTCGGCGACAACGAACAGGCATTCGTCTGGTTAGAGAAGGCGTACCAGGAGCGTTCAAACTTCGTCGCGTACCTGAAAGTATTTCCACTCCTTGATCCGATTCGTTCCGATCGACGTTTCGACGATTTAATACGGCGCGTTGGTTTGTAGCCACAAAAAGCACAAAAAGCACAAAAGAGGCAGCGGGCTCCCTCAAATCCGTTTTGTACCTTATGTGTCCTTTGTGCCTTTTGTGGCTCATAAACTCGTTGACACAGAAGGTCAGACGTTCTTTAATTAGATCCCCTTTGACCTTATATCCTAACCCCCCGATTTTTGGACCGGAATGTCTGAAAAGTCTAGCGCGAAAAAATCTGCCGATTTGAGTTTCCTCAAGGGCGGCGGCGAAATGGGCGAGCGCATGCGTGCTTTCGACTGGTCGAGCAGCGCCGTGGGCCCGGCCGCTGAGTGGCCCGAGTCGCTCAAAACCGCAGTCTCAATATGCATCGGCTCGCGCTATCCCATCGTGCTTTGGTGGGGTCATCCCGCCTACACGATGTTCTACAACGACGGCTACATTCCCATCCTCGGCGTCACGAAGCATCCGGGTTGGCTGGGCCGATCGGGTCAGGAATGTTGGAAAGAGATCTGGTCCACTGTTGGCCCGATGCTCGACGGTGTTTTTGAGACCGGCGTCGCCACGTGGTCGGAAGATCTGCTGTTGGTGATGGATCGCAACCTGCCACGCGAAGAAGCGTACTTCACGTTTTCCTACAGTCCGATTCACGGCGACGCCAATAAGGTCGACGGAATCTTTTGCGCTTGTTACGAGACGACAGGCCGCGTTGTTGGCGAACGACGTCTACAAACCCTCCGAGATCTCGGCCGCACCGTGATCGAAGGCAGGTCGGCTGAGGAGGCTTGCGACGTTGCGGTAAAGACCCTCGCAGAGAACCCCTACGACGTTCCTTTCGCGCTTGTTTATCTACTGGACGATGATGCGACCCACGCACGTCTGGTTTGCGCC
>DASYPN010000441.1:0-2646 GCA_036006625.1 Pyrinomonadaceae bacterium | reverse complement strand
GTTTCCGGGACTCGGCCCGGAAGTGGCGATGCACCACTTTGGAATTCTCGGCAAGGCGAAACTCGGACGTGAGGAACACCAGGATCGAGGCATTCATGACGAGCGCGATTCGGAGTCGCTGCTCATCGAGATGATTTCGTTTCACATGATGAACGTCGCCGTGGGCGGTGTCTCTGCGTACATGAATCATCTCGTGATGGTCAATCCGCAGGTTTCGCAAGAGCAGCTTGTTGCTTCAACCCGAAAATTCATCGACGAGGAATCGAAGGAAAAGCGAAACGCATTTCAGGTTTCATACAGTTTGATTCTTGGTCATCACGCGAACGAGCACGAGCGACAGATTCTCGAGCGCATGGGCACGATTCAGATTCACCATGGTTCGGCCGGTTCGAGCATGGTGGCGCGTTACATGGCGACCTTGCACACGTTCTCAGTCGCTGACTTTTTTATCGCTTCGCAGATGGCGCTCGATGGCGCGAGACACTTCGGTGCGATTCACGACATGTCAGACTTTGTTCAGGAGCTCGAGCCGTTGACTCCAGAGCAGCGTGGTGCACGAATCAAGGAGAAGATGTTGACTGGCGGCTTGCCGACGTTTGGTCATCCGGAGATTGCCGCGGCAGGCAGAGGAAATCAGGTGCAACAGGATCCGCGTCCCGCGATTTATATCGATCCGGTGTTCAAGGCGATCGATGCGGGCGAATTGAGTATTTCACCGCGGCAGTTTGAAAGACTCTCGATTGCGCGACTCATTTACCTGACGGCGTTCGTCAATGGTGTGCTGAAGCCGGGCAGGGAAGACAGTCCGCCGCTGCGATTGACGGCTAACACGGATTTTGGTGCGTGGTGTGTTCAGGAAGCACTCGGAATTGAGGAGCCTGATCGAACGTTGCTGACTTACATCTTCCGTGGCTTTGGATGGATGATGGACGCGCGCGAGCAACTGCAGCAAAAGATGATACGACCCGTGATCGCGCCCGATCCGAAGATTGTGCCGAAGTCGAGCGACGATCCGACGATCCCCGATCTCGTCGCGCGCGTTCACAAACGCCTGACGCACGACGAGCCATTTAAGCCGCAGAAATAATTCGCGTTAATCTGTGGTTACATTCCTAAGCCCTTCAGATGGTACCGATCAGTATCGTAGTACGTGTCCACATCCACGATATTTATTCCGCGTTGAGCAACCGAAAGATCTACGAGTGAAAACTCACAGGCCGGTGCTATGCCGCGCGCGGATACCATCTTCCCGAAATCACTGTCAGCCACTGCCTCCGCGGCCTTAGAGCCAAACATCAATCCCATAATCCGGTCGATCGGACTCGGTGCCCCGCCGCGTTGCGGATGTCCCAACACCACCGCTCGTGATTCGTACGGCGTCTCCGCTGCGATTCGCTTTGCCAGTACGTCACCAATGCCACCGAGACGCACGTGTCCAAACGCATCGTGACGGTCGTCGAAAGTTACCATCTCGCCGTCTTCTGCACGCGCGCCTTCGGATACGACGATCACCGCGTAACGTGGCCGGCGCGACAACCCGCGACTCAGATCCGACTGTCCCATTCGCGCGCTCAGCAAGTGGCAAACTCTCTCATAACGAAACGGATGTTCCGGAATCAAAATCAGGTGGGCCTGGCCGGCCACGCCTGACCACAGGGCGAGATGACCTGCATGACGTCCCATCACTTCAACGACCTGCACCCATCCGTGTGAACCGGCTGGCGTGCGCGACCTTTCAATAACTTCTGTGATGTTCCGCAGTGCTGTATCGAAACCGAGTGTGTAATCAGTGCCTGCGAGATCCTTGTCGATAGTCTTTGGCACACCCACAACGGGCACACCTCTTTGCGCAAGGATCGCAGCAACGCCAAGAGTGTCTTCACCACCACACACGACGAGCGCGTCCAGTTTCAGACGTTCGACATTCTCAGCTACTTCGTGTGATCGATCCTGTGCTTCGCCTTGCTCATTGACTTGTTTGAAAGGATTAGTGCGCGACGAACCGAGATTTGTGCCGCCATCACGGTCCCAGCGACGCACCGTTTCACGGTCCAGCGGTAAAACTTCCGGCGCCGGATTCATGAGACTGCGCCAACCATCGAACAAACCGATTACTTCGAGCCCGAGCTCAGAGCCACGATAAACCAAACCCTTAATCGCGGGATTCAAACCGGGCGCATCACCACCGCCGGTCAAAACCCCCACACGCTTCGTTTCCATTGTTGTTTTTGTCTCTCCTGAATTAGGTCCCTCTTTGGAGTGCGGTGACTTGTCACCGCTTTGGTATTTACCAAAGCGCCAACAAGTTGGCGCACTCCAAAGCCGTTCTAACTATCTGCCTGCATCTTTAATCAAAACCACATCGCTCGTGATCACGCCGCGCGAAGTCACAAGGCTGCCGTCCTTCGCCCAGTCGAACGAAAAGATCCGGCTCTCGTCAAGATTTGTTAACTGCTTGGGTGTGCCGCCCGCGATAGGCTGGCCCCAGATGTTGTCGATGCCGCCGGCGTGGTCGATGTACGTTAGGTAACGACCGTCGGAACTCCACCGCAGCGGCGTGTCCCATTGAACCTGCACCGTCTGGGCAACGTCAAATATGTTGAATGTCGCACCACCTTCGAACTGGATCACCTTCAGACGCCAGCG
>DASYPN010000440.1:0-2534 GCA_036006625.1 Pyrinomonadaceae bacterium | reverse complement strand
AACGAAACGACGCGCTATCATTTTTTTGTGGATTCCTAGCGTGAACGCTAGTAACGATGATTCGCCGCACAGACGCGGGCTCCTAATCATAGACAAAGTTTGTTCCCGGTGTCTAGCTTTGTAACAGAATTGTAATTCGTTAAACGCAACTCATCCACAGATTACACAGATGGATTCATCGAATCTGCGTAATCTGTGGATTGAAAAGAGCGGCCGTGCATGGCATTCTGAGTCGCGTAAATGAACCCTGAGAGCAGAACGAAAACGAAGTTGCTACGTCGAATGGGCGAAGCCATTGCCGATTTCGGAATGATCGAAGACGGCGATCGCGTGATGGTCTGCGTGTCAGGCGGGAAAGACAGCCACACACTACTCGACCTTTTGATCGACATCAGCCGCCGCGCGCCAGTGAGTTTTGAACTGCTTGCAGTGAATCTTGACCAAAAACAGCCTGGATTTCCTGCTGAAGTGCTGCCGGCGCACCTGCGGGAGCTCGATGTTCCGTTTCGTATCGTCGAGCGTGACACCTATTCGATCGTGAAACGGCTGGTTCCGGAAGGAAAGACGTATTGTTCGGTTTGTTCGCGACTGCGACGAGGAATTCTCTACAACATTGCCGTTGAGGAAGGCTGCAACAAGATCGCGCTCGGTCATCACGCCGACGACATCATTACAACGCTCCTGCTGAATCTGTTTTATGTCGGGTCGCTGAAAGCGATGCCGGCGAAGCTACGCTCCACCGATGGGCGGAATACTGTGATTCGACCGCTGGCTTACTGTTCTGAGACTGACATCGCGCAGTACGCAGCCGAACGCCAGTTTCCAATAATCCCGTGTGATCTTTGCGGTTCGCAGAGCAATCTGAAGCGAGTCAGAGTCAAGACGCTCATTTCGGAACTTGAAAAAGAGATTCCACACATCCGCGCGTCGATGCTGAATGCACTCGGCAACACCGTCCCATCCCACCTGCTCGACCACGAACGTTTCGACTTCAAGTCACTCGGCTCCGCAACCGGAAACATCGAAGACGAATTGGATCTAGCCGTGGGCCATACCGACCTGGATCTTCGTCCGAGTTTGGTAACACTCCAACCTCAGTTGTGATTTCTTGTGCCTTTTTGTGGCTATGAAGGAATTAGACTTCAGCGACTTCCCGCCTGGAACAGTTACTGAATACACCACGCTCGTTTGTCTGGCCTGCATCTTCGATATCTTCACTAAACAGATCGGTCTCGCTCCGCGTTCGGCTTACACCGAGATCAAACGTTACAGTCCGACTGTTGAAGAGCTGACGTCGCGAAAAGCTGTGCGTCCATTTTTCGACAGTGACGAGAAACATCCGCGCTGTCCTTACTGCAACGCTGCGAAGCGTTGGCACGCTCGTCTCGACACGCATTGCATTGAAGGTGGAAAGACGACCGACGCGCCGCGTCGAAAGTTAGTCAAGACTGTCGAAAAGAAAAAGGATCAGTTTTCCGTGCTCGAGTTGAAGTCGAATCGTCGCAATGCGTTTTTCGACTGGCTCGATACATTGCGTATCACGCTCGATCTCGACGAGTCGTCGTGGCTGCTCGAAGCGACCAGGGCTTATCTCGAACGGAAACTTCCGAAGGAGAAATGGGGGAAAGTTTTTGACGGTTTAAGGACCGTGCGGCCGTCGTCGCGTTTGGACGATGGTTGGGAACGCGACGGCGCGCGGCTGTTTCTCGCGCCGCCTTTGTACAATGAGAGTTTATTGGTCCAGTATCTCGTGAGCCGATCTCACGAGCATGGTGGTCGTACGCTGGAGGGGCGACTCACGTTGATGGAGTTGCTGCGCCGGATGCGCAAGGGCGGTTACCTCGCGGCACACAGTATCGAAGGTGTCGATCAGTTCGAGATTTTCGAGAAGTTGTTGGATGAGGTCGCGGGTTCAGGGCAGTTGAAGCTGTATTACATCGTCGACCGCCGCGAGTTTATTGAGAAAGTTAAGACCGTTTACGCTAGTTATGCGTGAGGTTAGTTAGACAGGACTGACAAGATTTAGCAGGATTTACAGGCCGAATCCTGTAAATCCTGAATCATCCTGTAAATCCTGTCCAAGCTACTTGCTGTTCTCGATGCTCGTCGCGAGGACGTCGTTCATCGCACACACCGCAACCCGCTTCGGCACCGCCGGCAGTTTAAGTCCCTTGATGTCGATCGATGAATTGCCTCTGATTCGCGCCGCGCCCAACTTGGCCCAACCCTTACCCATGTCGATGTAGACCGGCACGAGCATCGTGAAATCATCCGACACTCCTGACTGGGTAATCTTCCCGTTCAGCACGCCGTCAGCTGACACGTTGTATTCGAGTTTGTATGCAGGCACCTGCGTGCCGTAAACCCACTGGTTGAAGAACCAATCCATCTTACCGTCGTTATTGACATTCATCTCCTGCGTCATGTGCCTCTCGACGATGGCCTTGAAATCTTCAGTCGACACATTCTTGTTGAAATGGGTTTGGATGAAGTCTTTCATCATCGCCTTGAAGCGCGCATCGCCGCCATTGGTC
>DASYPN010000439.1:0-6557 GCA_036006625.1 Pyrinomonadaceae bacterium | reverse complement strand
TCCGTGGCCGCCCTTGGTTTGCACACGGAATTCAAGAACCATTGGTCTCGAGTTTTGCGAACACGATTCCAACCGAGGGCGGCCACGGAGGGCCGCCCCTACAGTACGTTCCGAGGTTAATTAGGGTTGTCGAGTTTGAAGGCGATGAACATTAATTTTCCGGAGCGCTCTATCTGGAGGACCACAGGACTGTTTGCGTTCGTGTGATTCAACGTCGCTCCGAGCGCTTCACCAGTTTTCACTGCCGTCCCATTCATCGTGTGAATGACATCGCCCGCCTCCAACGCAACGTCAACATTCGAGTTGATTGCGCGCGCAGCGACCAGCACGCCCGAGTCCATCCGCAGCGTCGGAAGCTTTTTCGCAACTCCCGGATCAATATCCACAACCAGTGCGGGGACAATATTCCGCTACGAGCGCGCTTGGAAGAGAAAAGCCCACTTTGTTAGATTGCATGCAAGCATGAACAACATTGTGGCCGTTGACCTGCCAAAAGAGATGCAATCGCATCACTATCCGATCCTCTATAGGGTTGAGGAGACTCACTGGTGGTATGTTGGTCGGCGGCAAATTATTCAGTCACTGGTAAAGAGAGTTTGCGCGACGCTGAACAACCCGCATCCGAGCATTCTCGATGTTGGCTGTGGAACGGGAGCGAATCTCAAGATGCTCGCAGACTTCGGCAAGACAGAAGGCGTGGACATTTCGCCGCAAGCTGTCGAGTTCTGTCGCCAGAGCGGTTTGGATTCAGTGAAGCTTGGCGCCGCGGAACAACTGCCATTTGAAGATGATTCTTTTGAACTAGTGACGGCACTCGACGTCGTCGAACATCTTGACGACGACGTTGCGGGACTGCGAGAGATGCGAAGAGTTTTACGTCCGGACGGACGTGTGTTGTTGTTTGTGCCGGCGTTCATGTTTCTTTGGGGTGTTCAGGATGATGTGAGCAATCACCGTCGCCGTTACACGTTGCCGAGTTTGTTGAAGGCAGTTGAAGCAGCAGGGTTTGCTGTCGAGTGGTCCAGCTACGCAAACATCAGCTTCTTTGTGCCGACGCTGGTGGTGCGTTCCGTAATGCGCTGGTTGAGGTTGCGCGCGGATACTGAATACGGGATAAACATTGCGCCGCTGAATGGAACGTTCGCGCGTTTATTTGCTGCCGAGCGTTTTGTTTTTGAACGCGGGAGAATTCCTTTTGGCGTTTCGGCGGTCTGTATCGCCAAAAAAATCGGAACGTGAGGAGCCTACGGCGTACCCCCCGCTACCGCGAGGTGGTACTGACCCGGTCCAGGTATCGGCTCTGCTTTTGTGAGAATCGGTACCTCAAGAGATTCACGCTGAACTCGAGGATGGCTTTCGGCTTTACGAAGGAACCCCTCGTGTCGTTGCTCTTGAAATGAACCGGTGTTTCGCCAATCTTGAGGCCGAGTTCGCGGGCACGGATCATTATCTCCGCATCCGCAAACCAATCATCCGATGCGAGGTGTAGCAGTTCGTATTTTTCGCGCCGAATGATTTTAGGTTTGGAGTTGACGTCGCGGACTTTGAACCCGAAAAGCAGACTGAAAATTCCGTTGTACACCGCTGAGATGAAGCGTCGATACAAACCGTCATCGCGTATCACGCGATACGTCTTCGCCAGATCGAGATCTTCGAGCTCACACTTCAGAAGACAGGCGATTATCGACTCGGGAGGGAACTGCCCGTCACCGTCGATGACGCCGATGTACGTGCCGCGCGCGGCGTCGAGACCCATTCGCATGTCCCAACCCATCATGCCCTGCTTGGGACGAATTACCGTGCGGATGTTCTCTGATCCTTCGGCTAGTTTTGTAACTACCTGAGGAGTTTCGTCGTCGCTTCCTTCGATATAATTTCCGACGAGCACGAGCTCCCAAGAAAAATTGCATCGCGACAACGTTTGCTGCAAACGCTCAACGAATGGAATGATATTCTTCCCGCTTCGGTAACACAGAACTACAAGTGAAAAATGGGGCTCGCTCACGCGTCGATGTTATTACGTATTCCAATCTGGCCGCAACGACGGGACTCTTAACCGAACATCATGCGAACCCTCGTTACCGGTGCGTCGTCGCCACTCGCAGTTGGAGTGCTGAAACAGTTGCTTTTGAATAGCGACTGGGAACTTTGGTGCGGCCGTCACCGGAAAGAGATTCCGATTGTCGATCCGAGATTGCACGTGATCGATTTGGACCTCGAATCCGGTCTAAGCGAAAGCACTCATTTTGATCTCGTCATTCACTTTGCCGGAGTAACTCACGCCTCCGACGAACAGCAATACTGGAAGATCAATCTCGAAGGAACAGTTCGACTCGCCGAAGCGGTGCGTCGAAATGGTTGTCGTCGTTTTGTGTACATCAGCACGCGTTGTGCGACGCGTGGTAGTGGGGCGTACGGCGAATCGAAGCTTGCGGCCGAGCAGGAACTTCAGAAGTTAGACTGGGAGAGTTTGCTGATCATTCGTCCGGCCGAAATTTACGGCGCTGAGAGCAACGAAGGAATCGATCGCATGTTAGCGACCGGACGTACATGGCGAGTTATTCCGGCACTCTTCGGCGAGGCTAATCTTCTCTTTGCGCCGATGCATGTTGACGACTTCACGACGCTCGCTGCCGAACTGATCCAACAACACGATAAGGGGCTAAGAATTGAAACGATGTGCGGACCCGAAGATCTAAGTGGAGTCGATCTGGCAATGCGCATCAGCAAGTATTACCGCGCAGTTCCACTGCCGATGTGGTGGCCCGCGGTCGCGCTTGGTCTGAAGGTGTTGCACAGAGTTGGGATCGGGATCGTCAAGCCAGATCAGTTGACGCGATTAACCAGCAAAAAGACACGAGCCGCTGAATCTTCCACGAGGAGCGCACGGCGTTTTCTTGCAAACTAATCACAAGTCCGGCACGAACACTTCAGATGCGTGTAACAACCCCGGACTCACCGTATACTTTCTGGAAAGTTGGACCGGTACCTTTGGCGCCGTCGCTCCCGGAGTAACCGTACAAACGATTCCTGAGCTGCAATACCAGGTCAGACGATCGTCGATGAACCAGAAGCTGCGATAGCGAATAGGAACCATTGGACCAATAGGACCGATTTTGTTGGTTAGATTACATCGCGGCGCACAAACTCGAGGCAACCGACGAGTGTTGCGACGAGGCCGCCGGCGATGCCCAGCACGAGGGCAGCTTCAAACCGGCCATCGACGAAGAGATTCATCGGCAACAACCACGGATAATATTTGCCGAGCCACGCGCTCGCAGCGAAGAGCGCAAAGAAAGTCCCACCGATACCGGCGCCGAGTGGAATCGGAAACCCGGCCCAGCGCGTACTGATCCACGTGTGAATCGCGATGATCAGCCAACTAGCTGCCCAAACCAGCACCGTGTACTTTGCAAACCAGCCAAACGGAATCGGTCCGACGTTTGCCAGTTCAGGACGCAAGTGAGTGGCAATGATGCCGACGACTATAGTGAGCAGCGAAAGAATCGCCGTGCTGATGAGGATCAGCACCTGGGCCACGACGACCTTCGAGACGTACACAGCGTGACGCGGCACGGGCAGCGCGAAGATGTGTTTCCATTGGCGGTCGCTGTGTTCGATGCCGTTGAGTAGCGCCGTCTCAAGTGCGATCAGCAGCGGCATCATGAACACGGCCCAAATCTGGAGTGAGTTGGTGCCGATTGTGTGCCATAGATCGAACGCAGCGGGAAACTTTTTTGTGCGCCAGATGATGAAGAACTGAAGCAGCGCCACCAGCAACGGCAGAACAAAGATCACGCGGAAAGCAAGCGTGCGTTTCAGTTTCAGGACTTCGGCGTGTAGCGCTCTCAACAATGACATCAGGCAGTCCTCTCACGTGTTAGAGTCAGGAAGATGTCTTCGAGCGAGACTTGTGCGAGTGCAAGGTGGAAGACGTCGAGGCGATGATCGACAAGCAAGCTGTTTATCCGCACAGCATCATCCGCTGAACCCGCCGAGACGGTAAGCATCTCTTCGGCACGCTTCTGCACACTCCAGCCGGCACGAGTCAAACACTCGATCGCCTGATCGAGTTGTTTCACTCCCACCATTAGCTCCGATTGCTGCTTTGCCTGAAGTTCTGCGAGCGTGCCCTGGAACAAGAGGCGCCCTTCATGAATGATTCCGATATGACTCGCAATCTGTTCCACTTCACTCAACAGGTGGCTCGAAAGAAAAACCGTGAGACCGGATTCGCCCGGCAAGCGTCGAATCAGATCGCGCATTTCGTGAATACCGGCAGGGTCTAATCCGTTCGTTGGTTCATCCAGAATTAGCAGGTCGGGTTTGTTGAGCAGCGCGAGTGCGAGGCCGGCGCGCTGACGCATGCCGAGCGAGTATTCGCGTACACGCCGGTTCGCGTCCTTCGTAAGTCGCACGATCCCAAGTGCATCATCGACAAGCTCGCGTGGAGCGCCAAGTAAACGACGCGTAACTTCGAGGTTCTCTCTGCCGGTCAGGTGTGGATAAAGCGAGGGTGTCTCAACGAGGGCTCCGACGCGCCGCATCAACGAATGACGATTTGCGAGCAGCGGTTGTCCAAACAGACGAACTTCGCCCGCGTTTGGTCGAATCAGACCGAGCAGCATGCGGATCGCTGTAGTCTTACCGGCCCCGTTTGGTCCAAGAAAGCCGTAGACACCGGTTGCCGGAACGGACAAGTTCAGCGAGTCGACGGCGAGTTGTAGTCCGAAGCGGCGAGTCAAATCGCGGGTTTCAATCAGAGGGTTCTCCATGGTCACTGGAGAATAAACGCGACTGGCTCCCAGTTTATTAACATCCACAGATTACGCAGATTCTTTAAAACAATCTGTGCAATCTGTGGATAGCTATGGTGAGATGTTGAGCATCTTCGGGTCACTGGCGACGCCATGCAGCTTGACTCTGAGCTCCACGAGTCCGGTGGGTACATTGTCGGGAAGTCGGACGATGATGTAGGAACTGCCAAGCCCGGGAACACCAACTGACCCGACACTTTCAACCGGTAAGTTAACGCCTCCCGCTTCGACGACTAACGCCGTCGGATCGCTTAGATCGGCCTGCCACAGTCCGAGATTGGAAGTCAAAATCACGAGCCGTGTTCGATGATCGCCGCTGAGGTTGTTGGGATTATTTAACGGGAACGGTCCGCGCACGAAGGTGACTGAATCGACTACGAGCGCATTGTTCGTTCCTTCCTCCACATAGATCACTGGCGGAGATGTCACAGCAGCGGACTGGTAGGCGACGACTAAGTTTGTAGCCGGTACCACTATTAGACCTTCACCCGCGCCAAGCCCTGTGAGCGGGTCGGAACCGCCTCTTTCATCAGGACGATTCACTGCTGCTCCAACGGTGCCGGTCCATAAATTCGTTCCCGAATTTTCACTGACGGCGTACAACTTGCCGCTAGTCGAACCGACGTAGACCACGCCATTGACGACAATCGGTGCGGAGCTGAGAGTTCCATCGCCGGTGAATGACCAATTCAATGTGCCGGACTTGATGTCTCGCGCCTCCAACTTGGAGACGTTTAGAAAGTAACCTGTGGGACCATGAAATGCGGGAGCCGGCCCAGGCGGGTTTTCGGCGACTGGAATCCCGGTTCCTGAATCAAGCGCGACGTTCCCTAATGTGTTGTCGCGGATGTAAACACGGCTATTGTAGAAAACGGGCGTTGTTCCGAATGATCCAATGCTCGACGACGTGGTGCGCCAAAGTAAGCTGCCGTTAGCTGGGGCAAAAGCAAACGCCTCGCCTGAGTTAGTGAAATATACTCCGGTCGTTGTTACCGCTGGTGAGCTGTGCTCACTACCCAACAACGGCACAGTCCATTTCAGCGTACCGTCCTGGGTGGATACAGCGTAGAGGTTTGAAGAACAATTTATGTAGACCGTTCCGCCCACTGCGGTTGGCGCCGAGGAGAACGACTGGCACTGAAGCTGTCGCGTCCAGACCTGATTTCCGGTCGCAGCATCAAACCCGCGCAGTAAGCCGGCGCTGTTGAGTGCAAAGACGCGCCCAGACTCGTATGCAATGCCAGGGTAATTGCCAATGTCGATCGGACCCCACACCGTCGTACCGTTTGTGCCATTGAGAGCATAGAGCTGAAATCCTGCCGCTACGAAGACTTTGCCCCCGGCGATCAGTGGATACGAGACCGAGCTCCCCAGGTCGCGCGACCAGCGCTGCGTCAAAGGCGGACTCACAATGTCGACCTGCGATCCGGTATGAGTTGGATCAACTTGATAAGCAACTGCCTGGCCTGGACTAGTCGGAGGCGGCGTCGGAGTCGGTGATGGCGGCGCCGGGAGCGTGATATAAACAGCCGTCATTGTTTGATTGCCGTTCATGTTCACGGTTGTGGTCCTCTCCGTCGTCACGTCGAAGCCATTTCGTTGCCACTTTTGAAAGAAGTTGCCGGCGATGCTGAGGGGCGCTTTCAAGGTAACCGTTGTGAACTGTTGATATGTTCGTGTGAATTGTGTAATTCCGTTGCCCGAAGCTGAAACATCATTAGGACTAACTTCGATAAGCGC
>DASYPN010000438.1:0-5473 GCA_036006625.1 Pyrinomonadaceae bacterium | reverse complement strand
ACGCAGTTGCCGAAATCGCTTCGATGCGCGTGGTCCACGCGCCATCGTCCGCGGGTTTCGAGTTGAACGTGACGTTGACCTTGCGATTCAACCGCTGGTTCAAAAGCTGCCAGTACTCATCGCCGGCTTTGACCTGCTTGCCATCGATCGCGAGCAGGTAGTCGCCGACCTTGACGCGTACCCAGTCTTTATCGGCTGGCCCATCTTCGTAGATGTAGCTCACACGATAACGACCAGCAGCTTTGTCAGACTCGAGTTCGATGCCGAGATGAGAAGTCGCAACACCGCCGGCGTTTGGTCCACGCGGCGGCGGCGCAGCGCCCGTGTGTGAAGCGTTCAACTCACCTATCATCTCGTTGATGATGTTGAGCAACTCCTGACGATCGCCGACGAAGTCGACAAGCGGACGATACTTCGCGCGCGCGGCGTCCCAATCCATGCCGTGCATCTTTGGATCGTAGAAACGATACTTCATCGTGCGCCAACCATCGTCGAACATCTCCGCCCACTCGGCCGGACGATCGATGCGAACGCGAACGTTGAAGTTGATGCGACGCCGTCCACCACCGGCTCCGGCGCCCGGTCCTGTTCCCGCTCCACCGCCTGCACCTGCTCCTGCTGCTGCAGCTCCGGCCCCTGAGCCTGCTCCGAGTGGAATCGAATAAATCGCATCGCGTTCACTGAAGAACAGCGTGCGACCATCACGCGAGACATGCAGATCGGAAATTCCACCGCCAAAACCACCACCGCCTCCCGGACCACCTTCAGCATTCTCATTCGGTGGTTGACCGGCAGTGACTCTGGTCAAACGACGACCGTCGTCCTGAACTGAATAGATAACCGGAACGCTCGCTGGTCCTGCCGGTTCCGAAGTGACGAATACGATCGTGCGGCTGTCTGGCGCAATCGTGTAGTTGAAAATCGGAAATGGCATGCGCGTGATTTGTCGCGTGCGACGCTTCAGTCCGTCCCAATCCATCTTGATTTCACGCGGCGGACGATTCGCTTGCGGACCACGACGCGGCGGTCCGGCGGCGCCCTCACCATCCTCCCCGCCACCGCCGGCTGGAGTTTGCGCTTCACGCTCCTCAGCGTCATCCGGATCGCGATCCTGATGTTCAAGCAACACTGAATAGATCTGCGATGACGTTGGAGCGTTTCCACCCGTCGCTTCAACGCGCTGGAAGAACAGCTTGCGACCGTCTGGTCCAAAGTGTGGGTTGCCGTCGTTCGAAGAATCAAACGTGACTTTGTGCGGCTCTTTCTCCTGGCCCGACGAAGCTATCATGTACACATCGTTTGTGCGCGCCGCATCGGATTTCGAATAAGCAATCCATTTTCCATCGGGCGACCAGACCACACCACCGAAACCACCATAGCGCGAGGTGTCGAGCACGATCGTCTGCCTGGTGGTAACAGTGACTTTGCGCAGGTTGTTGTCAGACGATGCAAACGCGATCTCTTTCGAATCGGGAGACCAATTGTATTGAAACTTCAGTGCATCGATGTCTGTGACCTGTTGCGCCGGAGCCGAACCATCAACCGGCACAACGTAAAGCTCCTCACGACCGCTTTGATCCGAAATGTACGAAAGCCACTTGCCGTCAGGTGAGTATGCGACGCCGCGATCTCGCGCGGCTCCATCCGTGAGTTGCTTCAGATCCCCTTCCTCGACCGGCGCCGTAAAGATTTCACCGTGAACAGAGACTGCGATCCGTCGTGAATTCGGCGCGAGGTCGTAATCGTCGGCTTCCGAATTGAACGACTGAAGTTCCGAGAGGTTTTCCTGAGTCTCAGCGTCGATGTCCAACTTGATCTGCGTGACGCGTTTTGAAGCGACGTCGAGTTTCCAGATGCCGAAGTCGTGCTCAAACATGATCACTTTTCCGTCGGAGCTGATCGCGGGCCAGCGCACGTCGCCGGCTTTGAACGTCGTGACCTTGTCTGCCTTGCCGCCGTTTTCAGAGACGCGCCAGATGTTCGTCAGTGCATTGCCGTCGCGATCGCTGACGAAATAGATGTTGCCGTCGTGTCCCCACATGGGCCATGAATCGAGACCGTCGAAGTCAGTGATCGGCGTAAACTTCTTCGCGGCGACGTCCATGATCATGATGTCGCTCTGATATGAGCCGCGATAATACTTGCGCCAGTAGACCTGTGACTTCTGGTTGTAAGCGAGCTTCGATCCATCCGGTGAATACGACGCCTGCACACCCATGTCAGTGCCCGCCTTCCACGGCATCCCGCCTTCCGTACTAACGAGGTATAGCTGTGGCATGAAGTCTTCGCCACGATTACTGCTGAACAGCACCGAGCGTGAATCGGACGACCACCCAAGCACGACGTCGTCAGCCGAGTGACTGGTAAGCTGCCTGGCATTGCCACCGTTCGACGGCATCAAATAGACGTCGAGATTTCCGTTTCTCTCACTCGAGAAAGCAATCCACTTCCCGTCGGGCGAGAATCGTCCATAAACGTCGCGCGCCCGGTTCACCGTCAGGCGTTGAACATTCTGACCATTCTCGTCAGCGGTCCAGATGTCTCCGAGATAAGTGAAGACGATGCGGCCGTTGTGGTAATGGGGATAGCGCACCAGCCGCGCTTCGCGACCGAATGCGGAAATCGTGGTGAGTAGAAACAATGCTGCGGCGAAGAGAGTGGTAGTTTTTTTCATGGCTCCTGACCTGCGTCTAATTGGAATGGAAACTAACCTGGAATGCGGTGGGCGGATTATAGCACCTTGTGGCATCATGGGCGCGTGATTACCTGTCGAAAAATGGGCGCGGCGGATGTGGAGGATGCGTTTCACATGCTCAGCGATTTTCTGAGTGAGGATGAGCACTACCTCGCGAGTAGCCAGGCGTATGGCGATCTCGGACTCGCGGGGCTCAACAACGCACTCGATCTATTCCTTGAACATCCCCAACTCGGATTTGTGTGGATGGCGTATGACGAAAATGGCGTCGCGGGGATCTGTGTGGTGTGTTACGCCATCTCGACCTCGATGGGTTCGGTGGTCGCAAAGCTCGACGATGTTTCGGTGAAAGCTGATCGGCGTGGTAAAGGCGTCGGCTCGGAGATGCTGCAGCTCTTGAAGGAGCAACTCCGCAGAGAAGCCGTGACGCGCATCGACGTCGCCGTGCACCTGCAAAACCCCGAGGCCCGACACTTCTACGAAAAGTTGCGCTTCGTTGCCCTCAACGAAGAACGCCTCTCTTGTCTTATTTAGGCCGCGGCTAAATTCACTTCAAGTTCGCGATCTCTTCGAAGTACTTCGCGAACGCAACCATCCCACCTGAAGCCTGTTGCCAGTCGAAGTTCTCGTTCGGTGCGTGATAGCCGTGTTCAGGCAGCGAGAGGCCGAGGAAAAGCACCGGGCACCTTAGCACTTTCTCAATGCTCGTCATCGCGCCGATCGTCCCGCCGTCGCGAACAAACACTGCTTCCTTTCCAAACGCAAACTTGACCGCGCGCTTCAACGCGAGAGGCAGTTCACCTTCGAGCACAGTCCGAAACGCCGGCGCCGCTGACTCAAACTGAATCTTCACGTCCGGATTGCGCTCTTTCACCGCGGCCGTGATCAGTTTCTTGATCTTCACCGGATCCTGAACCGGCACTAAACGGCACGAAGCCTTCAGCTCCGCACGCGGTGGAACAATTGACTTCAAACCCGGGCCCTGGTAACCGCCGACCATGCCGTGAACTTCGAGTGTCGGCATGCCCCAGATTCGTTTCATCACCTCGAGCGGATCTTCAGTGCGCATCTTCTTCAAATGATGCGCTTTCTTGAACGCCTGCGTCGTGAAGCCGGAATTTGCCCAGTCCTGCAGCTCTTTTTTCGAGGGCGGAATGACGTCGTCGTAGAAACCTTTGATTTTCACTTTGCCGGTGCGGACGTCGTAGATGTCGGTCAGGAGTTGCATCAACTCGGCGATCGGATTTCGCGAAGCGCCTCCAGTTTCACCTGAATGTGTGTCGACGGTCGCTGTTTCGAGCGTCAGAATGAACCCGAGCAGTCCACGCAGTCCGGCGGAGCTGGCCGGACGATTTCGCGAAACCCAAACTGTGTCAGACACGACAACCGAGTCGGTCTTCAGATTCGGTGCAGCTTTCGAAATGATTTTCTCGAAATTCGGAGAACCAATCTCTTCCTCAAACTCCCACAGGAAACGAATATTAATGGGCACGTCCGCTTCAATCGCGGCGCGCGCGCCAAATAGTGCGCTGAGCGCGGGTCCTTTATCATCGGTAGTACCGCGGCCATAGTAAGTATCGCCCTGTTTCGTAAACACAAATGGCTCGGTGTTCCACGGTTCGGTTTCCTTCGAAGCCGGCTGCACGTCGATGTGGTTGTAAACCGTGACCGTCGGCCTGTTGTTATCATTGCCAAAGGCGGCATGAATGACCGGATTTCCCTTTTCAGCGCGGTAAATCTCCACTTTGCCGCCGTAACCTTCGAGTGTCTCAGCCGTGAGTTCGACGCCTTTTTTGATGTCTTCCAGGTGATTCGGATCGACGGAAACCGTTGGCGTTTCGACAAAACGCTTCAGCAACGCCTCAAACTCCTCGCGGTGAGAGTTTGCAAAAGAGAACAGACTATCCCGTTTCAATGTCGTGGGCATTCAAGATCCTCCGTCGAACTGTTCGTGTAGAGCTTTGGCGGAATAATAAAGCATAGGACCTATAAGTCCTATAGGGCCTATTTCCACAGGCGACCAAAACCGTGCGCCCAGCATCTACATGCCTGCGACGAATTTAGAAAAACTTCCGTCGATGCCCTGCGTACATTCAAAAGCTTTGCCGCTTCGTGTTATTCTGGCGTCCCGTGTTTCCTACAGAAACCCGGCCGGCAGTTTAGAACCCGCGAGATACAGGTTTTTTAGGAGGGTTGCGTGAGAAAAAGGTCTTTTGCCCCGGGAATAGTACTCCTCGTCATTGCCCTGGCACTTCCTGCACTGATTATCGCCCAGCAAAATCGTTCCGCCCGCCGGACGACTTCAACCCCTGATCGCTCAGCGTCAGGCGCAAGCTCGACCGGACGTACCAGTCCTTCGGGTGCAGGTATCAAGAGCGACCTTGCTGAAGCACTGTCGGTAATCCAGTCGAACCACATTGACGGCAGGAAACTCGACTACAACGCAATCTTCAAGTCGTCGATCAGCGGCATGCTGAGCGTGCTTGACCCGCACTCGACCTATTTCGATCCGATCGAATACGCGTCCTTCCGCACCGAGCAGCGCTCGGAATACTTCGGAATCGGCGCCACGATTGAAGATCTTCGCGAAGGAAATGACGTCAACACGTACATTCGCGCCACTTTCCCGGAATCACCTGCCCACCGCGCCGGTCTGCGATATGGCGATCGGATTCTCGCGGTTGACGGCAACTCGATGAAGGGCAAGACCTATCCGGAAGTCCGAAAGTTTTTGCTCGGACCACGCGGCACCACGGTCAAAGTCACAGTCGAACATCC
>DASYPN010000437.1:0-2549 GCA_036006625.1 Pyrinomonadaceae bacterium | reverse complement strand
AAGAGGAAGCGCATGTGAGGCCGAAGTTCCCGCGCGAGTGGCGACGAGATGGCAAATACACGGGGGCGAATCCGGAGCGGTCCAACACGCTTTTGGCGCGCGAGAGTTGGGAGTTTGTGCGGTTCATCAATCCGGGTGATTTGCGAGTTGTTGGAAAGACGTGTGCGGGTTCGGCGTGTCATGAGGTTGAATCAAAGAACGTCCCGCGCAGCATGATGACGCATGGCGCGATGCTTTGGGGTGCAGCGCTTTATAACAACGGCAGTTTTCATTTGAAGGATCAGCGCTTTGGTGAGAGCTATAGCGAATCGGGTGCGCCGCAAACACTGCTGCAAACGACAACTGAAGAAGAGCGACGTACGAAAGGCTTTCTGAGTCTGCTCGATCCGCTGCCGCGCTGGGAAATCTCTCAACCGGGAAACGTCCTGCGTGTTTTTGAGCGAGGCGGGAAGCGACGGCTCGAAGTTGGTCTGCCTGACAAGGAAGAAGATCCCGGCAAGCCCGACAAGGGACTCAGCGCACGTGGTTTCGGCACCGCGCAACGCACCGATCCTGTTTTTCTCGGAATACAGAAAACGCGTCTACTCGATCCGACACTCAACTTTCTCGGCACGAACGATCATCCCGGCGATTATCGCTCGTCGGGTTGTTCCGGGTGTCACGTAATTTACGCAAACGATCGCGATCCGTCGCATTCGGCTTTCTACCAGCAAGCCGGAAATCTCGGGCGTTCGCAAACTTCCGATCCCTCGATCCCGAAGACTGAGTCGGGTCATCCGATCAAGCACCAGTTCACGAGCCAGATTCCGACGTCGCAGTGCATGGTCTGTCACATGCACCCCGGCACGAATATGGTCGCGAGTTATCTCGGCCTGACGTGGTGGGACAACGAGAGCGATGGGGCGAAGATGTATCCCGCGACGCAGCACAATCCGAGCCAGGATGAAGAGAAGGAGAAACTGGATCGCAATCCCGAAGGCGCGAGTCTCCGCGGATTGTGGTCTGACTTCGACTTCCTGAAAGACACTGGCACTGCCTCATTCAACGCGCTGTTGCGCAACACACAGTTTGCAGATTTTCACGGCCACGGCTGGCTGTTTCGCAAAGTCTTCAAACGAGATCGGAAAGGAAACCTGCTGGACGCGCAGGGCAATGTGGTCTCGCCCGATGATCCTGCGAAGTTCGAGAAGGCAGTACATCTCAACGACATTCACGCCGAGCGCGGAATGCACTGCGTTGATTGTCATTTCCGACAGGACTCACACGGCGACGGCAATCTCTACAACGAGCCGCGCGCTGCAATCGAGATCGCATGCGAAGACTGTCACGGGTCGATTCAGAAGAAGGCGACGCTCTTTACTTCAGGCGCGGCCGCGGCCGTAGCGACTGGAACCGGTGCTGAGCGTCGCAAATCACAAAACCAGCCACTGACCGGACAGGATCTCACGCGTATACGTGTCCGCGACGCGGAAGGCACACGCATTCCACTCTTCCAGCGCGTCACTCGCGATCGCAAACGCAAGGACGAGAAGGGGGTCGACATCGATTTGAAAGCCGGCGACATCATGCAGAACTCGATGGTCGTGCCCGGGCGCTGGTGGCGTGTGCCGCAGACCCTCGACACAGTGACGGTCGGCACGCGCGACTACAACGAGCAGTCGCGTTACGCAAAGACGATTCGGAAAGACAATGCGACCTGGGGCGATGTTCCGGCAGACAGCAATCAACTGGCGCATCGCGACGCAAACATGACGTGCGTGTCTTGTCACTCTTCGTGGGTGACGAGCTGTTTTGGATGTCACCTGTCGATGCAGGCGAATCGCAAGATGCCGAACCGCCACAACGAAGGCGGAGACACCCGCAACTTCACGCAATACAACTTCCAGGTTCTCCGCGACGACATCTTCATGCTCGGTCGCGATGGAACTGTGACTGGAAATCGCGTCGCGCCCGTTCGTTCTTCATCCGCAATTTTGGTGAGCTCTCAGAATCAGAATCGCGAATGGATCTATTCACAACAGCAGACGACTTCGGCTGAAGGTTTTGCCGGCCAGTCGTTCAATACGCACGTCCCGCACACGGTTCGCGCGACGGAGACGAAGACGTGTAGCGATTGTCACGTCTCGGAAAAGAACGACAACAACGCGTGGCTCGCGCAGTTGCTGCTGCAGGGAACTAACTTCGTCAACTTCATGGGTCGTTATGTTTACGTCGCGGCTGACGATGCGTTGGAAGTCGTCGTTGCGACTGAACCGACAGAGCCGCAAGCCGTGTTTGGCAGCACGCTTCACAAGATCGCATATCCTTTGAACTACGAACAGTTCACACGCGGCGGAAGTGAGTTGAAGACGTTCTACGAGCACGCCGGTAATCCGCACGTGCTACAGGTGCAGTTGCGTGGTGAGTATGCGTATGTGGCCGCCGGCGAGGGCGGATTGCGTGTTTACGACGTGGCACAGATCGATCAGAAAGGATTCTCAGAGCGGATCGTGACGGCGCCCGTGTCGCGTTTCGGTCAGAAGTTCTGGGTGAAGACGAAGTATGCGACG
>DASYPN010000436.1:0-5381 GCA_036006625.1 Pyrinomonadaceae bacterium | reverse complement strand
CTTGCCTTTGAGAAGAGTTGCAACGTCGCTGATGTGTTCAGAGTTGTCGCGAACCCGGTTGTCGAAGAAGGTCGAACCACCCGGCTGATAGGCTCTCGGATCAGTCGAGGTAACGGGATTGTCGCCATATCCCGGAAATCCAATCAACGGTAGACCGAAGTTCTGCGTTGCATTCGGACTCAGTCCAAGCGTGCTGACCGGAATCCCACGCGAGAAGTTACGGTTTTGGACGTCGGAACGCGAGAAGCCGAGGTTGAGGTGGTTAATGAAAGCCGGCGTCAGAGTCCAATCGTGTTGCAGGCGTGCGTAATACGACTTGAAGACCTGGTTCCACACTCCCTGCGCAACGAACGGCTCCGGGAATCTCGGGAAGCCGCCTTTCACGCTCGGCAGTTTTCGAAACGTGTAACTGAAGTTGAGCGTTTGCCGGTCAGTCAGGTTCTGCGTGATCTTCGTTACGTAATAATTCGTCCGTGCAGTCTGATTAGAATTAGCACGGAAGTTGTGAAAGACTGTTGACCCATTCAGTCCAGTCTGGTTTGGCAGCGGAAACAGGTCGACGAAATTTCTGCCAATCGCTGAGATGCGAGCCCCCCCAAGATACTGGTCCAGCCGGTTACCTGGAATCGCTGTGCGCGCTCCCGGAGCTTGAGCCGGATCGAAGATTTGGACGGGGCCGCCGAAGAACTGAAGCACATAAGGATCAGTCAGGAGCTCGCCGAAATCACCATTGCGCATCCTTAACGTTGGCACACTTACCGAGACGGACTCGGATTGCGATGTTCGATAGCCTCCATAGTTGAAAAAGAAAAACGTCTTGTTCCTGCCGCTCCAGATTTTTGGTCCACCCTCACCGAAATGCGGCAGAATCAGTGGCCCACCGACGCTGAACCCGTAATCAAACTGGCGATCGAGAGGTTTATCGTCGCCGAGGATTCGATTGCGGTCGATGTTTGCGTTGAGCGCGTCGTTGATATGGAAAAGATAGGCTTCGCCGTGGAAATCGTTACTGCCTGTCTTGATGGTGAAGTTAACGACACCACCTGAAGAGTTACCAAACTCCGCCGAGTAACTGCTTGTCGAGAGCGTGAATTCCTGAAACGCGTTCGGACCCGGTGCGACTTCGGAGAAGAACGTGCCATTCTCGCCGCGTCGCGTTTGAGCGCCGTCGATCAGAATGTCTGCGCCCAATCCCTGGCCGCCGTTGATACGGAAGTTCGTCGCGTTTGTGCCGGTACTGCCAGAGGTCGCGCCCGTTGGCGTGCGGTCGTTTGATACCACACTGCTGTCGAGGAAGATGAACGACAACGGCGAACGACCACCGCTCTCGGCCGCGACGAGTAGTGGTAATTCACGAACTTGTCGCTCACTGACGTTGAGCTGTGACGCGGGATTTTCCGTTTGCAAGACGGGAGCTGCTTCACCCGAGACTATTACGGTGTTGGTCAATTCGCCGACTTCAAGTGTGACGTCGACAGTGCGGATCACTTGCACTGCGATTTTGATGTTCTCGACTGAAGCGGTTTTGAAGCCCGTCGCCTCGACCTTGATCGTGTAAACAACTGCGGGTAATTGCGGGATGGTGTAATTGCCTTCGCCATTCGTGCGTGCTTCGCGAGTCTCGCCGGTTTGGACGTTGAGTGCCGTGACCTTCGCATCGGCAACGACCGCCCCGGCCTGATCAGTCACTCTCCCGGTTATTCCTCCGCGATCACTTTGGGCTGATGAAATACCGGCGAGCGTGAGTACGAGTAATACAGCGATAGCCAAGTTAGAAATTTTCATTACGACCTCCCCCCGAGACCAGGACGCAAAGCAGACGAATTTTGACTTGAAGGCACCTGCGCAGAAGCGATTATCCGCTTAGATCACCTGGGCCAGTGATAATCGCTCCTGTGTAAAACTCAGTAAATCGATTGCGCGGTTTGCGCATTTTCGCTACAAATGAACATCAAGTCAAGAATTTTCTAGCGAAGTGTGGCAAATTTCACAGATGAGGATCTCACGCAAAGACGCAAAGGGATGCGCAAAGACGTCACCCGTTCTCTTTGGCTTGCTGTCTTCCTTTGCGTCTTTGCGTGAAAATTTATTTCTGTTGTCTGTTTGCTTACTCGTAACTTGTCCGACGCTGGTTTGGTCGCAGGAGGGCGACGTCCGTCAGGTCCATGATCCGAGCATCATCAAGGAGGGCAACACCTACTACCTCTTCTCAACGCGCGCGGGTATCGCGATCAGATGCTCGAACGACCTGGTCCACTGGCGCTTGTGCGGCGACGTCTTCGCTCACCTTCCGGAATGGGCCGTCAAAGACGTTCCTGGTCTGAGAGGCTTGTGGGCTCCCGACGTCGCTTACTTCAACGGCAAGTACCACCTTTACTATTCCGTCTCGACATTCGGTAGCAACCACTCTCGCATCGGCCTCGCAACCAATCAGACTCTCGATCCAGCAAGCGACAAGTACCGCTGGATGGACCAGGGCGCAGTAATCGGCTCAGAAACCAGCGACGACTGGAACGCGATCGATCCTGACGTCGTGCTCGACGAACACGATCAGCCCTGGCTCGCGCTCGGAAGTTTTTGGGGCGGCATCAAACTTCGTAAGCTGGACCAATCAACCGGCAAGCTGAGCTCTCAAGATCAAACCCTCTACTCACTCGCACGCCGTCCCACACCCGGCGCAATCGAAGCTCCAAACATCATTCGGAAGAACGACTACTACTACCTCTTTGTCTCATTCGATTTCTGTTGTCGTGGAAAGGACAGCACTTACAACATTCGTGTAGGACGCGCACGCCGACTCACTGGTCCATACATTGATCGCAGCGGCAAACCCATGATGGAAGGTGGCGGCACACTCGTCGTAGCAGGTGCAGGTCGTTGGGCGGGCCCAGGTCACTCCGCGGTCTTACAAGAGAAGAACGGCGACTATCTCATCTATCACGCTTACGATATTGAGTGGCGAGGTGTCTCAACTCTGCGGATCTCGACTCTCCGCTGGGACTCGGAAGGCTGGCCCACGATCGCGAATTAAGCTCGCTGAACGTCGATCCCGATGTCGACAAAAGGCGCAATGGCTTCGTCTGACACGCCTTTGTCGGTAATCAACACGTCTACATCGTTGACCGGAGCGATCAGGGCCGTGCCTATAGCTCCGATCTTTCGATGATCGGCGACGACGATCTTCTTGCGTGCCTGGCGCATCATGGCGCGGTGAATCGAGGCCTGGTCCGGGTAGTTTGTAGTGATGCCATGTTCGACGTGTATGCCATCGACGCCGATGAATACCTTGTCCACAAAGATCTCGCCGACGCTTTCGATCGCCGCTGGACCAACGAGGGCGAACCAGTCTCCACTAAGAAATCCGCCGGTAACGATCACCTTCAGATCATCGCGATGACTCAACTCCATCGCCACGTTCACCGCATTCGTCAAAACCGTGATCCCCTTATGAAGGCAGACACTACGCGCCACCTGTGTCGCCGTCGTACCCGCGCCGATCGCGAGGATCTCGCCATCGCTAACTAGTTCAGACGCGACGAGACCGATGCGACGTTTCTCAGCGCTGCGCTCTCGTTCCTGTTCGTGAAAGGAGGAGATGTGACGGAACGGTTCGTAAAGCAGTGGCTGAACTGGTTCCGCGCCGCCATGGCTGCGTCGCAGGAGTCCGCGTTGCTCGAGCTCGCTGAGATCGCGTCGGATGGTTGCCGGCGAGACGTTCAGTCGATGGGCCAGGGAAAGAACCGACACCTTACCTGCACGCAGTAGCTCATGCAGAATCAATTGAGCACGTCGCTCAGTAGCAGAGGGTTCTTCCGACATTTATTTCGTAACGAGTGTTGGTGAGCCACCGCATATTATGGACTTGTGGCCCGGAAGGTCAACTTAAGGTTGCGGTGGGTCGATCAACTTGAGAATCACTCGTTCCTGGTCGTGCTGACGTTTGCGCAGTTCGTCGGCGCGGTCAAACATCTTTTTGGCCGCGTCTTTTTCACCGAGTTTTGCGTAGACCAAACCCAACTGGTAATTCGCGCGCAGGTCGTTGGCGTCGAGTTCGACGGCGCGTTCCAGTTCCACACGAGCTTCGGCATATCGGCCAGATTCACGGTAGACGGTTCCGAGCGCAGCATGCGTCGCAGCGTGAGCAGGATGTGTCCGTGCGATCTCCTGGAATATCTTGATAGCGGCGTGGCGGTTGCCCAACTTGTCGAAACTCACGGCAAACAGATACTCAGCGTCCGGATCAGCTTTGAGCAAGAGACTCTTTTGTAGTGCCGCGTTCGCCTCTGAAGTTTGTTCCTGTCGAAGCAATGCCGCACCCAACAAGTACCAGCCGGAAGGTTCGCGCGGTTGGAGCGTGACGTACTCTTTCAGCAAGCGCGTCGTCTCGGCAGTTTCGCCTTTCCGCCAGTGCGTGGCGGCTAATCCGTAGAGATACGCCGGCTCGCGAGGGTAGTCGCGATGCAGTTGCTCAAATACGGGTAACGCATCGAGCACGAGATCCATCTGCAGAGTTGTTACGCCGAAGTCGTAAAGGACGGCGGGTGATTGCGGCGCAAGGCGACGAGCCTCAATAAGATGAGAGAGAGCTTTCTCGAAATTCCCCGTTGCTCGTGCGACGCGAGCCAGTGCTCGCAAGGTCGCTACGTCATCAGGTTTGTTTGCGAGTGCTTCATCGAGGACTTGAAGCGCGTGCTGATAGTCACGTTTCTCTGCGTAAAGCATTCCTAGTCTCAGAGTGATTTCTGTACGATCGGGCGCGAGCTTGTGTGCGCTGATTAGAATCGGCAAGGCTTCTGCGGATCTGTTTGTAGTTGTTAAGAGTTCGCTGAGATTGATGTGCGCGCCGAGATGTGACGGAGAACTCGCGAGTGCGCGACGGAAGAAACGTTCTGCGTCTGTTTTACGATCCTGTTTTGCACGAACCACGCCCAGCAGGTTCAGGGCGTCGGCGTCATTCGGCAGCGCCGCGAGTACGGAGTTGAGCAGTTGTTCCGCGCGCGGTAGTTGACCTTCGCTGATTGCGCGAGCCGCTTCGTTGAGACGATCCAGATTAACGTCGCCACTCTGCGCCTGCGCCGCCGCAACGCCCAGAAGCATCACCATTCCAATGACTGAACTCTTCAACACCGTGAAACCATTATAACGATCGATGCTACTGTAGGGGCGGCCCTCCGTGTGTTCATTATCATGACATGCTTTACAGATCGTTATCATGACATCCTTTACAGTTGATGAGGTAGTCTGCAGGACCTGGACGAGCTGCAGATGCCTTGGAGAACTGAAAGCGTCATGGATCAACGCGTGGAGTTTGTGCTGCGAGCGAGGGCCGGAGCGGAGTCGATTGCAGCCTTGTGTAGAGATTATGGGGTGAGCCGGCCGAC
>DASYPN010000435.1:0-11067 GCA_036006625.1 Pyrinomonadaceae bacterium | reverse complement strand
TCACTATGTCCTTCCCTCTGCTCTCCGGACTGCGTTCCAACGACCTGGCCATCGACCTCGGGACCGCCAACACGCTTGTTTATGCCAAAGGGCGCGGCGTCGTCTTGAGCGAACCGTCAATAGTCGCCATTAATAAGGTGACAAATCAGGTTGAAGCTGTCGGTAAGGACGCAAAGGAGATGCTGGGCCGGACACCCGGGAACATCGTCGCCATCCGGCCGATGCGTGACGGCGTGATTGCGAATTTTGAAGTGACTGAGAAAATGCTCCAGCATTTCATCCGTAAAGCGCATAACGGTCGCACGTGGGTTAGCCCGCGAGTCGTCATCGGAATCCCCAGTGAGATCACGCAGGTTGAAAGACGCGCCGTCGAGGATTCAGCGTATCGAGCGAAGGCCTCCGAGGTGTACCTCGTCGAGGAAGCAGTCGCGGCAGCTATCGGCGCCGGCCTGCCAATCACCGAGCCGCAGGGAAATATTGTTGTCGATATCGGCGGCGGCACGACGGACATCGCAGTCATCAGTCTTGGCGGAATCGTGTACGCGCGTGCAGTGCGCACCGCGGGCGACGCGATGGACACTGCGGTTGCGGAGTATGTGAAGCGTAAGTACAACCTTCTGATCGGTGAGCGCACCGCGGAAGAGATCAAGATTCAACTCGGTAGTGCGTTTCCGCTTGATGAGCCTATCTCAATGGACGTGCGTGGCCGTAATCTCGTCGAAGGCATTCCACAGACGATCACAGTGAGTGATGAGGAAGTGCGTCAGGCGCTCAATCCATGTGTCAGCGCGATCGTGGATGCAGTGCGTGTAGCACTCGAGCGCACGCCACCCGAGCTCTCAGCAGACATCATCGATCGTGGCGTTGTTCTGACGGGCGGTGGAGCACTACTCGCGAATCTCGACAAGCGTTTAAGAACTGAAACCGGCCTGCCCGTCTTTGTCGCTGACGACCCGCTGACATCGGTCGTGCTTGGCGCAGGCAAGATGCTTTCCGACTTTGCGCTGCTGAAGCGTGTGAAATGGGAAAACACGCTACAGTATTAATCGCGTAAACAGTGGACGGGCATGTTTGAATCGGACGAGCAGAAAAAACGCGCTGAACTGATCATCACGT
Source organism: Pyrinomonadaceae bacterium (assembly GCA_036006625.1). Classification (GTDB taxonomy): domain Bacteria; phylum Acidobacteriota; class Blastocatellia; order Pyrinomonadales; family Pyrinomonadaceae; genus PSRF01. Next base: position 9,951 of record DASYPN010000435.1, on the reverse strand, counting down.
TGCTGGCGAAGCTCTATGTCGTGCTTGAGCTTTCCGCTGACGGCTGCCCTGTTTGTCACAAAGCGCAGACTCACGATGCCGAATGTCCCATTTCCCTTGCCTGGTCCCTGCTCACCGAAGAAGAACAACACGAAGCTCGCACCACCATCCGCACGCTCGCACTGACGATCGGTGCTGAGGAGTCACACGCCGATGAGCTGGTGCACTGAGTTTCTTTGATCGTGAGCTGAAGAACTACATCCAGAGGAAACCGATCATGATTGCGTTTGATCTCCCTGTTTAAGCCTCCGGGAGACCGCTTTCGTATACGCCCTTTCCCCACTGCCACCTTCCACACGACAACAGACTCTTTCCTCGAAGCCTCTCTCATCGACTTACCTCTCTTCTCGTTGGACACAATTATCCACAAAAACACACCCACTATCATGGATAGTTGAGGTATACTCTCTACAGCGAGTAAGACTATATCTAACTGTCTATAGAGAGTCAAGGTTAATTTTCGGTAGTTGTTGTGTGTTCGCAGACGATCTTATCGATGGGTAGCGCGAGACCACGTCCAAGACGATTGGCTGAGAAGCTCCTGCAAATTCGGCAGAGCCTCAAGCTTTCTCAGTCGGAGATGGTCAAGCAGATGGGCGTTGCAGAGATGATCCATTACACCAACATCTCGAAGTATGAGCTCGACAAGAACGAGCCGCCGCTCGTAATACTGCTCGCGTACGCTAAGCTCGCCCAGATCCACCTCGAAGTAATCGTCGACGACGATATCGATCTGCCACGCAAACTTCCCGGCACCTTCGACTACCAGGCTCGCCTCGCGCAGAGTTCCCAAGCGTAAGTCAACTACTATCAAAATCCGTAAAAGCTTAACAAACTCGTCTAATCTCACGTTGACTTTTTCCGACGTCAGAAGTAAGAATTAACTCCCCCATTTGCCGGTCGGAGCCTTACTAACACAAGAATCGAATCACGCGATTTCGGCGTGTCTTTGTATCCGTTACGACTTTCATCAAAAAGGAGACCTCTTCATGTTTAGATTCAAAGTCCTTCTGGTCTTCGTCCTGGTCGCTTCGCTCGCGCTGTTCAGCTCGCTGCTCACGTCGGGGCTCGCAGATGGCGGAGCAAATCACCAAGTTAGAAATCAGCATTTCGGCGTCTCAGGCGGAAACGTCAACGACATAAGCAAAGCGTTCTGTTGTAGCGGCACTCTCGGCTCGCTGGTTACAGACGGGACTAATCAATACATTCTGAGTAACAATCACGTCCTTGCCCGCGGCGACCAGGCTGTCGCCGGCGAAGACGTGTCGCAGCCCGGTCTCATCGATAACTCCTGCCGCATCGCTACGGTCGTTGCGGATTTCACTGGCGCATCGCCACTCGGTTCCAACGTCGACGCCGCAGTCGCTCAGTTGAGACCAGGTCAAATGGATTCAACTGGATTCATCGAAGACGTCGGCGTGCCAAGCAGCTCGACGGTTAATCCGAGCGTGGGTCTCGGCGTTGCAAAAAGTGGTCGGACAACCGGGTTCACCACTGGAACGATCGCTTCAATCAATACGAGTGTTAGCGTTCAGTACCAGAAAGGATGCAATCAGGGTAAGAAGTTCACCGTCTCTTATACCAATCAGGTGGTGATCAATAGCAGTACGTTCAGTGCTGGTGGCGACTCAGGTTCATTGATCGTTACGAACAACACGTCCCACAATCCTGTCGCTCTGCTTTACGCGGGCAGCAGCTCCACCACGATCGGTAATCCGATCGGCGAAGTGTTGACGAAACTCGGGACCGCGCTGGGCCGCACCTTTAGCTTCGGTAGCGGTGGTGGTGGCGGCGGCGGCCACGCGGGCATCGGACAAGGCGGTGGACGACAAGCCTTCATTCCTGGATTGGCAGGTCTTATGCAACTTCCACAACAAGCAGCGGATCGCGCGTCGGCAGTACTCGAAGTACACCGCACCAGCTTGATGTTCACTCCCGGCGTCATCGGCGCCGGCGTCGGAGCGTCAAACCGAGCTGATGGTGAAGCAGCTATCGTGATCTACGTAGACAAGGATTCCGCGAACAGGCCCAACTTGCCTGACTCAATCGACGGCATTCCAGTGACCGTTGTTTTGACTGACCAGTTCATTGCTCGTTAAGTGAATTTAGCCACAGATTTCACGGATCAATAATCCTTGTAGTCTGTGGCTAATTTTTTTCTATTTACGATTTCGTGGTCCGTCGTTTAGGATGGGACGGTCTTTGACAATTCAGCAACGGCAAAATGCGCGGCTCAACCTCCCACACTAAAGAGTGATGAGCATCGCCGTTGAGCATGAAAGGTTCATACTCACGGCGACAAATAAAAGCGAACGCAGAACACTCCCAACTGCGAGTACGCGCCAGCCGGAACCATCAGGAGGTAACTTCTGATGGGCAATCCGCGTCCGCGGCCGGAGAGACTTGCCGAAAAATTGCTCCAGATCCGCACTGGTCTTGGTCTATCGCAGACGCAGATGCTGGAACGTCTGGGATTCAGCGACACTATGCACTACGGTCGCATTTCCGAGTATGAGCAGGACAAACGTGAGCCCACCCTGATAACGCTGCTCGCCTACGCTCGTGCGGCCAGTGTCCACCTCGAAGACATCGTCGACGACAACCTCGAGCTGCCACGCAAACTTCCCGGCAACGTCAACTACCGCGGGATCAGTCGAAAATCTCGAAAATAAGTATTTCTCCCGCAAAGGCGCAACGGCGCAACGATAAACATCGGGACAAGAATGCCTTTCTTACGTTGTGCCTTTGCGGGAGAAATCTTTAATATCTGTCCACGCATGCACGTCTTTTACACGCCTCGTTACTACGCAGAGATAGGCGCAGGTCACGTTTTTCCCATCCGTAAATTCGAACTCGTACGCGATAAGCTGCTGGCGGAAGGCACGCTGCGGCCGGATGAAATCTTCGAGCCGGATCCTGCAAGTGTCGAAGATGTCCTACTCGTCCACACTGAAGACTACGTCTCGCGTTTGTGCAACGGTGCCCTGACGGGGAAAGAAATAAGACGACTCGGCTTACCGTGGTCCGAGTCACTGGTCCGTCGATCATTCTATGCGGTCGGAGGCACTTTAGCCGCTACTCACCTCGCACTCGCTGAAGGCTACAGCTCCAATCTCGCGGGCGGTACACATCACTCCTTCCCCGATCATGGCGAGGGATTTTGTGTGCTGAACGACGTGGCGATTGCCGTTCGCGCGATGCGCGCGAGGAAATCGCTCCGCCGAGCTGCGATCGTCGACTGCGACGTGCACCAGGGCAACGGGACAGCAACGATCTTTTCCGGCGATACAGAGACGTTTACTTTCTCCATGCACGGAGCGAACAACTATCCGCTCTTCAAAGCACAATCGTCTTTAGACGTCGAGCTGCGTGACGGCACTTCGGATGACGAGTATCTCGAGACTCTAGCGCATCACTTGCAAACTGTATTTGCCCACGAGCCTGATGTCGTTTTCTATCTTGCGGGAGCAGACCCGCATGCCGGAGACAAACTCGGTCGCGTTGCTCTTTCAATTGAAGGACTGCGTTTACGTGACGAGTTCGTGCTGCGCGAATGTTATGAACGCGAGGTACCGGTTGTGACTGTGATGTCGGGCGGCTACGGCAAAGACATCAACGATACGATCGAGATTCACTGCAACACCATTCGAACAGTTAAAGAAGTTTTCGAAGCGCCGGCTGCAACTCGCCGGCTCGCCTGAACGTTACGAACGAGAGAGATGCGAAGAATCTTCCGAATTGTGTTCCTGGTAGTGTTGGGCATTGTCGTTGGGGCGATCGGTTGGGAAGCCATCATGTTTGTCCGGGTGCTTACGCTCCGCAACGGCAATCCTTCGTCGACGTCATTGATCGACACTCGCATCAAAGAGGCAAAAGCAAAGGGACAACAACCCAGACGTGAGCAGGTCTGGGTGCCACTCGACAGGATCTCACCGAATCTGCAGCGCGCAGTGTTGGCTGGTGAAGACACAAATTTTCTGACGCATCACGGGTTCGACTACGAAGCGATTCAGAAAGCGTTTGAGCAGGCTCAGCGAGAAGCGGCGCGCGAAGCGAAAGCTGAAGGTGAAGATGACGACTGGCTTCCGAGTCTTCCTGAGTTCAAGCGCGGTGGTTCGACGATCAGCCAGCAACTCGCGAAGAATCTTTATCTTTCATCGCAACGATCGTTTTTGAGAAAAGGTCAGGAAGCCGCGCTGACGATCATGCTTGAACGGACGCTAACGAAGAGGCGCATACTCGAGATTTATTTGAATGTGATTGAGTGGGGCGATGGGATTTACGGCGCTGAAGCCGCGTCGCAACGTTACTTTCGGAAGCCTGCGTCGGCGCTGAGTGCGACGGAGGCAGCCTATCTCTCGGCGATGATTCCGAACCCGCGAACGGTCTTCAATCCACAGATCAATCCACGTCGTGTGGCTCGACGCCAACGAATAATTCTCCGCGGCATGCCTTACATCAAACTACCCTAACATCAGGGATTTTCTTTCTGTGCTTTTTGTGCTTTTTTGTGGCTCATGGTGAAGGTCTTGAGGAAGCGCGTCACATTCGCGTCTTCGTCTTGGAACGTCACAGCCGCAAAATAAACTTCTCGTTTATCACCTGTCGTCTTCGTGAACGCGCGGATACGAGTTGGCATCGGACACAGACTCAAGTCGAGCTCAACTCCAAAATATCCATTCGCGGAAACATCTTTTTCGCTCTGCGGATGGCATCGAGCCTTCGGGTCGCCACCAGTCAACGCGCCGGCAACGCCGGCCATATACTCGTTGAAGATAAACTGGTCCAGCGCCAAATGGTCGTCTTCGCCATACGTCTGCGCTGTAAACCAGGCAACCGAATATAGATTCCGACCTTCCCACGCGATGTACTGATTGGTCTTCACTACTTCAGAACCAAAAGCGATCGACTTAACGATACGTGTTCCATTGGGCGGCGGAAACGCGGTAAAAGGCAATCCTGACGGCAATCCAGCACCGTCAATCAATTCACGTTTGAGTACTGAAGCCGAAGCTGATGGTTCAGCAGCCTTTACGTTGCGAGTCATCAACGAGAAATTCGTCAACTCCGAGGCTAAACCATCCGGCCTAACTCTTAAGGAAGCCTCGTTCTTGTTGAGCGATACAGCCGGATTCTTCTTCGCATTTTCAGCTTTGACAAACTCCCACGGCGCGACCGGATTAGCCTGCTGCCACAACCCACGCTTTTCGCTTCGCGCTGCCTGTTCGGATTGCTGATAGACTTCGCGATCACTTGCACTCAGTCGATCCATGTTATTCAGATCGAACCACGCGGCGCCGTCGCGAATCATCTGTGCACCGATGTCAACGTCGTTCAGTGAAACCCGGCCAGTCAGACTCTTATCGGCAGCAATGCCGGAGTAATTAACCAGCACACCCTTATCAAACACCAGATCGTAAAGGTGCTTCTTTGCGACGTCCCCAAACGACTGGTTCATCTCCGGAGCATCAACACCAAGGAGCTTCACGCGAACCGGACGATTCAGATTGAAGATGGTAATTACGTCGCCGCTATTAACTTCAATCACCTTTCCATAAAGCGAAGCTGCCTTCGCAGTCGCTGCTGCAAAAACACAAAAAAACACCAAACACACTACATGCGCCAGAAGTGCGTTCGTGGTTCTTGTGTTTGTTTGTGGCATTAAACTGCGAACTCTTTCGCCAGTTTCAACTCCGCTTTGCGCAGTTCGAAACGTGCCCGGCCCAGGTTACCTTGCGCACTCAGTGCAAGCACGACGAAATAGTCGCGACTTAACAGTCGCATCACCATCGTCGCGCCTTCGAGTTGAACAACGAGTTCGCGCAAACCACCGAGACCCGTGTCTGTTCCAGCACGCTGGGCACTGCGCACGAGAGACGTAAATTCGGCCGCAGCAACATCGAGATTCGCATCCATGCCGGCTTCGCCGAGAACCTTTTCAACGGCGATGCCATCTGTTCCCATTATGAGCGCACCGAGGCTGCCCTCGGTGCGTCCAATAATGTCCTCAAGCATTTCCTTGAACATGTAACCCTCCAATTAAGGACGTTGACCGCTAAGAGTTCCCGGTCGCGCAGTCGACGTACCCGTCGGACTGTTCGGCAGCGGAGCACTCAACAACTGCGGCGGATTTGAAGGTGTGGTGGTCGGTTGCTGCTGAGGCTGCTGCAACTGAGTTGGTGTCGGCGTGTTGGTCGGCGGATTCCCAAGTGGTACTGGCTGCGGAATCGTGATCGAGCGCTGACCATTTGAAACGGTTCCCGCTGTCGGACGGCCCTGGTAATCGGGACGATAGATGTGCGGTGTGATGAAGAACAGGATTTCACTGTTCTGTCGTGTCGTCAGTTTTCTCTTGAAGAGATTGCCTACAACTGGAATCGAAGCGAGTCCAGGAGTGCGTTGCTGAGCTTCGCCTTCGGTATCGGCAAGGACGCCGCCCATAACAGTCGTGCCACCATCTGGCACCAGCACTTCCGACTGCATGCGCTGTGTGTCGATACCAGGAACGCCGGCAACTGCGATACCGGTGTTCAGCGTGTTGTTTTCGATCGTGACGCGCAACACAACTGTACCTGCATCGGTAATCTGCGGCGTGATTGAAAGACGCAGCGGCACGGACACGAACGTCGTAGTCACGACTGCGGTACCACTTGCAGCCTGTGTTGTTTGCACGGGGATCTGTGAACCACTTTCAATCTGTGCGGGACGATTGTTCAAAGCAGTGACACGAGGAGTAGCAACTGTCTTCGCCTGACCTCGTGACTCGGCCAACGTCAGCAGCGCGCTGATCTGCGCTGTTCCAAACAATCCGGTCGTCAAACCAATGACCGTGCTTGCGGCTGCCGCGGCCAAGCTGGGGGCGGGTTGCGTAGTGCCGGCCAAACCACCGAAAACGCTAAGCGGATTTGGTCCTGACGGGGTGCCTTGACTGCCTCCTGAACCACTGCCACCACCCGAACCACCGCCACTCCCGCCACTTCCGGAACTACTACTCTGCGTTGGCAAAGTACTGATGTTAGCCAATCCACCTCGCGACGGATTGAAAACACCCAGCGAAAGCTGTGAGCCGAGATCGCGACTGAAGTTGCGTTGCGCAATGACAATGCGTGTTTCGATTTCAACTTGCGGTTCCGGCTGGTCCAGGATTGCAACCAGTTGACGGATCGCATCGATGTTCTCTCTCACGTCCGTGATGATCAGCGTGTTGCTGCGACCATCAACTTCGATAGAACCACGACGCGAAAGTCTGCGCGAGATGATCGGAAGCAGACCTTGATCGCCGCCGCCACCCGTCGCATCGCCACCAGCGCCACCACTAAAACTGAGGTTCGTGGAACCACCGGAGAACGCGCCAGTCGAGCCGGCTGCCTGGGCGAGGGTGCCCGAAGCACGCGCGTAATTAAGTCTGATAAATTCGGTAACGAGCGGTGAAGCATCCAGACGCGAGTCGTTGATCACCTTCTGAGTTTCCGCTTCTTTCGCAAGTACATCGGTCGTCGCGACGCGAAGGATGTTGCCGTTCACTTCAATGCCCAGCCGGTTGGCTTTGAGCACTGCTTCGAGAGCAACATTCCACGGCACATCCTGAACGTTAACAGTCACCGGTACCGCTGCGACTGACGCGTCGATGACGAAGTTCACGCCATACTGTTCGGTGATGTAGTTGAGGATGTCGCGGATGTCGGCATTCACGACGTTCAGGTTGATCGGCTCACCGACGAATCCTGGCTGTCCATACTGTCGACCTTGCTCCGACTGCTTGTCAGTAGATTTCGTCATGCCCACAGGAGGTGTGGGTAATGGCGCTGCGGCCGAAGACTGCTGGCCCTGGCTCTGACTGAGGTCAGGAGCGACTAAATTTCCTGTAGCAGCCAGGACGCCTGCTGCCGAGAGGCACACAAGCGACAGGACGAGCGTGGTCCTTGTAATGGCTGATTTGACTCGAAACTGAGAAAACATCGTTCCCTCCTTAGGGGGATGTCCGAAGACGCGCCGCCACGCACTACGCTCGATTGCCGGGGCAACTAAAGCGCGCGCCGCACTAAACACGGCTACGTTTTCGGTGTTTGTCAAAAGGGCGCCGGTGTTTTCAGAGTTGAAAAACACCAGCGCGGTTCAACGGTCTGGCTTCGAAACCAAACCAGAAAAGGTTAAGGGGTGGCAGTCGCAACAGACTGATTGGCGGGTGCTGCCATGGAGTTCACCTGAGTTGGTTGTCTCAGGGGCTTGTACTCGACTGCTCGTTCGCGATGACCATCGGTGAACACCGTCTCACGACGAAACACGAGACGGTTGTCTTCTATTGCCACTAGCTGGCCATCAAAGAACGGCTCGCCAGGATAGATGACATACGAAAGTTTGATTGGCGTGGCTTCGACGATGGCGGCGTAGCCTCTCGGTGAGCGAGAGATGCCGATGACTTGAATCTCACTGAGCAACAACGCGGTGGTAGGTTTGGGCGCCGCCATACGCGCATTCATGGCCGCGACTTTCTGCGCCTTGTATTGTGCAATCCGTTCCTGGATCGACGGTATCGGCGATTGCCCGGCTATTCGCTTAACCTGCGGTGGCGGTGCTTCGTACTTTCGGAACGGATCGCGTCCGCCAGCGGCGGACTTCCTGGTCAACACGGTCTTCTCCGGTTGGCTCTCTTGAGTTCGATTTTCCTTGCCCTGGGCCACGACGCCGATCGCGAAACCACTCGTAACCACCATCGCTGCACTAAGCAGGAAACTCGTGAAACCGATTCTCGCTGTCTCTTTAACTTGCATCATCGTCTTCGCTTTCTGAGTGAGTTCTTGCTCGCACTATTTTGCGGGCTGTGGGGCGGGAGCAGCTGGAGCAGGTACGGCGCCGCCGGCTGCTGGCTTGGCAGTCGCAGCGGGCTGGGTCTGCAACTTCTCGTTGGAGACGTAGTAAGCAGTCAATTCAAATCGCGCATCGACCGTCTTCGTAAGCGACTGCTTATCAAGTTGCCGCAAGTCGAAATTAGTAATCGAGACTATCCGTTGATAGTGGGCCATCTGATCAAAGAAAGCCCGGAGGCCGGCAAAACCACTGACGACGTTTACTTCGATCTTTTTGCCATTGTAGTTGTCCTGCTGCACATCTTCTTTAGGACTGAAACGCGTGAGTACGAGACCATTGGTCTTCGCACGATCCTGAATTCCCTGCAGGACCATCGTCAGCTCGCGCTGCTCGGGCAGTAGTGCTTTCAACTCAGCAAATTCTTCTTCGCGAGCCTTGTAGGTAGCTTTGAAGTTGTTGAGGTTCTGCTGCACGATCGCTGCCTGCGCATTCTTTGTTCTCAGTGAAGCGATCTCTTCTTCCATCCCTTTGGTTTCTGTTCGTGTACCACGCGTCATGAAGTACCAGAAACCGAAATACAAGACGAAGCCGACGAGGACGAACGCCATCAGTCGCATGTACCATGGAAGAGCTGGGAGTTTGCCGAGTTTCATCTTCTTATCCTCTGTCTAAAACTACTTCTTCATTGCAACCTGATTCGCTGGAGCAGGTGGCGCTTGTTGAGATTGCGACTTGGAACTGCCGAAGTTAGCCTTCACCGTGAAGGCGACCACTTCGGGTAGAGGAAGGCCATCTTTATCGGGGGTCGCCGCGCTCCCACTCGCAGGAGTTGCTTGTTTCGCGGTTTCTCTCGTCGTCTCGATAGTCAGATTGCCAAACAGGCCGTTTGAAAATTCGAGGCTCTGACCAAACTTGGTTACCGAATACTCATTCGGGGATAGACCCTTGATCGTTATCTCTCCCTCTCTGTTCTCAACGCTCGTCAGGTAAAGACCAGGAACGGCGTCAAAGCGCGCTTTGATTTCCTGAAGTAACGCGGTCGGACCCTGCTGTGACTCACGCAACTTCTTGATCGCGTCGATACGAGCCTGAATCTCTTTCGTC
>DASYPN010000434.1:0-3715 GCA_036006625.1 Pyrinomonadaceae bacterium | reverse complement strand
GATTTAGATCCACTCCGACAGGATCAGACATTTGGCACAGCAAGCGACACCAAACAATAAGCACGCAGGTAAACGTCTTCTAATCGCTGATGACGATACCGATATGAGACTTCTCCTGGCCGAGTACTTCCGGAGGCTGGGGTTTCAAGTCGACGAACGAGAAAGCGGCAGTGCGGCTTTGGAGGCCACGATTGCCGGGCACTTCGACTGTTTCATCTTCGATGTGTCGATGCCCGGGATGTCCGGCATCGAGCTGCTGAAACGCGTTCGAGATCGAGGCATTCAGACGCCGGCGCTCTTCCTGACTGCACACGACGCGCTTTCGGACAAAGTCGCAGGCTTTGAGGCTGGCGCAGATGATTATCTGGCGAAACCGTTTAGCCCACGCGAGCTCGAATATCGAGTTGAAGCCCTGTTGCGTCGAGGCGGGGCAGCACCACCGGAAATCGATGGCGAACGCATTGAAGTGGGCGATCTCGTCATTGATAAGCGCCGGCATGAAGTGATTCGCAACGGCTCTCGCGTCGATCTGACACCGCTCGAGTTTCAGATTCTCGAACTGCTTGCGTCGGAACCGGGCCGCGCCTGGTCCAGAAATGCTCTGCTCGATCGAGTCTGGAGCACGGACTACGAAGGCTATCAGCGTAACATCGATCCACACATAAATCGTCTTCGTAAGAAGCTCGAGACGGACCCGAAGAACCCGCGTTACGTGCTGACGGTTCGAGGAGTCGGGTACAAGCTGAACGAGATTCCCTGAACGAGATTAATTAGTCGCGATGCTCTGGTGGATTGGATCGCTGTTGACCGCTGCCTGGGTTGTGCTGCAGCTCTTCCGGCCGCGCGGCTGGACGCCTATGCTCGCGATCGGCGGAATCTCTCTCCTAATTATTCAAATCGCAGCCTACCGCAAACAAAAAGCCGTTAAGAAACGCTGATTCTCGCGATCTCTGTCTCAAATCGTCTTGACCTCTCACATCCCTTCGGCAACAATGCGCCTGTTTGGGGCATCTTTTAACTACTGCCAGTTGCTCCCAATTTCGCAAGTCAGGAGTTGTTACACCATGAGTTTCAGCCGCATTGGTCGACATCTCGTTTTTGCGCTCAGTGCTTTTCTACTTTTTGCATCGGTTGTATTTGCCCAGCAGGACATTGAACGCAAGACGATCGCTATAACCTACCCGCTGGATGAAACAGTTACCGTCAAGTTTCGTGGCACGACTGTATTGCCGCGCCTTAAAGGTGAGGCGAAGGTAAAACGACAAGGGCGTCGCGGTACTCGAGTGGAATTCAATGTCGAAGATCTGCCGCGAGCGTCAGAGCTAGGCGGAATCTATACGACGTACATTCTCTGGGCCATCACACCCGATGGACACGTCGACAGTCTTGGCGAGATTAAGCGCAGCGGAAGCTCTTTTGTCGATTCGAAGCTGGACGTCACGACGCCGCTGCAAACGTTTGCGATGGTTCTCACGGCTGAGCCTCACTTCTTAATGAAAGTGCCGAGCCGTATGGTCGTGATGGAGAACCTGCCGCCGCAGCGTGCAAATGGTAGTTCTGTGGAGACGGTTGATGTTCGTTACATTGGAAACTCGAGTGATTATTTCCGCACGGCCAGCGTGCCAGAAATAGCGGATCGCGATTACCGGCAAACACCAGTGTCTCTGCTCGGAGCGCGCCAGGCGGTGAACCTTGCGAAATATGCAGGAGCCGGAGGTGATGCGCCTGACGAATTGCAGAAAGCCGAAGACCAGTTACAGGTCGCAGAGAAGGCGTGGCGTATGAATTCGCCGCTTACGGAAGTTGATGTCGAAGCGAGAAAAGCTACGTCGCTGGGTGCAAGCGCAGAAGAAGCCGCGGTGATTCACAAAGCCGCTCGGATTCGTCGTGACGAGATTCGACGACGTGATGAAGCAGTGCGGAGTGCCGAGCAGACTGCAGACGCTGCGCAAAGAGAAGTCGCACAACTTCGCGCGGCGCTCGAGAAAGAGCAGCGGGCGCGCGAACTCGCCGAGCGAGATTTAGGCACTGCCAACGATCAGCTTCGCGAAAAGCGTGTTGAGATCGCGCAGCTTCGTGATGAGAACGCTACGCTGCGTTCCGAAGGTGACTCAGCAAAACTGAAACTCGCACGAATGGAAGGTGAGAAGCAGGCGGAAACAGCCCGTGTCGAAGCCGAGCGACGAGCGGCCGAAAAACGCGCCGCTGAAGCGACTCTGAAGGAAACCCTCGCGAAATACGGCACGCTTAAAGAAACAACATCAGGTTTCCGTCTCGTGCTACCGGAGACGATCTGGACCAACGCGCGCACGGCGACATTGTCGGCTGCGTCGTCGGCTAAACTCGAACCACTGGCAGCGTTGCTGGCCAGTAATCCTGACTATCAGATTCTGATCGAGGCTTACACTGACAGTAAAGGCAACGAAGTTTCATTGCAGCAGTTGACCCAGGAGCGAGCTCGGGTGCTTTCCGATCGCTTTCAATCAGCCGGCGTCGATCCGATGCGGATTCAGGCCAACGGCATGGGCGCTTCCAACCCGCTTGCTCCAAACACGACGGTTGCAGGCCAGAAAAAGAACCGCCGCGTTGAGATAACATTTACATCGCAGGTAGCTAAGAGCACGGCGGCGAACTGATAGGTCCCATATGTCCAATAGGACCTATTGATTTCGATGTCCCCACTCGACCCGCTCGAAATACTACAGGTCATCGGCTATAGCATCGGCGCATTGCTGCCGCTCTGGATGCTATTCCAGCTCGTCACTCACCGCAGTAAACTCACGAACATCGAACGATTGCTTGCCCTGCTTGCCCTTACGATGGGTGGCTGGCACACCAGCAATCTCGTCGTCACGCTGCACGGTCTTTTCGATCTTGGTCCTGACACGTGGACCACGTTGCTTCGGTTTGCAGACACGGTCGCCGTTGTCAGCATCACTTTCGCGTACTCATTTCTGCTTCACGTTCATCTTCACCTTTGGGCCAACGCGCAGGGTCGTCCGCTCAACAAGACCGAGCACATCCGCGTCTATCTCTCATATGTCCCGACAATCTTTCTTCTCATTGCCATACCGCAACTCTGGACTGGCGAATACGCGCCGATGTTCACGAAGCTATCGTTCTTCGTGATTCCTTTCGCGTTCTGGATTGCGTATGTGCTCGGGTTGATTGCGTTAACGGAACTGCTGATTGCACGGAAGAGCAGGAACCGCAGTGAGAAGCGCATCATGCGGACGCTTGCTTTCTCGTTTATTGGCGTGGGCTTTGTGATCTTTGCGGCGCTGGCGGCGGGTGTCGGCGAGGGAACCGTTGCCGGACTCTATCTCAAGACGATCGCGAATCTCGGTTCGCTGCTGCCTTCAGTTCTGCTGGCTTACTACATCTATCGTTATCGCTATCTCGAAATAATCATTGAAGAAAGTCTGATTGTGGTGACGTTCGCCACGGTGGTGTTGACGGTTTACGTATTCGGCATTCGCACCATCGGCGATTGGATGACGCAACGATACGGCGTTAGACCAGGACTCGTCGAAGCGTTGCTGATCCTCGCGCTCGCTTTACTCGCAGCTCCGTTGCGTGGCTGGCTGGCCCAACGATTTCACAAGCTCTTCGAACGTGAAGCCGCGCTTTACAAAGAGATCGTCGCGCGCATCGGATCGTATGCAGGCCAGTACAAGGATCTGGCGGATCTGCTGCATTTTGTAGAAGAGCGTAC
>DASYPN010000433.1:0-3079 GCA_036006625.1 Pyrinomonadaceae bacterium | reverse complement strand
GAGATGTTGACTGCTGAGTTTGACGCGATCCTCGCCGGTGCGTTTGGCGATCCGAGAGTGCCGTCAAACAAGCACGCCGAAGACATCTTGCTCGGAATGCGTCGCGGTCTGGATCTCTACATCAATCTGAGACCTGTGCGTCTGCTCAACGACCATCTCACACCGTTACTCAATCGTAAAACTTCAGACATCGACTTCGTCGTCTTTCGTGAAAACACGGAAGGTGCATACTGCGGCGCGGGCGGATTCTTAAAACACGGAACGGCCGACGAGATTGCACTCCAGGACGAAGTCAATACGCGTCGTGGTGTCGAACGAATCATCGTCGCCGCCTTCGAATACGCGCATGCAAACGGCCGCAAGCGAGTGACGATGGCTGACAAGTCAAACGTGCAGCGTTTCGGCGGCGATCTCTGGCAACGTGTCTTCAAAGAAGTCGCTACCGGCTACACGGAGATCACTGCGAATCATCAGTACGTCGACGCGATGGCGATGTACATGGTGCTCGATCCGTCGCAGTACGACGTGATCGTCAGTAACAATCTGTTTGGCGATATTCTGACAGACCTCGGCGCCGCGATTCAGGGTGGACTCGGACTGGCCGCTTCGGGAAATATTCATCCGGGAAAAGTGTCCCTCTTCGAGCCCGTGCACGGCAGCGCGCCACCCATCGCGGGCAAGGGAATCGCAAATCCGATTGGAGCTATTCTGACTTCAGCGATGATGTTAGAATACCTGGGCTTCCAAACTTTGAATAACGAAATAGAAGAGGCTGTTCGCAGCGCGATCTCTGCCAACGAAACGACCAGAGATCTTGGCGGACAACTCTCTACAGAACAGGCGGGAGCAGCAATTATCGCAAGGCTTTGAAATTCTTCTCTGTGCAACCTCTGTGTTCTCTGTGTCTCTGTGGTTATAGGAATGCGAGATACAACAACCACAGAGACACAGAGAACACAGAGATTGCACAGAGAAATATCGGCAATGTGGAGGTGTTATGACGAGCACAGGGAAACTCACGTCGAAAGCGATCGCAGTCATTATTGTTATAGCGATGCTCAATGCAGTGGGGTTCCCACCGGTGATCATCGTGCTGCTCACCGGTTCGATACTTGTCGTTTGGCTATGTGCGCGGCGCGCGCAGAGCCGCGAAATCGAAAGAATTTTTGACTTCTACATTGCCGCGGAAGCGATCCTGCGCGAAGAAGAACGGCGCTGGTACGGTTTTGAGATTGCGGAAGTGATCGAACACGGCGAGAGCCTGCTCGAGATCATGCCTGACCCACCGCCGTTGAATTACTACGCACTCGGCGCGCTGTACCAGCGTCTCGGCAATCACGCAGCCGCAGTTGAATACCTTTCGCGTCTGAGTGATGACCAGCATTGTGACGAGACTCATCGCACTGCGCCGTCTCCGCAACTTCGTCGTTACGTGTCGATACTGCGAAGGATCGAGTATCAGCCGTCAACTGCACCGCAGACTCTTGCCGCGATCAGAAGTTTGGAACGCGCACGACAACGCCACGCGGTGAAAATGCTGTGTGAAAGCCGCGACGTAGTGGAAGCGCAGAAGGACGCCATAAAGGAAGAGACTCACGAGACGCAAGTTGTCGAAGTACGCGAAGAGATCAGCTTTAATCCTTCGTCGCCGTTGAGCGCGATCGCCGCGCCCCCGCCGATTTCGACAGTCTTGCACGAGGTTTACCAGGACGAAACGAGAGCTAATAATTAACGCGCTTGTTTGAATCTCTCTCAGCCGAAATCATCGCCATCGGATCGGAGCTGCTTGCGCCCGATCGCACAGACACCAACAGCCTCTGGCTCACCGAACAACTCAATCGTCTCGGCATCGAAGTCAAACTCAAGACAATCGTGGGCGACGACGATGCCCGCCTCGAAGAAACAATCAAAGACGCAGTCCGGCGCTCGAAAGTGGTGATCACCACCGGCGGTCTTGGTCCGACCGAAGACGACATCACGCGCAAGATCACCGCGCGTGCACTCGGCCGGCGGCTTTTGCTCGACGAGGTTGTGCTCGCGGAGATTCGGCAGCGTTTTCAGAGTTTTGGAGTGACGATGCCGGAGCGCAATTCGCGCCAGGCGATGGTGATCGAAGACGCAGAAGTCCTACCGAATCCGAACGGCACTGCACCGGGAATGTTCCTCGATCATCAGGGCACCGCGATTGTCTTGTTGCCCGGTCCACCACGTGAGCTGAAGCCGATGTTTGAAAACCACGTCGCTGCGAAACTCGGGGGGCGTGCCGGAAGTTTGCGTGTAGTGCGGCGTATGTTGCGAGTGGCGGGCCTGGGCGAGTCGGCTGTGGACGAGAAGATCGCGCCGGTTTATTCGCAGTACGATAATCCGGTTACAACGATTCTCTTTAACAAGAGCGAGATTGAGATTCATCTCACCGCTCGCGGGCGAACGGAAGCAGAGGCGAACGATTTACTCGATCGTTTGTCGGGACAGATTGAAGAGCGGCTCGGCAATGCGGTGTTCTCGTTTGGCGGCGAGACGATGGAGCAGGTCGTCGGCTTGAAACTCGCGCTCGGTGGTTACACGCTCTCGGTCGCTGAGAGTTGTACTGGCGGTCTGCTCGCACAGCGCATTACGTCGGTGCCTGGATCTTCGAAGTATTTCATCGAAGGTGTTGTGACTTACGCCAACGACGCGAAGACGCGCGCGCTCGGCGTCGAGCCAATGTTGTTGCTCGAGCACGGCGCGGTTAGTGGTCCGGTTGCGGAGGCGATGGCTGAAGGTATGCGCCGTCGAGCCGCTACCGATTTTGCGTTATCGATCACGGGGATCGCTGGTCCTGAAGGCGGTACGGAAGAGAAGCCGGTGGGAACCGTTTTCATCGCGCTTGCAGACGAGGACAAGACGCAACATCGCAGGTTCACCTTGCCCGGTGATCGAAGTCTTGTGCGCTGGCGTGCTTCGCAAGCCGCCCTCGATATGCTTCGACGAAGACTGTTGTAGTTTAGGTTCAACTGTAGGGGCGGCCCTCCGTGGCCGCCCGTGGTTTGTGTAGTAGTTCTAGAAGCGACGGTCTCGGATTTGGTGAACTCGATCAAAA
>DASYPN010000432.1:0-19106 GCA_036006625.1 Pyrinomonadaceae bacterium | reverse complement strand
TGCAGGGATCCTCAGAGACTATACGGGTCGGGACTGTGATGTCCAAGATATAGTCCAGCCAGCAACCCCAGCTTTGACGGGCGGTCAGGGAAAGCCTGATGCTGGAAGCTAAGCAGAGGGCCGCAGGTTCGAGTCCTGCCGGGGGCATTAACACAAACCGAATATGGCGGCATTAGCTCAGTAGGTTAGAGCGCCAGATTGTGGATCTGGAGGTCGTGGGTTCGAGACCCACATGCCGCCCCACGATTTTTCCAGCGCTTCAGTAGAACGAGAATTCATACCGATGCCAGAAGAGCAGAGAGTTGCGAATAATTCGCAGACATATGTAGCCGACGCTGATTCTTTTCAGTTTGAAACACTCGAGCAGAAGAATGGACAGGCGACGGTGATTCGTTTCCGACTCGAAGACCCGCGCTATCACGCCGGGGATGTGCTCGTCGTGCTAAGCGGCAGCGAGATCTACTTTCATGGAATGATTGGACAGCTCGCGGAAGGTTGGGCCATCGCGAGTGATCATCGTGGATCGCTGCTGGCCGCGACCGTACAGTGAGAATCCGCGTAAATCGGTTTAAGAAATCCGCCTAATCAGTGTTACCTAATTCCTCACGTAACCCGAAGGATACGAGACGCGCACTCCTGGAGTCGATGATTTCACTTCGATCTTGTGAAATCCCTTCTTGAGGTGTGTTGACAAGAACGTCAACGCGGCTTGCTTCTGCAGTGCTGTATCCAGCTCGCGAATGAAAGGGCGGAAACTCACGGGCGCGCCGGTCCCCTGGAAGAAAGCGATTCCACCGGTTTCATCAGACAACCGCAACAACGAGCTCTGCGCGTTTCCAATCAGACTCGGATTTGCTGCCGCGACGGTCGTCGGTGCGTAAAAGCCATAGATCGCCACGCCGCGTCGTTGCGACTCATTTACTGCACGCTGTAGATCCACACTCTGCGACGGGGAAGACGAATCGACTCCACGCGAAATATCGAGACCATCGGAAACCAGCAAAATCGCACGCCGTCCGAGTGGTTGACCCTCGAACCTTCGCAGAGCCTCGATAACTTCAACATACGGATTGTACGGACCCGAACTCGGGAAACCGCTCGGCGGACGCAGTGAGGTCGCAGCCTTTTCCAAATCGTTCGTAAACTTCTGCCGGACTTGCAAACTGCCAGCCCGCAGGTTACCAACCATCACTCGCGAGCCTTTCGGCAGTCTCCGAATGAACTCGGCAAGATCCTTGATCTCGTTCCCTACCGAAGGCACAAGGTCTTCCTGAATCAAGACACAAAGCGTTATTGGCGAGTTCGTGATACCACGCACCGAGATGATGGATTGGGGGTCACCGTCTTCACTAATCACCAGATCGATGTTCTGAAAATAGTTTTCCTCAGATCTGGCAGCGCTCTCCTCTTTGGTGCGGATCGTGACTGGAATGGTGATCGGTCTGCCCGGTCCAGCCGTCCCACGCGTGTTGCCATTGCCACCCGCTGCAACTGTTGGCGACTGGCTAAAGACAGGCTGGGTAACAAGAGCAACACTCAAAGCGATAAGGAACTGAAATGTGAGTCGTCGGAGCGTCTTCATTGAATCTTCCTTTGTAGTCTTGCCGTTATTATACAGACACCACACCCTAATTGGCGTTGGCGTAACCGGCTGGCGGTCGCATGTTCCATGAGCTAAGATCCGAAGCAATGCTAGAGATGACTCAGTCCAGAGGCAAACTTGCCGGCAAAGACGCTACAACTGCGGGTTTGCTTAAACTTGCGCCCTGGATAGCCATTGTCGCGACCTCCCTGCCCGCTCCGTTGATTTTCCTTATCCTTTTTGTGACAGCTACAGCCACAGAATCGGCTGCCGTTTATCTCTTGTTGGCCGGTCTCTCGTTGACCCTGGGATTTGCGCTGGGGGTAGTGATCGCCGTATTTCTCCTGATTTACCGCCGGAGATGGCTCTCTAAATTGCGAGACCGATTAGCATCGGATGGAATCACGGCGAATGAGGTTGTATGGTTCCGCTCAGAATTGACATCGGCTGAGCGTGCGTCGCTCGCGGAAATTGAGCGGAGTAACCCGCTTTTAGCGGACGCTTACCTCGAAACCTTAGCTAACAGGCTCACTGCGTCGCGGATTATTTCGCGTTCAAAGCGGGAGATGTTGAGAGTTGAGCGGCAGATTAACCGGGCACGGACGCTCAAGACGCCGGAGTCTGCATCGCTTCAGAAGGAGTTGGCGGCGGATCATGAAAAGCTCGAGCATTTGCGGCAAACGGCGAATGATCATTTGGTTAAGGCGAAGACTCGATTGCAGGTTATTGAAGCGACGGCGCAGCGCAGGCTGACTGAAGGCGAGACGAATATGATGATGCAGCGGCTCGGGAGTTCGCAGGATCAGTTGCCGCTCGTGTTGGAGATTGCGCAGTTGGAGCAGCAAGCGCTCCGTGAAGCCACCGACGAAAGCCTCACGACACCATAGCAATAACGGTCTATTCGGAACGTACTGTAGGGGCGGCCCTCCGTGGCCGCCCTCGGTTTATACACGTAATCAAAAAGACGACGGTCTCGGGTTTGGCGAACGCGATCCAACCGAGGGCGGCCACGGAGGGCCGCCCCTACAGTACGTTCTAATTTAAATAGACTGGGCTTTGGTTTTTTGGTTGAGGGTTGAGAGGCGATAGACGCCGGGGGCTAGACGTTCGGCGAAGCCGATGTCGACGAGGGCCCAGTTGCCAAGACCGGCTTCGGGCGAGCGGAGGCCGGTGACGCGAGCTAATTCACCACGTAAAGTCATGCCAGCGCCGGCAAGGTAAGAGCGCGCAATCTCCTGCAAAGCGTCTTCACGCCCAACACTCTCATTCATCTCATCAGGAAAACGCGCCTCGGGAATCGACCAAATGTACGTAAACGTTGGCTCATACAGCACCTCCGTCGGAATTATCTTGAGACTCTTCTGCAACTGCGTCATCGCCTTATCAAACCGTGCTCGCTCCGAGACACCACTGGCCTCGCGCAGATCGCGCGTCCCCATCTCCCACTCATTCCTCATAACCTTCAGAATCGCTAACGCATCAGCCGATAAGAACTTCTTCTCCATTCGTTTTGGCATTCCAAAGAGCGCGTTGAAATGCGGGATCAACCGCCGCGCGATAAACGTCGACCGACCTCGCAGCAGTTTTCCATAGAAACACTTCCCCCTCCGCATCACGTCGTCCTTGATGGACCACGCCAAACGGCTCTCCGGATCCTTCTGCACATTGCGCGGCATGTGCGCGTCTCTGCGACCACAAACCGCGACGTAAAGGGAGGGTCCTGGTCGGCGCGAGTCAGTCAAAGCCTCGCAAAACCCGACCTCTTCAATGAACCGTTCCGCGGCGTAAACATCCTCGACCCGGTTTTCAGGATCACGTCGCCACAAGCGATCGCGATGAACCTCAATCTCTTCAGGAAGTTCGGGAAGCATGCGGCGATTCTATCAAAGTGAAAGGCTGGTCCAGTCAATCTGCCCAGATCGGTCAGGCGTTTGGCCCATCACAAATTCCTTCCAAATCGGGCTAAGTTGTTGTCACTCAAAGATCTAAATCCAAATCCTGCACTTGGCACGATCCCTGCACAGGGGGCTGCGCCAGTTGTTTGTCCTGACTGGCAAACCTCAGACGGAGAATGACGACGGTGACATTGATTAAAAGAACAAAACGATTCCTGGTGCTGGCCTTGCTGGCAACCCTCACGCTGGGACCAAACCTTCTCGGCGGTAACCTTTGGGCGACTGTCCGCGCGAAAGACAAGCATTCGCACGGCAGCAACGACGAAACGCCCAACAAGGTGGCGTCCGATCTCGGCGACATGCTGGGCCGGAAGAGCAGCGACAGCCTCGTTAAGGTGATCCTGCAGCTTAACCAGAAACCAAGCGGTCAACTCAACTCACTCCTCGCAGCCAACGGCGTCAAAATCAGAAGACATTTCGACAACCTGAACTCTTTTGCCCTCGAATTACCACTCAACGTCGTCAACGTTCTGTCGAACTTTCCTGAAGTCGAATTTATCTCGCTGGACAGCGAAGTAATGACTCTCGGCGGACACGTCGCACGCACTACCGGCACCGACAACGTCCGCGCCATGGCCACTGACGGTGCGCTTGATGGAAGTGGAATCGGAATCGCAATCGTCGACTCCGGTATCTACGGCGCACACACATCCTTTATTGACGCCCAGACCGGCCAATCACGAATCGTCGTCAATCTCGACTTCACTGGCGAAGGCCGAACGGACGATCCATACGGTCACGGAACACACGTCGCGGCAGCAGCAGCCGGAAACGGACTCGTAGCCAAAGGTGAATACATCGGAATTGCTCCGCGAGCGAAGTTACTTAATCTCAGAGTTTTGAATTCAAAAGGCACCGGATCGGTGTCAAACGTGCTTGCAGCCTTCAACTGGCTGATGTCGAATGCGACGACTTACAACGTGCGCGTTGTGAATCTCAGCATCGGCGTACCCGCAATCACTTCTTACAAGTTCGACCCGCTTTGTGTTGCCGCGCGTCAACTCGTCGATAAAGGCATCGTCGTAGTTGCAGCGGCCGGTAACAATGGAAAGGACAGTCTTGGTCAAAAGATCTATGGCCAGATTCACGCTCCCGGCAATGAACCTTCAGTGATCACTGTCGGCGCCGTCGATACGAAAGGAACCAACCAGCGAGGCGACGACACGATTGCAACCTACAGCTCACGTGGTCCAACGCGCAGTTTCTGGACCGACACGAACGGCGTCAACCACTACGACAACCTGACCAAACCGGAAATCGCGGCGCCAGGCAACAAGACAATCTTTGCCGAGTCGCCAAACAACTTCCTGCTCTCGCAGAATCCGTCGTTGGATATGCACGTGAGCAGCAGTCCGATTCGCAGCCAAATGATGCTCAGCGGAACGTCGATGGCGGCGCCACTGGTATCCGGAACCGCGGCCCTGATGTTTGAAGCCAATCCGACTCTTACCCCGAACTTGATCAAAACGTTAATGATGTACACCGCGCAGCAGCTTCCAAACTTCAACATGTATGAGCAGGGTACAGGCGAACTCAACGTAGACGGAGCGGTTCGTCTCGCCAAGCTGGTTCGCACCACTATCAACAGCACCACGACACTCGGTGCTTCTTTACTTACGACTGCGGCACCGACACCGCAAACAAGCATCACGACTTCAACCGGCGTCTACACCTTCACGTGGTCACAGGGCGCGATCGTTGGCCAGGGCTACGCAAAAGGCACAGCGCTGATCACCCAGTATCAAAAGGTTTACGGAAAAGGCGTGTTACTCGGCGACGGTGTTTTGATCAGCGACACCCTCGGTGTTCTGATTGGCGATGGCGTACTCATCGGCGACTCGACAATGTTTTCGAGCGGCGTCCTTATCGGAGACACCATTCTTGTGAGCAATGGCACCACAGTGGGCTCCGGCACAGCATTCATATCCATGAAGGCTCTACTCGGCGGAGTGCTGATCGGTGACGGCGTGTTAATTGGTGATGGCGTTTTGATTGGCGACGGCGTACTCATCGGCGATGGTGTTCTTATTGGCGACGCAGTCGTGCAGGCCTTTAACGCGCTGACGTATGGCGACGCTACGACGAGCATGACAATTGTGCCCGACGACTACACGGACTATCTGGGTTACTAAGAACAACACTCAGAAACCCACGAGGATAAGCCCAAGAGGATAAGGTAGCCCAATGCTGCAAACGAACACCGCCCCCAAAACAAACGGACGTGAAATGCCCCCCACGTTTGAATCGGTTCGGGTCGAACGCCTGACAAAGTACGATGCAGCGGAAGTTCTGGAATTCCTGGCGCAGCGTCCGATTCACACGGTGGCAATGATGAGCATGATTCATGACAACGGCATCGTCAGTGCATTCAATCGTGGAATATTTTATGGCTGTCGCGACTGGAACGGCCAACTCGAAGGCGTCGCTCTCGTCGGTCACGCAACGTTAATGGAAACAGTTTCCAATCGTGCCCTCGCAGCTCTCGCACAAGTGGCGCGTGAATGTCCAAACACGCACATGATCATGGGCGAGAAGGAAAGAGTCGCCGACTTTTGGAATCACTACACTGAAAGCGGACGCAAGCAGCGTCTTGCATGTCGCGAGTGGTTGTTTGAACTGACGTCGCCTGCTGAAGGTCGCGAACCGATTGCCGGGCTCAGACCAGCAACCGTTGACGAGCTGGAACTCGTGATGCCCGTCCAGGCCGAACTCGCTTACGCTGAAAGTGGGATCAATCCGATGGAAGTCGATGCCGAAGGTTTCCGTAACCGGTGCCTGCGACGGATCGAACAACGACGAACATGGGTGGTAGTTGAAAACGGTCTCCTGGTTTTCAAAGCAGACGTGATCTCGAAAACTCCCGAAGTAATCTATCTCGAGGGAATCTGGCTGCGCGAAGACTGCCGCAACAAAAGTCTCGGCAAGCGTCTGATGTCTGAGCTGCTGCGACGCTTGCTCGAAAACACAAAATCCGTTTGCCTGCTGGTAAACGAAACGAATGAGTGGGCCCAGGGCTTTTATCGTAAATGCGGTTTCAATTTCAGAGCCACTTACGAGACAATTTTCCTTCCAAGGAATGAGCCTGTGCAAAACTAGCAGAACCCTTCCTTCCCCCGATTGTTCTGCTGGAGCAAAGTTGGCCCACCCATAATATGACGACATAAGAATGTCGCACCCCGGCGCCATGGGAAACAAACTGTTCGGGCCATTCCTCTGGGTAGTAATTGCATGCGGTCTCCTCGCGTTTGTCTCCTCCGCGCTCAAGGTCGACGTCGCTCAGCTTGATCCACGCTTTGCTGTTCTGATCGTCGTGGCACTACTCCTGACGTCTCGCATCACGATTCCGATTCCCCGCTTCAGCTCGCAGATTTCAGTCTCTGACACATTTGTATTTCTGGTCCTTCTTCTTTACGGAGGAGCGGCCGCGGTCGTGGTTGGCGCGATGGAGGCGTTCATCTCGTCGCTGCGTTTCAGCCGGCGGCCGATCATTGTTGGCTTCAATTGGGCGTCTGCCGCCGTTTCGATACTGATCACGAGCAGTGTGCTCGAGTGGATCTTCGGCAGCGTCGTACTGCTGCGAACGAAACCGATCACTCACACCTTTGTCGCAGCGATCTGCACGATGGCGCTCACGCATTACATCTCCAATTCCGGCATCGTCGCGATCGGCGGCGCACTGAAAGCGAATGAGCCGATCTGGCAAACGTGGCGCAAGCACTATCTGTGGACTTCGATAACTTACTTTACTGGTGCATGCGCAGCAGGAATCATCACCGGACTGGTTTATTTCATCGGCGTTTACGCGTTTGTTATCACACTTCCGATAATCGCCATCACCTTCCTCACCTATCGCACATACCTGAAAAACGTTGAGACTTCGGCGGCGCAGGCAGCGCAGGCTGAAAATCACGTCAAAGAGCTGTCGCATTACATCACCGAGCAGGAACGCCTTCGCGAACAGTTCTCGCAGATGGAAAAACTCTCTGCTCTCGGCGAGCTTGCCTCAGGTGTCGCACACGATTTCAACAACACACTCGCAGGCATTCTCGGACGCGCACAGTTGCTGCAACGCACCAATGATCCGGAAAAGCTGAAGCGAGGTCTCGACATCATCATCAAGACCGCCGAAGACGGAGCGAAGACAGTCAAACGCATTCAGGACTTCGCGCGCCAGCGTCGCGATCACAACTTCGAGCTCGTCTCAATCGATCAAATCCTTTTGGACGCGAGCGAGATCACACGTCCGCGATGGAAAAACTGTGCTGAAGCTTCAAACATTCACATCACTCTCGACCTGCATGTCGGATCAAACGCGATGGTGATGGGCGATGATTCGGAGTTGCGCGAGGTTCTGGTCAACATGGTCTTCAACGCCGTCGACGCGATGCCTGAAGGTGGAACGCTCTCGCTCACCAGTCGCACAGAGGGTGAGCAGGTGATCGTGGAAGTCGTGGATGGTGGTGTGGGAATGTATCCCGAAGTTCGTTCGAAGATCTTCGATCCGTTTTTCACTACGAAGGGCAAAGCCGGATTGGGACTTGGGCTCGCGGTGAGTTTCGGCATCATCAGGCGACACGGCGGGCATATCGATGTCGAATCGCAATATGGAAAAGGAACGGAGTTTCGAATCACGCTGCCGGTCGCGAAGATTGCGGAGAAGAGCGTCACGCCGGCTGCAGTCGCCTCGGTGTTAGAAGAGTCCGAGACCGTGATTTCAGAGCAAGAGCCTCTGAAGAGATCGCTTACCAGACTGCTTGTAGTCGATGATGAAGACTTTGTTCGAGATCTTCTCGGCGAGATTCTCGAAGGTGAACATTGCGAAGTGCATCTGGCGGAAAGTGGTAGCGAGGCGTTATCGCTGTTCCGAGAGCATGAGTTTGATGGCGTGTTCACCGACGTCGGCATGCCGGGGATGAGCGGCTGGGAACTCGCCCGCGAGATCAGGTTGATCAACCAACGAGTTCCGATCGCAGTAATTACTGGTTGGGGCGAGGCTGTCGGCTCTCACGAGAAGAAAGCTGCCGGAGTCGATTGGGTTGTGGCGAAGCCATTCACTGCCGATCGCATCGCGGAGCTCGTGCGTGACATCAGTCGCTTAGGGAATAAGCGTCAAACCGTAGCCGTAGGTTCGTGTTCATCCTGAAAAATCCTGCAAATCCTGTCACTGGTTTTGATCGATCGCGCGCTTGACACTTTCCTCAACTACCTCCAGTCGAAACGGCTTCAGCAAATAATCAAACGCCCCGCGACTAATCAGCCCCTGCGCATGATCCTGATCGCTGTGACCGGAAATAATGATCACCGGTGTGCCTGGGTATTTCTCCACCACACGCTCCAACAACTCCATTCCATTCAAGCCCGGCATCGAAATGTCAGTTAACACGACATCAAAACGTTGGGCTTCGAGTTTTGCCAGTGCTGCTTCGGCGGTGTGTGCCGTTTGGCAGGAATAGCTCGCAGACAATAATTCATCGAGCGTTTCGCGGATCACTTCGTCATCGTCAACGACCAGGATGTCGGCCATGTCGGGTCCTCCACGCCAATAGTTAAAGGCGTCTCCTGGGCGAAACGATGTGAGGTCAATAAGTTGCCGCAAATCATAACATGGTATGACTCGGAAAATCGTGTGTTATTCTTTTGTCGATGTCTGCGCCTGGCGTGAAAGCATTAGTTCGATTCGTGAGCGATGACTTGTTCCTCGGCGTTACTCCTTCGGGTCACGCCATGGTACTCGATACCGACAGCCAACGATCGACAGCGCCGTCGCCCGTCGAATTACTGCTCGTCGCACTCGGCTCGTGCACGGCGACAGACGTCGCCAGCATCCTTGCGAAGAAGCGACAGCGTGTGACGAGTTATGTCGTTGAAGTCAGCGGGCAACGTCGCGACGAGTATCCGCGAAAGTACACGTCGATGAAAGTGCATCACATCTTCACTGGTAGATCGATTTCTCCGCGAGCAGTAGCACATGCAATTGAACTCTCCGAAACGAAGTACTGTAGTGTTGCGGCAACGCTGCGACCGACAGTAGAAATCCAATCCAGCTTCGAGATCATCGAAGAGTCGCCAGATTTAACCCGGGAGTAATTAAGGGTGTTAAAGAATTTCGTCGCCTTTCTTATTTGTCTACTGGGCGCACTACCCTCGACCGCTGCGAATAGAAACTCATCAGTAGTTGCAAAACAAGCCGCCAGCGAAACGGCGCTCGCCGCCGTGCGACGCAGTGACGCCGCCGATCGTGACGCAAAAGGAAATCTCGCGAAGCTCGCGCCGGCCGAACACATGCGCCGCGCCGCTGTTTACCTCAGCGTTCGTGCTTTCGAGGAAGCGCGCGCGCACTGGCAAACGCTGATAGATAACTACCCGCAGGATCCGCGCGTGCCGGAAGCAATGCTCGGTATCGGCCGGTCGTATTTTCTGAGCAAGGACTATCAACCCGGCTACGCAATCTTCAATCAAATCGTTCAAAACTATAACGGCACGAAAGAAAGCCGTGAGGCGTTGAATTTCAGTGCCGCTTCCCTTTTGCGCATGGGAAGATTTGCCGAATCCGCAGATCGATATGCTGAATACGTCGATCGCTATCCGAATGGCGAGCGCATCGACACCGCTCACCTCAATGTTATCGACACTCTCCGAGAAGCTGACAAACCCGCAGAGGCACTTCAGTGGGTAGCGCGAACAAGACAGCGATTCGCAGGCACTGCCGTCGAGACCAATGCGATGTTTGCTGAGCTGCGTCTTTACGTTGCGGAAGATCGCTGGTCCGACGCCGTGAATACTGCTGATCAATTATTGAAGCGATCGTTTTCGAGAGCAGTGCTGACAAGTCCGGCCGAGGTGGCGTATCTCAAAGCGTTCAGTCTCGAGAAAGCCGGAAGAAAGGACGATGCGTTCAACGCGTATCTGTCAGTCCCCGACAGCATTGAATCGTATTACGGCTGGCTTGCGAGTCAGCGTCTGGCCGCGCTTGCTGGTCCGTCGCGCGCCGAGATCGTTTCGCAGCGCGAGCAACGTGTTAACAGCGCGATGGATTCCGTTGCCGAACTCTACCCGGCGCCATACCGGCAGGCGATACTCAGCGCTTCAAAATCACGCAAGCTCGATCCGCGTTTCATTCTTGCGCTGATTCGTCAGGAAAGTGTGTTCAAGCCGCTCGCGAAGTCGCCAGCCGGCGCGCGTGGGTTGTTGCAGCTAACGATGGACGCAGCAGCGAAGTATGGGCCAGGCGCCGGCCTGAATGCGCTGCGTGAGAATCAACTCTACCAGCCGGAAACTTCGATCATGGTTGGCGCCGAGTATATCGAGCACCTGACCAGACTGTTCCCACAAATGCTCGAGCCAGTCGCCGCGTCATATAACGGCGGTGAGGACAACGTCGCACGCTGGCTCGAACGCGCAAAGCGCCCTGACCCGGGAGTGTTCACCTCGGAAGTCGGATTCGACGAAACAAAAGGCTACGTCCAGAAAGTAATGTCCAACTACCGCGTCTACCGGCGTCTCTACACCGCGGACCTCATCCGTAAATAAATCCGCTTGATCCGCGGCTTAACTACGGCTCCGGACTAAAGCCTCTCGAGTCTTCCCTGCGCTGCAACGGTTCACGTGATTGCTGCCGCGGAACCACTCCAAGTCTTAAAAGCGCCGAGTAGTACTCGTATCTGATCGTCACTTCACCCGCAGCCCGCGAATCCAGATCCATACTGACCCAGTACACATCGTTGCGAACATTCCGCCCGATGCCAGTGGCCGCATACTCATCATCACGTGGCTGCGCCGCTGCGCGACTCTCCGCCGCCCCTGCTTGTGATTTGTTCGACTGCTGCGGCTCGGCTCGATCCCGATTCTTGGAAATCGGGTACGGAGGAGCGACCCGCCGTTGCTCCCTGAAAAAAACTGCCGAGATAACACCTAGATTCGCGGTCTGACCGAGCTTCGCTCCGTATGAATCTCGTTCGTTAGTGAAATAAAAACGGCGCGCACGTTCGGAACTCATCTGCCAGCCACTGATCGTGATCGTCCGATACGGTTCGATCACCCATTTGCTCGCATCCCATGCCGATGTGTGCCGAGCATCAATCGTGTTGAGTCCATCGACCGAAAGCGCTACAGCCACGCGGTCCGAAGAGTTATTCCTGAGTTGCAACTCGTACTCTGCGCCCTGAAGTGCTTCGATATATGTTCGGCCCCGTGCGTAATATTCTTGTAATGGCCGCCCGTTAACGAGGACATCGAGCTCAAAGTTTGGGTAAGATTTTGTCACGCGATCCTGTGGCGGAGTTGGGACAGCAGCGGCACTCGCGTGTCGCAGCAAAAAGACGGTTCCCGAGCCCAGTAAAACCGCGATGAGAAACGCTGCGAGGCTCAATATCAGGCGAATTCGATTCATGATGTTTCCTCCTAAAAACTAAGGAACGCTCGGTTTTTGAGTTCTTGCGCAGCCGGCTGCGTGGCCTGACCTTTGCTGTAAATATCTAAGTAAATCGATGGTTTCGCGGGATTTCAGTTGAGATAAATTGGTGAGGACGTTACAATTGCGCGCCGAATCTGGCAAAGAAATACCGACAATTGTCTTAGATAAACACTAGCTGAGGCTTGAGAAGCTCATGGAGTATGCCCTAACTGCAACCAAAGACGAGGCGAAAGCCGGCTCTTATTACGACCGCATTGCGCGTTTCTACGACTTGACCTT
This sequence comes from Pyrinomonadaceae bacterium, assembly GCA_036006625.1. GTDB lineage: Bacteria > Acidobacteriota > Blastocatellia > Pyrinomonadales > Pyrinomonadaceae > PSRF01. Next base: position 6,877 of record DASYPN010000432.1, on the reverse strand, counting down.
CAAGGTCAACGGTTATGGTCGTTCTTTGGATCAATACTTTGAGAATCATCCGCTTCCGATCTCTCGTGGGGCTAAGATTCTCGACGCCGGGTGCGGTACCGGCCTGCTGACTCTTGCTTTGCTCCGTTCGATACGCTTTCCCGTGTCGATCACGGCGCTGGATTTGTCATCGACCTCGGTCGCGGCCGCGCGGAGGGCTTTGTATTACAGTTCTGGTCGGAAACGCGATGTGACGTTTACGCAGGGGAATCTGCTGTGTTTACCGTTTGCTGACGAGTCACTCGATCTAGTGGTGACTGCGGGCGCGCTGGAATACGTGCCGCTCGCCGACGGGATTACGGAGCTCGCACGCGTAATCAGGCCCGGCGGTCATTTGTTGCACCTGCCCGTGCATCCCGGACTGATAGGCGTCTTCCTCGAGATACTTTTCCGCTTCAAGAGCCATCCGCCGCGTGAAGTCAAGGATCAAACCGAGCGCCACTTCCGCATCGATCATCAATATCGTTTTCCGCCACCACAGGCGATCGGCTGGAGCAAGACCGCGATCCTCGCTCAAAAAGTCTAGCCACAAAAAGGCACAAAAAGCACAAAATGATTTTTCATTGATAGGCGTCCGCTGCCCCTTCAGGTTTGGCGGGCGCCTCTCGCTCAATAACCATTTTGTGCTTTTTGTGCCTTTTTGTGGCTGCTGCTTTTTATTGTGGCACGAGGCGCATGATGCGATCGTCATCCGTGGCTGGCTGGCCGCGACCGTCGCGATTGGAGGTTGAGAAGTAAAGATAGCCGTCCGGTCCTTCGGCAACATCGCGGATGCGGCCGTAGTCCTTCACCAGGTCTTCCTGTCTCACAACCTTTCGTCCATCAAGCTCAACGCGAATCAGTCGCTCGCCACGCAGACAGCCGAAAAAGAAGTTTCCCTTGAACTGTGGAAAAGCTGATCCCCGATAGAACATTCCGCTCGCAGGCGCACACGCAGGTGTGTACTCGAGCAGTGGCGACTCCAATCCTTCCTTCGTTTGCGTGTGATGAATGATGGGCCAACCATAATTCTTTCCCTTCTCGACTATATTCACTTCATCGCCTCCGCCTGGACCATCAAATCCACTCGGACCATGCTCAGTCTGAAACATCAGATTCGATCCCGGCTGCCAGTCCATTCCCTGCGCGTTGCGATGACCGAGCGTCCAGATCTCCGGTCTGACGTTCTGTTGGCCCACGAAAGGATTGTCCTGCGGCACGGTGCCATCGTCGTTCAATCGCAGTGTCTTGCCCGCAATCGAGTCGAGTTTCTGTGCGAGTTCGCGTTGCGTGGCGTCGCCGGTGGTCACGTATAGTTTTCCGTCCGGTCCAAAGCGAATACGGCAACCGGCGTGAAATTGTGCCGCCGGCAGATCTTCAATTATCACTTTGCGATCGACGAGACCTTCAGGCGCTTCGCGGTAACGCACGACACGAACACGCACACCGCCGCTCGTGTACGCATAAGAGAGATAGACAAAATGATTGCTGCTGAACTGCGGATGAAGTGCGACACTCATCAAACCGCTCTCGCCCGACTGCTCAACATCAGGCACGACGAACAACGGTTTTGGATTCAAAACTCCCTTCTCAAACACTCGCACGCGACCCGGACGCTCAGTGAAGATCATGCGACCGTCTGGCGCCCAAACAATGGACCACGGCACTTCGAGTCCACCCACAACTTTCTCGATTTTGAATCGCACACCGGATTGTGAGGAAGTTTCAGTTTCACCCGCTCCACGTCCCGCAGGCGGCTGGTTACAGGCTACGCCGAGCGCTATCAGAAGCGCGATCACAACATACATTTTCATGATTTACAGTATTTACCCTAGTGTTGAATGTATTCGTGAAGTAGTTTGAGCTCATCACCTTGCTCACCCACTTCCACGCGGAGCAGATCACGCATCGAGAGCATTCCTACCCAGCGATCGCCATCAACCACTGGCAGATGCCGACTGCCGATTTGCTCCATTCGTTCGAGGGCCTGGTGGGGTGTCTCGTCACACTGAATCACAGCGCGCAACTCGCTCGTCACGTCGCCAACTCTGACAGTGTGGGGATCGCGTCGGGGGACAACGACGCGATTCAGGACGTCGCGTTCGGAAAATACGCCCAGCAATCTGCCGCCGTCATCGAGGACGCAGACCGCGCCAATGTTTCGCTCGGACATAAACTCCGCCGCTTCCTGCACGGTGGCTGAGTCTCTCGTCGAATAGGGCTCGCGGTTGCGAATCACGTCGCGTATCAGCATCGCTTTCGCCTCCTGATTTGTTGTGGGGTGGTGAGTATTATAGCCGCGTTTATCTGTGGCTAAAAGGTATTTAAAACAATGAAGCCTGGGCCGAGGGTCGTCGAAAGGTGCTACCTGCTGGTGTTTGGTGTGTGCGCTTCTTGTTGAAGCCGAGACGCGCGCAGTGAATTTTGAAGAGACGTTCGGTCGCTTCCCAGTATTGGCCTTTACCTCGCATGCGTTCACCAAAGACACCCGAATTGAGTTTGCCGTCTCGTGCTTCGCGAATTCTGTTGAGGACGCGGTCGGCTTTCGTCGGCAACTTCTCGCGCAAACGCTCTTCGAAATAAGGCGCGACATTGCCGGGCAAACGCAGCATATTGATGAACGCATACTCCGCGCCTGCTTCTTTCGCACGTTTCAACAACACCGGAATGTCAGTTGATAGACCAGGGATAACGGGCGCGATTCCGATTCCGACTTTGATGCCGGCCGCAGCGAGCGCTTCCATTGCGTGAAATCTCGCTTCCGGAAGTGGCGCGAATGGCTCAACCGCGCGTGCCGATTCGACGTCTGTAAACGGAATCGTGAAGAACACTCCGAGCTTGGCATTACGCGCGAGATCCTGAAGGACGTCGATGTCTCTGCGTATCAACGCCGACTTCGTGATCACACCGACAGGATTCCGAAACTCTGCGCAGACTTCCAAGCAGCGGCGCGTCAAATTGTAATTTGCTTCGAGGGGAATGTACGGATCAGACGTGAAAGAGAAAACGATCTCGGCGCCTTTCCACGAAGGTCTCATCAGGTCCTGGCGCAAGAGTTCAGGCGCATTCACCTTCGCGACGATCTTGCGGTCGAAATCCGTTCCGGCGCCATAGCCGAGATACTCATGCGTGGGCCGGCTGAAGCAATAAGTGCAGCCGTGAATACAACCGCGATAGCAGTTGACCGTGTAATCGAACCCGACGTCAGGGCTGTTGTTGTGAGTGATGATGTGGCGAGTCGCTGTCTCTTCAAAGACTTCGAGTTTCGCTTCCGGTGGTTCGCCGATCCATTCCACTGAGTGAGTCAGCCACGGATTCGGAGGGTTCTCTACATACTGCATAATAAAACCAAACTTGGATACAGTCAGTACCGCCCGCGGTAGCGGGTGGGTGCAGGCGCAGCGTTTTTAATCCGAGCGCGTCTACGACGTACCCACCCGCTACCGCGGGCGGTACTGACTGTATCCAAGCATACGCCCGGATTCATTCGGTTGCATCCGTCGTTCCGACGACTATCGACTCGATCGCGTTGAATGCTAAAAATACCTGCTGCCCGGGTTCCGGTCTTGTTTCCGTCAGACAAACGTAGTCGTTCGTAACTTCAGAAATGCGCCCTGAATAGATTCCGCCCGACACGGTCTTCACGTCAACTACTTCCCCTTTGAAGCGGCGAAAGAGATTCTCAATATGTTGTCCCGGCATCAGTCATTCTCTCCACGTTACAAAGAAGTAGCGATACTTGTCAGGATCTTCCAGGGTCACGAAGCGACCGCCCCAACCTTCATCCACCGGCGGCTGAACATACGCGCCTCTTGCAGTCAGATCCTCATAAAACTGATCGACGTCTTCCACACCAACAAAAAAGTGAACTCCGCGACCGCGCCGCAACATCGTCTCAAGATTCTGCGCCAACGTGATCTTCAACGCGCCGCCGCGAAGCCTCGCCATCGGCGGCTCCGACTTGAGATTAACTGACTCGACCTCCATCCCGAGCACTTGCTCGTAGAACACAAGCGACTCTTCAAGACTGTTGACCTCGAGAAAGAGAAGGTCTAAACCACTGATCATCTCATCCTCAAAGAGTCATCACCACGTAGAGGCCGTAGCCACCGCTGACAATCACCGTCCAAAACGCGACTTCCTGAATCTTCGAATGCCCTTTGAAGCGACTCGTCTTCGGAAGCGATGCATCTACCGCTACCATCGCGCTGCGCGCCAGTAACACTCCAAATCCAAGCACAAACAGAGCCAGTATTGCCAGCGGCCAGAGGAACCAAATCCACTGGAAGCGCACCAGCAACAACAAAAACATACCCGCGATCAAACAAAGCAGCGCGCTCAGGCAGTGACCCATCACACCAACGTCCCGCGCGGTCGGCGTCGTGACCGGAGTGAAGTTCTGAGCCGGATACGTTTTGCGCCGCCCGGCGTCGTAAGAACTGCGCAACGTGTGGTCTTTGAGCACGCCATACGCTTCGTTCAAACACTTCATCTGCTCTTCGCTGCCGCCTCGATCCGGATGATGCTTCGCTGCCGCGCGTTTATACTGGCGGTCGATCTCGGCCCGAGAGGCCTGCTTGTCGACGCCCAAAACGCCGTAGTAGTCTTTGTTCGAATCGAACTGGCTCATCGCGAATTGCCTGATTCTAGAGGCCCTGATTTCGTTTGGCAATAAATGCCACGGATGAAGACTGATTTGGATCGGATGTACACGGATGCTTAAAGTTGAGAATCTTTCGAAGGAGTACCCCACTCCCGCTGGACCACTCCGAATTGTTTCTGACGTTTCGTTAACTCTGCCGCCCGGATCGGCGGTGTCGATCATGGGAGCGTCCGGCAGCGGCAAGAGCACTCTGCTTTACATGCTCGGTGCACTCGAGCCGCCGTCAAGCGGCACTGTTACCTTAAAAGATCAAAATCCCTTTCTGCTGAACGCGAAACAGCTCGCGGCATTTCGCAATAAGGAGATCGGATTTGTGTTTCAGGATCACTGCCTGTTGCCGCAGTGCTCGGTCATCGAGAATGTGCTGACACCCACGATGGTCTCAACCAACAACGGAGAACCCACGACTCGTGCGACCGAACTGCTCAAACAAGTCGGACTCGCAGAACGACTGGACCATCGACCCGCTCAACTTTCCGGCGGCGAGAAGCAACGCGTCGCCCTTGCGCGTGCACTGATCATGAAACCGCAACTGCTGTTGTGTGACGAACCGACGGGAAATCTCGACGAACGATCCGCGGGAGTGGTCGCCGATCTGCTGCTCGAAACTCATCATGGCGCGGAAACCATTCTGATCGTGGTCACGCACAGCAAAGAGCTCGCAGCTCGCTTTCCCCAACGCTTCGAATTACGGAACCAGCATCTCGAATCGCTTTAATGCAAACCACTCAACTCATCAAACGCAGTCTCAGGCATTACTGGCAAACCAATCTGGTTGTCGTGCTGGGAGTTGCGATTGCAGTTTCGGTGCTGGCGGGCGCTTTGCTGATCGGTGAGTCAGTTCGTGGGAGTCTACGCGATCTTTCCTCGCAACGACTCGGTAAGACTGACGATCTGATCTCATCCGCCAATTTCTTCCGAGAACAACTCGCTGCCGAGCTCGAGCAACAGGGAACCTGTCCGATGATCGCGCTCGAGGGCGTTGTTGTTCATGAACCAAGCAAGCGTCGCGCGGGCGGAGTCAAGATTTATGGCGTTGATGAAAGATTCTGGAAGTTTAATGGCGTCGCCGGCGTGACAACTCCCGACAATCGAAACGCGCTCATCAGTCCGAGTCTGGCGAGTGAATTGGGAAGCAGTCCGGACGAGTCGCTGGTGTTGCGAATCGAGAAGCCTTCTGAGATTCCGGTGGAGTCACTGCATGGACGAAAGGAAGATCTTGGCAAAACGATCAGGCTGAGTGTTGGCGGAGTGCTTGGGCCGGAGAGGCTTGGTGAGTTTTCACTGCAACCACAGAACGGTGCAGTACGAGCGATCTTTGTTAACCTCAGCTTTCTGCAACAGGAGCTTGAAAAGAACGGTCGTATCAACACGATTCTCGTCGGAGCTCAACCGCAGCAACAACAGCAGTCGCTTGCAACGCTCCTCAAAAATAAAGCGACACTTGACGATCTTGGACTCAAACTCAGATCGATTAACGATCAAACAATCTCACTCGAGAGTGACAGCAAGATCATCAATGAACACATAACCACTGCTGCTAACGAAGCCGCCAAAGCACTCTCGCTTCGAACAATTCCGGTGCTCTCCTATCTCGCGAACAGCATCAGCTCGGGCGGACGTTCGACACCTTATTCACTGGTAACCGCAGTAGACGACGAGACGCTCGCAAAACTAGCAAAACCCGCAACCCAAACATCTTCGCATCCTCCAATAATTCTCAACGACTGGACCGCGCGTGACCTGAACGTGAAACCCGGCGACGCGGTATCGCTCGAATATTATCTGTGGCAAGAAAACGGACGACTCGAAACGAAGAAAGCCGATTTCCAGTTAGCTGCAATCGTTCCGATTGTCGGGTTAGCTGCCGACCGCGATCTCGTTCCGGAGTATCCGGGGATCACCGAGTCGGAAGACATGTCCGCATGGGATCCGCCGTTCCCCATCGATCTCAATCGAGTGCGCAAGCAGGACGAAGACTACTGGCACCAGTATCGCGCGACGCCTAAAGCATTCATCCCGCTCTCGACGGCTCAGAATCTCTGGCAAACGCGTTTCGGAAAACTGACTTCGATTCGCATCGACTCTCCGAACGATCAGCTGACACCGGAGACGGTTAACAACTACAGCGAGAGTCTTCGCAAGTCTCTCGATCCTGCCTTGATCGGGTTTCAGGTCGTTCCGGTTCGGGACCAG
>DASYPN010000431.1:0-2334 GCA_036006625.1 Pyrinomonadaceae bacterium | reverse complement strand
TAGGCTTACGGACGATTCGGCATGAACAGCTCGACCAATTTTTGTTGACCGAGGGAATAATCGAAGAACTCGAGCGGCTGAGTAGTCGTCTCAATCCAGCCGAGGCAGCGGCTCTGCGCGCCGGAGCCCGCGAAATGATTTTACCCAATGGAATGGGCGCCTCTTTTCAAATCCTGGTGCAGGAAAAATCTGGTTGACCCACGAGATTTGCGGTAAGATGCCCGCGATTCAGTCTAATCCCAATGGGCATTAACCCAGCTCTGCCCAGTTATTCAAACTCTCTCGCTTTTCGTAAGCCAAGACGCGTCCGATACTGATCCGGAAGGAGCGCGGTCATGAACATTCCCCGATTTTGTCTGAGAGCCCTGACTCTCTCAGTGCTCGCGTTCGCGTGCGCGCAGGTTCAGAGCGAAACACGCGCGCAAACCCAGTCTCAAAGCCCGGCGCGATTGACCGGTCGCGTCGTTGATGCGCGTACCGGCGAACCGGTGGCGAAGGTGAAGGTAATTGTCACCAGCAGCGATGTCAGCACCACGACTGATGACAAAGGCGCATTCGTCCTCAGCGACTTGCCGGTCGGCGAAGTTGATCTTTACATAACCACTGTCACGTTTGGTCTGGTGAAGAAATCGGTAACTCTCAATCCCGGTGATAATGAACTTCAGATCGTTCTAAACGAAGGCGCGGCCGCGTTGACTGAGAAGGTCACCATTACCACGACTCCGTTTGAAAGTGCACAGACGAATGCCGCGTCTGAACAGATGCTAAACAAACGCGAGCTTCAGGAGCTTTCAAGCGTGCTTGTGGGTGATCCAATTCGCGCGGCGCAAGCGTTGCCGGGAGCAACCACCAACGACGATTATCGCAGCGAATTCAATGTCCGAGGCGCGCCTTTCGATCATGTTGGTCTCTATGTCGACGGAATTTTGACAGAGAACTTCGTCCACACGATCGCCGGTGGATATCCTGACACCGGCTCGTTGTCGCTGATCAATGCCGATGCGGTCGATTCGCTTTCGCTATTAAGCGGCGCGTTTCCGTCAAACTATGGCGATCGAACGGCGGCAGTACTGGACATTCAGACGCGTGATGGCAATCGTGTGAAGCCAACGGGACGAGTCGCTGCGGCCCTGACCGGCCTGAGCGGTGGTGTGGATGGACCCTTCGACGACAAGCGCGGTAGTTACTTGTTCGCCGCACGCAAAAGCTATTTGGGTTATCTGGTGCGGCGATTCAACGATGAGTTTCAGTATACAAATAATCCTCCGGTCCTCACTTTCGCTGACGGGCAAGGAAAGTTTCTTTACGACATAAATTCGCGTCATCAGGTGGGCGCGTCGGTCATCGTTGGTGATTTCGTGTTCGATCGCAATCGTGATCGCAATCTGCTTGGATTCAATCAGGTGTTCCGCGGCAACACACGCAACCTGATGGTTAACGGGCACTGGAACTTCACGCCGCGCACAAATACGTTTGCGCAGACTCGCGTTTTTATTCTTCACTCAACCTTCAAAAACACGAACCGTGATGATCGGACTCTGGAAGATAGTGATCGCACACAATTCGGCGTGCGCAGCGACCTGAGCTTCCAACGTAAATCGAATCGGTTTGAAGTGGGGTTGTATGTGCGACGACTCAACGTAAGCAGCTCAACTTTCCTGTTTGATTTTTTCACCGGTCAGCCGGTCGATTCTTCGCGGTTCGACGAACGCGGCTTTGAGCAGGGTTATTACATTCAGGACACGTGGAGTGACGAACAAAACCGAATCGCTCTGACCGGCGGCCTTCGCGTTGAACACAGCAGCGCCACCGGCGAAACCAAATTCTCGCCACGGGCATCGTTCAGTTGGACAATCGACAACGATTGGACGATGAGAGCAGGCGCCGGTCGCTATTATCAATTCCCTGACTTCGAGCAAATGTTCGGCCGTCTCGGCAATCCGAGGGTGAACGCTGAACGCGCCACGCACTACAACATTGGGATCGAGCGCCGGTTTGGAGACCGAGTGCGTGTGCTCGCAGAGTTTTATGACCGCGAAGACTCGAATCTGTTATTCAGCCTGAACGAGCCACGGGTGAGTGGGGGCTTTGTCACGTTCTCGGAATTTCCTTTCGACAATCTGCTGCGCGGACATGCTCGCGGAATCGAGTTAACCGTGCAGCGACGCAGCGCGAACAAACTTTCGGGTTGGGTCTCGTACGCATACTCGCGCACGGAATTGACGAACGACCGCGACGGACTAACTTTTCCGAGTGACGCGGATCAGCGTCACACGGTGAACGTTTATGGAAATTATCGCTTTACAGACACCTGGAACTTCAGCAGTGAGTGGC
>DASYPN010000430.1:0-16222 GCA_036006625.1 Pyrinomonadaceae bacterium | reverse complement strand
GGCTCATATATGTAGACATGAACTTCGAGATCGGGTGAATTCAGTATCAGCGTCCCGTGCTGAAACTCATCGACGTCAAACTGCAGCACGACGACTGCCGAATCGGTCTCGGTCTTCGCACGCTTCGCAGCAAGATCGCGTTTGATGTCGCCGATCGCAGTCGAGCTGACGTTTTTGAATTCGCCGAGGTGTTTGAGGAAGTCTGCAAAGATTGCGTCTTCGCTGATCAGGTGTTTGGAAGATGGCTCGCGCCCGACGAGCAGAGAAACCTTCTGCTCCACCTCTCGCGCGCTATTTTTCGGGGCTTCAGAATCCGTGTTGGGCGTGTTGGCAGGCGGCTGAACAGGCTTGGGAGCGCGACGGCCTGACTGTGCAACCGTTTGGGTAGCGAGCAACAGCAGGAGGCTCGAGGCCGCAAGAATTCGTTTTCTAGGGCGTTTTCGCTGAAAGCCGGGGAGCATTCTCATGCGATTTTCTCCAGCGTGTGACCTTAGAAGCGGGCTTAGTCTACAGGGTTGCAACAGAGCTGTCGAAGGTCCGGCTGAGTAGGCGGGGTCAAATAGACCTGGACGGCCGCGCCTTTCCTCAGTTCCTCCGCGTATGCGGCTAACGACTTCTCCGACTCCTGCCCCTGCAGAAATTGCATGATCTGAAACTTGTGCTCTGAGAATTTACCCTTGAAGTTCGCCTTCTGTTCCTTGTAATAAGCGCGCGCCTGGTCTTCACTGACTATGTGGGCTCTCGTCCTGACGTGGAGATCGACGAGTGCCTTCGGCGTCGTTCCGAGTCGCTTTGCCTCCTGCTCGAGAAGTAGATCGTTGATTCTGATGTCCAGATCGCGTTTGCGGATCTTGTAGACCTCTTGCTGGACCATGAAGATCAGCGGGAGCAGTTCTTTCTCGATGTCTTCGGAAGTGATGTTTACGCCATTGACGGTGGCAAACACGCGCGCCAGATCCGCTTCGTTTTCCGGCGGCGTGACTGGCAAGTCCGACGCTTTGATTTGCGCGCCCGCTCGCAGAGAGTTCAGGTACTGAACGGCACGCACATTCTGTCGGTCAATTCTCATCTGGTCCAGGATGTCTTTCTTTACATCACCAAAACTCCGGCGAATGCGATTCTTGTTCTGCTCATAAAACGCACGGGCCTCCGCTTCCGTGGGTTCAGGCACTCTGGCTTTGACTTCAAGCACGAGAAGAGTCTCTTTGGGGAGACCGCGCTTCCTGGCTTCTGCTGCGAATAGCATCTGGTTGATCTGGCGATTCAGTTCCTGCGCACGTGTCCTGATGACAGTTTCCTCAGCGAGACTGACCTGAGTTCTGGCATCGATACTTAAATCCCGTTGCGTGATCTTGACGCCGTTGACAACTGCGAGGACGGTGAGTTGAGGCCTTTGTTCACAACCGCAGTTAGGCGTTTGCGGAACCAGGAGAAAGAGTAGCCACAGATTTACACCGATTTTCAACACGGATTGAAACTCAGTTGCTAATCGCCCTGATAGCTTCTCGGGCGTAGTAGGTCAGGATGATATCGGCGCCGGCGCGTTTGATGGCGGTGAGTGTTTCAAGCATTACGCGTTCCTCGTCGATCCAACCTTTCTGAGCGGCCGCTTTAATTAGCGCATACTCGCCCGAAACGTGATACGCCGCGATCGGAACGTCGAAGCGCTTGCTCACCATACTCAAGATGTCGAGATAGACCGTGGCGGGCTTCACCATCAGGATGTCGGCGCCTTCCCAGTAATCGAGCTGGGCTTCACGCATTGCTTCACGAACGTTCGGCGGATCCATCTGATATGCGCGACGGTCGCCAAACTCGGGCGCGCTCTGTGCCGCCTCGCGGAAAGGTCCGTAAAAACCGGAAGCGTACTTCACTGCATAGGCGAGGATCGCAGTGTTTTTGAATCCCTCGCGATCGAGTATTTCGCGAATCGCTGCAACCTGGCCGTCCATCATCGCCGAGGGTCCAACGATGTCGGCGCCCGCTGCTGCCTGGCTCAACGCTGTCTGCGCCAGCAGTTCCAATGACTCGTCGTTTATCACGTCACCGTCGCGAACAACACCGCAATGACCGTGCGAGGTGTACTCGCAGAGACACGTGTCGGCCATGATGATCATCTGCGGTGTTGACTGTCGAACAGCGCGAATCGCACGTTGCACGATGCCGTCTTCTGCGTAAGCGCCGGACCCGACGGGGTCTTTTGTTTCCGGCAGTCCGAAGAGAATGATGCTGCGCACACCGGCGTCGTAAGCTGCCGCGACTTCTTTTGTAGTTTCGTCGATCGAGAGATTGAAAACGCCGGGCATCGAGGATATCTCGCGACGCACGCCCGTTCCGGGACAAACAAACAACGGCAACACGAAATTTTCCGGTGCGAGCCATGTCTCGCGCACGAGAGAACGAATGGCGTCTGTTCTGCGAAGTCGACGAGGACGATGAATCATTGTGTTAAATCTCTACCAGCGATGATATGCCGGATGACCCGGTTTGACTGCGACAAACGTGCCGCGACACGTTGCGCAGACTTTCTCGTGCGCGATTAGCTCACCTTCGACCGTGGCGCGATTGCTACTTGATTCAACTATGCGCGCGACGAGTTTCAAAGGATGGTCGGTCGGTGTCGGGCGCAAGAGTTTGATCGTGTATTCGGCGGTGACTGTGCATGGCGGTTTATCAGCTCCGCTCTTCTGCATCAGGTGCCACGCTGCCGCCCAGTTGCAATGACAGTCGAGGAGCGTGCCGATGATGCCGCCATTCAGCATGCCGTTATACGCCTCATACTCCGGGCTCGGCTGCCACTCAGCGACGACCTCATCGCCGTCGGGAAAGCTGCGGACGTGCAGACCTTTTGGGTTTGCCGGGCCACAGCCGAAGCAGGCAAGGTTTGGTGCGAATGTTTCCTGAATGCTTTGCATCTTTAAATTCTGAGAATAGGTCCGATAGTTCCTATAGGACATATTTTCTTAATTGCTGTCGTAGCTTGAACCGCTGAATCTTCCCCGTTGCTGTGTAGGGGAGCTCGTTAACGAACACGTACCGGCGCGGTTGTTTGAAGCGCGGCAGCGTTTGAGCCGCCAGTTTGCGCAGCTCGTGCTCGAGTCGGTTCGAATCAAATTCTACCTCCTGCTTCACAACAAACGCACACGCGCACGGCAGTCGATCGGAGTCAAAATCTTCCACCACCGCGGCGCGAGCCACGCCTTCGTGACGCAATAGCGCACCCTCAACCTCAACCGGCGAAACCCACTGCCCGCTCGATTTGAAACAATCGTCGCTGCGACCCATGTGATACCAGTAGCCGTCCTTGTCGCACCGATACAGATCCCCAGTTCGAACCCAGCCGTCTACAAAAGTGTCAGCAGTGGTTTCTGGTCGCTCCCAGTAATACATTGAGGCGCTGTCGCCTTTAATCCACAAGTTACCTTCAGTGCCCGCAGGCACCGGCTCGCCGTTTTCATCAAGCAGTCGTGCTTCGTAACCCTCGAGGAGTCGCCCACTGCTGCCGTACCGCACGTCGTTCTGATGGTTCGACATGAACATGTGCAGCATCTCGGTCGAGCCGATTCCATCGAGCACCTGAACGCCAAACTCCCGTTCCCATTCTTCGCCGAGATGCGCAGGCAGTGCCTCGCCCGCAGCGATGCATAACCGCAGGCTCGAACAGTCGAGCCGGTTGCCGCGGCGGTGATGTTCGAGCAGGAGATTGTAGATAACCGGAACGCCAAAGAAGATCGTCGGACGATGCTCAGTGAACACTCTCGCAATCACGTCCGGCGACGGCTTCTCGCGCAAGAGGATCGTCGTCGCGCCGTTCAGAAGCGGAAAGGACAAGCTATTGCCAAGACCGTAAGCGAACGGCAATCGCGATGATGAGAAAAGCCGATCCTTAGGCGTCAGTCGCAACACTTCATGACAGTAAGTTTGATTTGTGTAGAAGATGTCAGCCTGGCTGTGAACGGCGCCTTTAGATTCACCCGTGCTTCCAGACGTGTAAAGGATGAACGCCGGCTCGTCATCAGCCGGTTCCGCAAAGTCGAACTCTTCAAACGCCGGCTGCCGCTCCATCAACCCTTCCAGAGCCTGGGCGCTGACAACATTTTTCACCGACTGCAGCTTTTCTGGCGCATGTGTCAGCAAGTCATGGCGTGTGTCCGCCTCCATAAAGGCCAGACCGGCGCCGGAATTGTGAAGGATCGAACACTGATCCTCGACGCGCAACGCCATGTTGATGGGAACGGCGATTGCCCCAAGCGAACACGTGGCTATGAACGCTTCAACAAACTCAGGCGAATCATTGAGCAAAAGGGCGACGCGGTCGCCGGGCTCGACGCCAAGCGAGCGAATAACCTGGGCCATCTTCAGCGTCTCCGCACGCAATTCGCCGTAAGTGATCTTGCGCCGGCCGAACAAGATGGCCGGCGACGACGAGTCGTGCGTGAAGATCGCGCTGAAAAGGTTCATTGGGTCCTGGTGATTATATCTTGTAAATCCTGCGGAGCATGAATCCTGTGAAACTGACTTCGATGTCAGTTTGGCGGAGGTGTTATGGAAGTTCTGATCGTACTGTTCATCTTCCTGGCAATAATAACTGTGGTCGGTCACGTGATCTGGCTGGGTGTCGCGGCAGTATGCCGGTGGGCCGTCGGCGAACAAGCGGGCCACGTCCCCGTGGTGCCGCGTCACGACCTTGTCCTTACCAAACTCGTCGATCTCAAGACGACTGAACTACAGATCATCAAGTTTTACGAGGACGGAAAACTAAACGATCAGACATACGAACAGGTGATCAGTCAGATTCGTGCGGAACGAACCAGACTTGTTAATCCCACTCCCAAACCCGAACAAGCTCCCGCTCCCACACCCGTCACAACGCCGCCTGCAGTTGTTTCCGTAGTCTCTGTAGCGCCTGACGAGGAAGTCGTCATTAAACCCGTGCCGTCGTTTAAGAGTGACGACGATGAACAACCGCGCGGCGAACCTTCATCAGAGGCGCCACCGGCACCGCCACGCCAACCTCGCCGATCATTTTCCGAAGTGCTCAACTCCTTCATGGAAGAGAGCAACATTCGCTGGGGCGAGATCATCGGCGGCCTGCTGATCATCGGTTGTTCGACTGCCCTCGTTGTGAGTCTGTGGGCGCAGATCTCGCAAATTCCCGTGCTCAAGTTCTTGATCTTCACGACCGTCACCGCAATTCTCTTCGGTATCGGTCTTTACACCGAACACCGTTGGAAACTCCCGACAACCAGCCGCGGCATTCTAACGATCGCCACCCTCCTCGTGCCCTTGAACTTCCTCGCCATCGCTGCTGTTTCGTCGAGCAACACGTCAGGAGGTTTGGTTATCGGCAGTGAACTGGCGGCGCCCGCGATATTTCTCTGTCTGGTCTATTTCGCGGGGCGCATCATCACGCCCGGTTGTGCACATATCCTTTCTGCCGGTGTACTTGGATCATCTGTCGGCCAATTACTCGTACGACATTTCGCGTCCATCGACGCTTCGCCGTGGTTACTGATCTTTCTCGGCGCGTTTCCAGTGTTGTGTTATGTCGCGACAGTCGGACTCGCATTGGGCGTCGTCCTACACGATCGCGAAATCGACGAAAGCGAAACCACAACAGTCTTCACAACACTCGGAACGATGAGCTTTGCAGCCCTCTTGCCGTTTGGTCTGTTGCTGCACAAGTCTGGACCGATCGGCATGTCGATGATGTATCTCGCTCCGCTCGTCACGTTGTGGGGTCTGCCGATGCTTGCCACAGGGACGATCCTTTGGCGAAAGATTTCCAACCGCGAACTGATTGCGGCACGAACGACGGGCACAGCACTCGGAATTTTGGGTTTGATGATAGTTCTGGCGGGGATGATCCTCGCGTGGCCCAATCCGGCGAGTATCGTTCCCGCAGCACTGCTTAACTTCGCAGTATTCACGGCGCTCGCGGTCGCGTTGCGTCTGCCTATCGGTCATCTGATCGCAGCGATCTGTTTCGCGCTCGCCTTTCTTGTGACCGGACATGTGATGTCGGGCAACATCACCTGGGAAAACCTGCGCGTGATGTCGCTGCTCGCCGTCAGTCTTTCCGTCAACAGCGGACAACTGCTGATCGGCGCGGTTGCGCTCTTCGTTGTGGCGTCGGAATGGTTGTCGCAACGCAGGAGATCCAGCGACAGCTCTTACTACCTCGTTGCCGCATGTGTGACGGCAATCATGAGTCTCGCACTCGCAACTTTCTTTGCCATCGGAGCTTTTGAAGCCTATTCGCTGTGGATCGTTTACGGGCTGTATGCGCTCGGAGCTTTCTGGATCGCATGGCGACGCCAGCTCGCGCCGTTCACGTGGGTCGGTGCTGCGCTGCTGCTGTTTTCGCTCGCTCATAACTTCTCGCAATCCGGGTTTGCATTTCCGTGGCAAACGGCTCTCTTCGCGCACGCGACGATTTGTGCTCTCGCGGCGATCATCAGCTCGCGTTACGAGCGTGCCCGGGTTTTATCGAAAGTGTTGAATTACGCAGCGCTGATCTCGATCGTGCTCGGTGTCGTTAGTCTGTTTCAGGCGAACACGTGGGAAGTAACGTGGATGCAGGCGCAGCGAGTTTTCTGGATCGCAGGAATACTCGCACTGCTGCTCTGGCTCAACCGCCGTCTCAGCATACTCAATGCGTTTCAGATCTCAGTTCTTTGCGGACTTGTGTTGACAGTCAAAGCCGCTCTACAGGGTTACGAGTGGTACTCATATCTGCCGCATGCCTTTCTGCGTCCAGCGGCACTGCAGATTCAGGGAACTGTGCTCGCGCTGTTCTGTCTGACGTGGATCGCGCTGCGACATGTTGTGCGGCGGTTCAAGCTATCTCCTCATCCACTCGACAGCAGATTTGCGCTCGATAGGTTTCTCGTTTGGCTGCTCATCCCGGCGTTTCTGTTGCTGGCGACGTATGGAGCGTTTTCAGGTATTACACGCGAACTGGCCGCGCCCGGAACAGAGTACGCCGGCTTCAACGTCGCGACATTTCCGCACGCGGAAGCCCTCGGGCTCGGCTCGTGGATCGTGCTTGGTTTGTTGCTCGTCGCGATGTTGCTGACTTACTGGGAACGACGCCGCGGCGTGTTTCTACTCGGCGCGTTGGCAGTGCTTTCGGGAATCATTCCTCTGTTAGCCGGACAATTCGAGAGTCAGATCGCGACGGCGACTGCGTGGCGCTGGCTCGCCGCTGTGTTTCTCCTCGTCGGATCATTACTCATCTGGTACCGGCGCAAGGTAGCACGATATCTGAGCGCCCTCGGTTGGCCCACACCTTCCGCTGGAAGCGAAGCGTTTGCGAGTAACGCTCGACAAGTGCTGTTCGCTCTTACGGTAGTGCCACTTCTCGGCCTGACGATGGCCCCAGTCTTCCGAGCAATTTTCGGCTTAGGTGTTCAAGATCCGATTAGCGGCGTCTTCGCTTTCGTTAATAAGGATTTTTCTTACGGTGTGCCACTCGTGTTGCTGGCCCTCGTGCTGATTGGTCACGCATTGCGTGAGCGCAAGCCTGAACTCGCATTCTATGCGGGCGCTTGTTTCAACACGACAGTGACGCTGGCGTTTCTGCTCGCAGTCGTTTCGGCGCAGACGTCGATATATAGCGTGGACCTCGTGCGTTTGCTGCAACTGAATGCAATTACGTGTGCAGTTTACTTGCTTCCCTGGTTAGCGACGCGCCCGCGTTGGCAGACAAAACTCAGCGACGCAGATCAAAGATTCGGCGACTTCCTGTTGAAGTTTCAACTGTTGATAGCAGTTGCGCTGAATGCCTGGCTGGTGGTCCAGGGCTTGATTTCTGTAACGCTGATGTCGAAGCACGTGGGAGTGGGCACGATCGCCATCGGAAGTTATCTGGGTTGGTTGAGTCTGTTGGCTACGATCGTTGCCGCCTTCTCAATGAGTTTGAGTCGAACGATAAGGCTCAGAGCTTCGACGCTGGGTGCTTTGCTGTTGAGTGCCGGCTGTCTAATCGCAGCCCGACTGTCGAACGTCGGTGGTGACACGGGGTTGCACGCGTTGACTGTTTGCGTCGCTGCCACTGCATGGCTGTTGTTTATTGCCGCGGAACTAACGGTGGACCGCTGTAAGGAAGCCCCGTTCCCAATCAACCTTGTCCGCCATGTCTTTGATCTCGATCACAAGTGGCTTCCAACGGCGAGAGCACTGGCTACAGCATCCGGCGTCTTTGTACTGGTGTTGAGTATCCGGAACGCGGCGTACCCGGAAGCAAACAGGTGGTGGTCTATAGCACCATTACTGGTGATGACGTTGTTTGCGGCAACGTTTAGTTGGCGCACAAAGATGCGGCCCTACATCTTTGCGGCAGGATTGCTCTTCTACATCTCAGTCTGGTGGCTGCTGGTTCTTTTCGAGAAGCACGCCAACGGCATCGAATTCCTCCTCGACCTTGTAATCGCGAATTCGCTCGCCGGTCTCGCCTGGCTATGGCTCGATCTGCGCGCGCGACGGAGTGAAGGAGCCATAAACTATTACTTCTCGTTCCACAACATCACAGCTATCTTCCTGCTCGGCGTGCTAATGCTGCTTGTGATTTGTCACTTTGTTCTCGATCTTGGAGCCTTTACGTGGGCGGCGATGCCTGGCTTGACATGGCTGTCATTCCTATCTGTCACAACGCTAATCGTCGCGTGCTTATTCGACCGTTATGCGAAATATGCAGTGGTCGCTCTTTACACACTCGGCCTGGTCGCGTGCGCGATCGTGTTGGCTGAACTGGATCTGACCCCAACACGATTCGCGTGGTCAGCGACAATCATTCTGTCTGTTTACAGCCTGTGCGTCGCTCTTGTTTGGCACTGGCGTCGACCTCTCATCGAGTTTGCCACGCGGCATCACGTGCCTGAACGCATGAAGGCCGATGCGACTCAATTACAGTGGCTCAGTGCGTTTACAGGCATTGCTTTGGCGACAATCGGTGTCCTCGCTTATTCGATAGATCTCAAGTTTGTTGACTTCGGTCTGCGCGTGACGGCGGCACTCGCATTCCTCGCACAATTTCTGACAGTCGGAATGTTGGCCGAAGGTGTCGAAGCAAAAGATTCGCGACGCGCAGCGATCGTGATCGTGGTGATTGGTGCGATCTTTGTGGGCTGGTCATGGCTGACACCGGGCATCAATAGCACGTGGCTGAATCGCAGTGTGATCCTGATGGTCGTCGTGTTTGGTCTGACGGCTCTATACGCCCTCGTTCTAGACAAACTGACTGCGCGATTTTCTGAATGGACTGGGGCTGCACGTGCGTGCGTGCCGTGGCTGCTCGGCGCTGGTGTCCTCGCGCTGTTCTTCTGTTTGGGCACTGAGGTGCGATATCAACTCGATTTTGGCGCTGTGCTCATTCATCCGCTCGCGCTGATTACGATTGGTGTGACGCTCCTGGCCGCAGTGGTTATTTCCGTGCTCTTTGCGTTGTCCCCGAATCACGATCCGTTAGGTCTTTCGGAGCGTGGGCGCATGAAATACGTCTACGCGGGCGAGGTCATGCTCGCGCTTCTATTTCTACATATTCGACTGACGATGCCATGGTTGTTCACCGGATTTATCGAGCGCTACTGGCCGCTGGTCGTGATGTCGATTGCATACTTCGGTGTGGCGACGAGCGAAGCATTGCGGCGACGGCAGTTGCTGGTCCTGGCCAAGCCACTCGAACGTACGGGCGCGTTTGTGCCGTTGATACCGGTTCTTGGTTTCTGGATCGTCACTTCGGAAGTCGACTTTACAGTGCTTCTGTTTATTGTCGGCGGACTTTACGGATTGTTGTCGATCCTGCGCCGCTCGTTTGGGTTTGGATTGGTTGCAGCATTGGCGGGCAACGCGGGACTCTGGTATGCGTTTCAACGGACGGAGGATTATCAGTTTCTGCAGCATCCGCAGCTCTGGCTGGTTCCGGTTGCGGTCTCGGTTCTGATCGCGGCTTATCTCAATGAAGAGAAACTGACGGAAGATCAGATGGCGGGTGTCAGGTACCTGTCACTCGTGACGATCTACGTTTCGTCGACGGCCGATATCTTTATCAACGGCGTCGCGAATTCGCCGTGGTTGCCGTTGATTCTCGGATCGTTTTCACTGGCTGGTGTGTTTGCGGGAATTCTGTTTCGCATTCGCGGATTGCTATTCCTGGGCTCGATCTTTCTGTTGTTATCGATCGTCACGATGATCTGGTACGCGTCTGCAAATTTCGGCTGGACGTGGTTGTGGTACGTGGCCGGAATCGTCACCGGGGCCACGATCATCTTCATGTTTGCGGTGTTTGAGAAAAAACGCAGCGAGGTGTTGCGCGTGGTTGATGGCCTCAAAGAATGGGATCGATAGAAAACCATCCACAGATTACACAGAATCTGCGTAATCTGTGGATGGTTTGTGGCTACTTCTCGTCCAGTTTGCGGCCGGCGTTGAGGTTGTCCCAGTTCATGATCGCGTTGAAGATCAGGAAATAGCTGCCTTTTGTTTGTCCGCGCCAGAACGGGTTGGTTGAGAAGAGCAGAACGTGGCCGTTGCCCGAAGGCACGTCGATGATTGCCGCGCGCTGCGCGATCTCATCGCCGCCATCCAGCAGCCCGGAAACAAACAGATCGCGACTGTCAGCGTAGCGCAGCACAACGCGAGGGCGTTGGTTGGGTGGTATTAAGCCAATCGCATTTCGAAGCTGTTCGTCTGTTACTTTTGGCGCTTCCCATGGCTCAACGCGTGGAGGCGGATCAGGTATTTCTGCCTGGGGACGCCCTTGCGGCACGTCCGGATCATCCGGTGTGCCACGGCCAGTAGCTCTCGGCGCCTGACGCCCACCACGTCCCCCGACACCATTGTTGAGATTGTAAACAGCGCCGTTGAAACAATACATCGCGAGCGAGTCGCCGTAGCCGTAAGCGATCGGACTCGTCGCATCGACTGTCTTCGTCCGCAGTATCGCGCCAATCGCACGCAGACGTTGCGAACGACTTGCAGAAACTCCGGCAGTGAATCCGTAGTTCACTGCAAACTCCGCTGTGTCGTCGACCGTGATAAATAATCCGCCGTCTTTCACAAACTTCTGCAGATTTTGCAAACCGTTCCAACCAAGGCCCGGTCGCATATCATCTGTTTCATCGATACCGCCAAGGTTTGGAGTCAACTGAGTCTTCTTCCACGGAAGCGGATTGCCGTACATCGGCATGCCGTTGATGATCTGCTGTGCACCACGACCGACGGGGGCAAACAGAATCACGTCGTACTTGCTCTTGAGATTCGGTTCGCGCGAAACGTCCTGCGTGCTGATGTAAGCGAACGGCACCTGTGATTGATCGAGCCCGATGCGATACCAGCCCTCGTCCTGAGTGCTTAGCCACGTGTGCATCATCGCGATCCGCGCTGCTCTGACAGGATGCGTTTTCACTGATGGCGCATCAGCCACCGCGTAGACCTGGATGCCGAGCTCAGTTGCAACTCGTCTCAGCTCGTCGCCATTGTCTTTGCGAATAATGAACGAGCCACGATTGAATTTGTGCCCGCCAGCTTCGAAAGGTTCTTCCGCCGCGTCCATCTCGACGTCCTTCAAACGATAACGCAACGTGACGAGTGCGTTGTCAGCGTTGTGATTGATCAGAAAGACGGAACCCGCATTCGCGATTCCGCCAGCAGATCGCACTTCGCCAACGACTCGATCCATCGGCGCCTGCAGCACCTTCGCGTCCACTACGCGCACTACCTCAACGTTCGCGAGCTCGCCCATAGTCCACGCAGTGTCGTCGTAAATGTCGGTTTGCGGATCGTTTGGGGCCCAGTATTGATAATCAAGCAGTGCATCGGCGATGCGACTGTAGGGTTGGTCCATGCGAACGATAAAGCTGCCCTCCGGAAATGTTCGCTCCTCTGTTTTGGATGGAGACGGAGCCGGCGAAGCGGATGGTCTCGCCTGGTTGTTACCCGATCCGGGTTTTTTTCGCACTGCGACAGTGAATGGCGCAGAAGCTCTGCTGATCTCAACACCCTGGGCCTGAAGCGTTCGCAGCAGCTCAGCCTGATTACCCGGTCTGGCATCGTCCCGCGGAAAGACATATGCCGCCGGGCCTTCATTCTTCGGCTTATCGATCGAGCGTTTGCTCTTCAAATAAAAATTTTTAAGAAACAGTTTGCTGTTGTTGCCGAAGTAATAGAGCGACGTGAGCAGCGCCGTCTGCTGGTAATTATTATTATTGCGCTGTGACCATTTTGCTTTTGGCAGCGGTGGGTTCTGGCGATACCAGGTGCGTTGATACTCGTTGGGCGACAACGTTCGCTCGAGTGTATCGGCGCCTGCATTGCCAAACGTTTCGTACAAGCGACTGATGCCGTTGTGCGTTGCTGCGATGAACATCAGGTAGCCAGGTGACCACGTGTCAAAGTTGCCATGTGCGAACACCCCGGGCATGCCAAACTTCGTCATCTCCGAAACGTTGTTCCAGCCAATCATCTGCCACTCGTCAGTAAGAATCGGATCGACCCACGCGTTGTACGGACCATCGCCGATCGTGTTGTCATACAGGTACGGCACAGACTCGTGGAGATCGTGCAGCACCTGCGGCTTCCACGAGAGATAAGTGTTCATTACGTTGCGCGTGAGCTTGAGCGAGAGCCCGATCGCGTCGCGATTGTTGTCGTGCGCAACGTAGTGACCCCAGTAAACCAGCCCGGGCCAGTTTTGATTTGGATGGGCGAGGTGCCAGTTGTAAACGTCGACCATGCGATTGCGGCCGTCAACCTCGACGACCGGCGTGATCAAAGTGACCACATTGTCACGAATAAATTTGATGTACGGGCTGTTGTCGACGACGAGTCGATAAGCGAGCTCCATCAGCGCCGTTGGTGAGCCGGTTTCGGTCGAGTGAATCGTGCCCGTGATGTAATAGATCGGGAACGAGGCAGCAACAAGGCGATCGGCCTCCGCTTCGTCCATATTGATCGATCTCGGATCTGCGAGCTTCGTGAGCCGCGCGCGATTCTCATCGAGTTTTGAAAGCAGTTGCTCGGAAGCAACGGCCACCGCGATCATCTCGCGACCTTCTTCGGTAGTGCCGATGGAAAACACTTTCACACGCGGGCTGGCGCGCTCGAGCATGCGCATGTATTTGTAAACCTCTTCGGCGTACGGCAACTTGCCGGGCGCGCCCGCAACGTCGCCGAGCACTGCTTTTGGTGTAGGCACATCGGATGAAGCCGGCAGGTAGTCGGTCAGCGGAGAATTGAAATAGGGCGCGGTTGTATACTCGCGAATCTTGTTTGTGTATTCCTGATCGACCGGCTGATTCGGATCGCGGCCGGGTTTGAGCTGGGCGCTGGCGATTGTTCCGAAAGTTGAAAGGCAGAGAGCGTAGAGAAGAAGCGACCGAAGGGGACGCGACAGGGTCATATGTTTTTTTCCTCGTAGGGCCTTTTAACACAGATTCGTATAATCTGTCGAAACAGAGGTAGTGACCCAATTGAAATTATTCTCTGCACAGAGCAAAACAGATGGCGGACGAAGTAAACAAGGCAAAGGCTGCGGGTGGCGTGTCCGCGATAATCGCGACCGTCAAGGCTGTCTCCGACGAGATGGGACTCGTGCGCGGCGCGCGTACGATGTTGAAGGTCAATCAGGTTGGTGGAGTTGACTGTCCCGGTTGCGCGTGGCCGGAGCCCGATCAGAAACGCTCACATTTTGAGTTTTGTGAAAACGGCGCGAAGCACGTTGCCGATGAAGCGACGACCAAGCGCGTCACGCCTGAGTTTTTTCAGAAGTGGAGTGTTGCCGAACTCGCCGAGCAAACGGACCAGTGGCTGAACGCACAGGGCCGGCTCACTCATCCGATGCTGTTGAATCGCGGTGCGAGTCACTACGAGCCGGTGAGCTGGGAAGACGCCTTCGAACTGCTCGCGGGCGAGTTGAACTCACTCAACTATCCCGACCAGGCAATCTTCTACACTTCCGGCCGGACCAGTAACGAGGCCGCGTTTCTTTATCAACTCTTTGTTCGCCAGTTTGGCACGAACAATCTGCCAGACTGCTCGAATATGTGTCACGAGTCGAGTGGCACTGCACTGAGCGAAACGATCGGCGTCGGGAAGGGAACTGTCACGCTCGAAGACTTCGACAAAGCCGACGCGATTTTTGTCATTGGTCAGAATCCAGGCACAAATCATCCGCGCATGCTTAGTTCACTCGAACGCGCGAAGCAGAACGGATGCAAGCTGGTCCACATCAACCCGCTTCCGGAAGTCGGGATGATTCGCTTCAAACATCCGCAGCATGTGCTCGGACTTCTCGGCTCCGGAACTGAGCTGGCAGATTTATTTTTGCAAGTGCGGATCAACGGCGATGTAGCGCTGCTGAAGGGAATCTCGAAGGCGGTGCTCGCGCATGAAGACGCCCTCGACCATGACTTCATCGCTCAATACACGTGCCGGTTCGACGAGTTCGTCTCAGCTTTGCGCGAAGTGTCATGGGACGAAATCGTCGAGCAGAGTGGAGTCTCGAAAGTGCTGATCGAACAGGCTGCTGAGATCTTTGTTGCGTCGGAGCGGACGATCTTCTGCTGGGCCATGGGACTAACGCAACACCGCAACGCGGTCGCAAACATTCAGGAGATCGTCAACCTGATGTTGCTACGTGGCCAGGTCGGAAAACCGGGCGCAGGTTTTTGTCCGGTGCGTGGACACAGCAACGTGCAGGGTGATCGCACGGTTGGTATTTGGGAGCGGCCGACCGAGTTATTCCTCGATCGGCTCGGCGAAGCATTTGATTTCGAGCCGCCGCGAACTCATGGCTACGATACCGTCCGCGCGATTAATGCAATGCACGACCGGCAGGCAAAGGTCTTCTTCGCACTCGGCGGCAATTTTCTTTCTGCCACTCCCGATACGGATTTCACAGCCGCCGCGCTGCGACGTTGTCGACTGACCGCACACGTTTCGACAAAACTCAACCGGTCACATTTAATAACAGGCGATCGAGCACTGATACTTCCATGTCTGGGCCGAACGGAAATAGACAAGCAGTTAGGAGGACCGCAATTTGTCACCACAGAAAACTCGATGGGTGTCGTGCAAATTTCGCAGGGCTCGCTCGATCCCGCGTCGTCACAGCTTCTGAGTGAGCCGCAGATCGTGGCGCGACTCGCGCGAGCTACGCTCGAACATCGCACGACCGTTAACTGGGAGGAGATGACAAACGACTACGGTAAAATTCGTGAGGCGATCGAACGAGTGATTCCGGGTTTTGACGATTACAACAAGCGCGTGCGTGAACCCGGTGGTTTTTATCTTCCCAACGCAGCGCGCAACCGGGTCTTCAACACAAAAAGCGGCAAGGCTGAGTTTACCGTCCACGAATTGCCGAAACACGATCTTGGCCCAGATCAGTTTTTAATGATGACAGTTCGCAGTCACGATCAGTTTAATACGTCAGTTTACACTTCGAATGATCGTTACCGCGGGATTTACGACGACCGGCGCGTGGTATTTCTCAACAGCGAGGACATCGCCGCGGCGGGCTTTGAACTGCCACAAGTTGTAGACTTGGTGAGCCATTTCGAAGGCGAAGAGCGCGTCGCGCGACGATTCGCGGTTGTGCCTTACGATATTCCGACTCGTTGTGCGGCGACTTATTTTCCCGAAGCGAATGTTTTGGTGCCGGTGCGATACGTCGCCCTGAAGAGCAACACCCCCGTCTCGAAATCAGTGGTGATTAGCATCAGGCCTGCAACGGAGGAATCTGAGCAAACATGACCCCTCGAACCGCGAAGAAAACTGCCAAAAAGAAACCAGTCGCGAAGCCAGTCGCGAAGAAAGCCGCGAAGCCAGTCGCGAAGAAAGCTACGAAGCGTCGCGTTGCAACGTCAACGAACAATGTGAAGCCGAAGCTTTACGCGAGTCTCGTGGTGCAGTTGCTGAGCCTGCTCAAAGGCGAGCACGACTTTGTCGCTAACGCCGCAAATTTCAGTGCGCTACTTTTTAATTCGTTGCCGAATGTGAATTGGGCCGGCTTCTATTTCCTGAAGGGCGACGAGCTGGTGCTTGGTCCATTCCAGGGCAATCCCGCGTGCGTGCGCCTTCCGATGGGGCAGGGAGTATGCGGCGTGGCCGCGCAGCAGTTGGAGACGATCATCGTGCCGAACGTGCATGAGTTTCCCGGTCACATCGCGTGCGACGTTGCGTCAAACTCGGAGATCGTCGTACCGATGTTTGATGGAGAACG
>DASYPN010000429.1:0-2101 GCA_036006625.1 Pyrinomonadaceae bacterium | reverse complement strand
GAGCATGGCGGCACTCTTGACGTGCAATCAACCGTGGGAACAGGCACCACTTTCACGATTACCCTTTCCGCAGTCAAGCTAAGCGAGGAACAGACAGGTTGAGTGAGCAGCAACAGCAGGCACGAATTCTGATCGCAGAAGACGAGGCTAACCTCCGACTTGTTTTGCAGAAGGAATTGGAGCGGCTGGGTTATCGTGTTCAAGCCGCGCCCGACGGCGAAGCCGCGTTACGCAAGCTCGAGGAGAGTAACGTCGACGTGTTGTTGTGCGACATCAACATGCCGCGTATCGACGGTATGGAGCTGCTGCGACGTGTTCATCAACGGCCAAATCCGCCTGAAGTGATCATGTTGACGGGCCAGGCGACGGTCGAGACCGCTGTCGAGGCGATGAAGCTCGGCGCTTACGACTACCTCACCAAACCCTACAGCATCACTGAGCTCGACGTTCGTGTGAAGCAGGCTGCCGATAAGCGCAAACTTCGAGTCGACAACAATCGTCTGCGTGAACAGCTTGCGAGGCAGTCGGCGTTGCCCGAGATCGTTTCCGTGTCGGAGCTGATGAAGGAAGCGATCCGTTTGATTGAGCGTGTGGCCCCGTCGGAGGCTTCCGTGCTGATCACGGGTGAATCTGGAACCGGAAAAGAGCTCGTGGCTCATGCGATTCACCGGCTCTCGAATCGTGCTGACTCTTCGTTTGTGGATTTGAACTGCGCGGCGTTTCAGGAGTCGTTGCTGGAGTCGGAATTGTTTGGTTATGAAGCGGGAGCGTTCTCCGGAGCGAAAGGCAGGAAGCTTGGTCTAATCGAGCTCGCCGATGGTGGGACGTTGTTTCTCGATGAGGTCACGGAGCTGCCGGCGCAGTTGCAAGCAAAACTCTTGCGCGCGATTGAGACGCGCACGTTCTTCCGTGTTGGCGGCGTCCGCAAGGTCGAGGTCAATGTGCGAATTGTCGCGGCGACTAATCGGAACCTCGACACTGTTGTTAACGACGGCGTGTTCAGATCGGACCTGCTGTATCGAATCAATGGATTTCAGATCAGTCTCGCGCCGTTGCGAGAACGACCGGAAGACATCGAGCCACTGGCGCGACATCTGCTCAAGCAGGTTGCCGGCACTCATCCGCCGGAACTGACTGACGACGCGTTTACGGCGTTGCGTTTGTATCACTGGCCCGGCAACGTGAGACAGTTGAAAAACTGTTTGGAACGCGCGGTGATTCTTTCGAACAACGGTCGAATCACGCTTTCGGAGCTTCCGCCCGAGGTGACCCGACCGGCAGTTCCGGCAGCGCCGATGGTAACAGCGGCGCCCACCGCCAACGGCGAAGTGCCGGTAGCAGCGCAGCCAGCCGCATCAACACCCGGCTCTCTCAGAGAAGTTGAACGCCAGCAGATCCTCGCAGCCCTGGAGCAGACCGGTTGGCACAGAGGCAAGACCGCTGAGATCCTCGGGATATCTCCTTCGACGCTTTACAGGCGACTCCGCGATTACGATCTCGAGAGACGCAGATAGACGCGGATTGGTTACGGATTGGATTTTAGTTGTTTGCGATCGATCTTGCCGCGATCGTTTTTGGGGAGGGAACTGACAAACTCGACCCAACGTGGGTATTTGTAGACTGCGATGTGGTCCTTAACGAATTGTTTGATCTGTTCGGCCATCTGATCACCACTTTCGAAACCCTCACGCAACACCACAAACGCTTTCGGTTTCACGAGACCATCAGCTTCATGACCCACGACTGCACACTCCAACACTGCCTCGTGTTGCAGCAGACAATTCTCGATCTCAGCCGGCGCCACAAACACGCCTGAAACTTTCAGCATGTCGTCGGTGCGACCGTGATACCAGTAGTATCCGTTCTCATCGACGTGAAATTGATCGCCAGTCGTGCACCAATCGCCGGCGAAAGTTTCTTTCGACTTCTTGTGTGCGTTCCAGTAACAAAGCGCCGCTGAGTCGCCTTTGATCTTCAGCGTTCCCATCTCACCGGTCGCGACTTCGTTGCCGTCGGCATCGACGATCTTTGCTTCGTATCCTTCAACTATGCGACCAAGACTTCCGGGCTTGATGTCGCCGGGCCGGTTTGTGATGTAGAT
>DASYPN010000428.1:0-8019 GCA_036006625.1 Pyrinomonadaceae bacterium | reverse complement strand
CAGTTCCTTTCGCGGTTTCGACACCAATGACGCGGTAGGGCAAACCGCGCACAGTAATCTCGTTGCCGACAGCATTTCCCGCCGGAAACAGTTTGGTTGCTATGTCAGCACCGATGTATGCGACTCGTGCGGCGTTTTCATTCTCTGGTTCAGCAATGAAGCGTCCCTCGGCCACGTCGCGATTTTCGATGTCGACACAGTTTGCAGTAGCGCCTGTGACAAAAACGTCTTCGAGCGTTTGGTCGCCGCGCTTGACCTCGACTGCTGTGGGACGTGCTCGGGCGCCGATCTTACCGATGAGCGTGGCCCGCTCTTTCAGGTATTCGTAGTCCTCCATCGTCAGATCCTTGTTCCGCCGTTGAGCTGCGGCGATGGTGTCAGTGTCTTTGAAGTCTTCGAGAGGGTTGAAGCGCTGAATCGTAAACGACTTGGCCCCGATGCCGGCGATCTTCTCGTCGACGTAACGATTGAAGCCTGCGATGAGCGAGACCACCACCACAAACGCGGTGACGCCCACGATCATACCGAGCAGCGTCAACGCAGAGCGCAGCTTATGCGCCCAGATCGCTGCCACAGCAAGTTTAAGGGTTTCGATGAATTTCACAGCGTTACTACGGGAAAGCCTTTAATATGGTTGCATTAAGCCACAAAAGGCACAAAAAGCACAAAAGGCACAAAAGAAGAATCTGAGATGAGAATGCTTTGAATCGCAAGTCTCCAGAAACCCTTTTGTGCTTTTTGTGCCTTATGTGCCTTTTTGTGGCTCACTCCCAGCGGAGGGCGTCGATGGGGTTCAGGCGGGCCGCTTTCCACGCGGGCCAAAGGCCGAAGATGATGCCGACCGCCGCCGAGATGCCGACGCCCACGCCGATGGCCCACAACGGAACGTAAGCAGGCAAGGGTGAGTACTTGTTCATCAGCAGGCTCAGGAGCTCGCCGATTGCCAGTCCGGCGAAACCTCCGATCGCAGTCAACACCACCGCCTCAATCAGAAACTGCGAAAGAATGTTCAGTCTGGTGGCGCCGACGGCCTTGCGCACGCCGATCTCTTTCGTCCGCTCCGTCACCGATACAAGCATGATGTTCATCACGCCGATTCCGCCAATCATGAGGGCCACAAACGAGATCGACGTCAGCACGAGCGCCGTGGCTCCAGTCAGTTGGTTGTAGACGTCGAGCAATGAATCCTGAGAAGAGATGCCAAAGTTGTCGGGCGCTCCAACCGGCACGCGACGCCTGCGACGCAGAATATCGGTGATTTCATCAATCGCGGGTTTTACGAAAGCGCGCGAACGCGGTCGCACGATCACAAAGAACACGACTTCCGGAAAAGGTCGATCCGGATAGTACTTGTCGAAGGTCGTGATCGGAACAAAGATCGAGTTGTCGCGCGATTGGCCGAAGAAGTTGCCGAGCGGCTCCATCACACCGACGATTCGGTACGGATTGCCGTTGATTCGGACTTCCTTGTCGAGCGGATCTTCATACGGGAAGAGTGCCTGTTTCACATCGACGCCGATGATCACGATGTTGGACCGGTCCTGCATGTCGATCTCGTTGACGAAGCGACCGCTGGCCACGTACTGCGTTTGCACAAACTCGTAGTAAGGCGTGACACCGAAGAGAATCGGCGTGTCGGTTTGCTTGTCCTGATATCTGACTGTCGACGCGATCATGCGATGGATCGGCGAGACGCCGACGATCGAAGGCGCTTCTGTGCGTAGTGCTTCGGCGTCGTCCATCGTCAGATCTTTCCGATGTATTTCGTCGGGACCGGGCGGCCGTCCGAAACTGGGCGAGAATTTTGCGATGAAGATCGTGTTGGAACCAAGCGACTCGATTTGATCCGCGAACGCTTTGTTCAGCCCCTGGATGATCGACACCATGAAGATCACTGTGATCACACCGACGCTGACGCCGAGAATCGTCAATGTCGAGCGCAGCTTGTTGGTGCGCAACGTGTCAACCGCCATGAAGGCCGATTCTTTAATGTCGTCGAAAGTCATAAAAATATAGGTCCTATAGGACCAACAAGACCTATTCGGCGCGAAGCGCCTCTATAGGATCCAATTTCGCAGCGCGCCACGCGGGCCAGAGGCCGCTGATGATTCCCACCGCCGACGAAACACCAACACCCAAAACTGCCGAAGCGACGCTCACCAGCAACGGAAATCCGATCAGCGCTGAGATAATGTACGCCAATCCGAACCCAGTCCCGACACCGATCGCGCCTCCAATCGCAGTGACAGTCACCGCCTCGATCAAGAACTGTGTCAGAATATCTTTACGTCGCGCGCCAATCGCTTTCCGAATGCCGATCTCTTTGGTTCGTTCGGTCACAGACACGAGCATGATATTCATCACGACGATCCCACCGACGACGAGTGATATAGCCGCCACGCCGATCGTGACGAGATAAATGTTCGAAGTCGCGGAGCCATACAGGTTCAGAAACACGTCCTGCGTTTCAAGTGCGAAACCCTCGTCGTCTGTATCTCCGTTCAGGTGGCCGCGACGATTTCGCATCACCGTGCGCACCTGATCTTCCGCGGTTTCGAGTTGCTCGGTCGTGTGTACCTGGATGAACACGACGAGCGAACGTCTGCCGCCGTACGCCTTCTGATAAGTGGAATACGGAATGTAGACGACGTTATCGCGCGAGAAGCCGAATATCGATCCGAGGGGCTCTAACACGCCGAGAACGAGGTACGGTCTGCCGTCGATTCGAATTTCCTGGCCGATGGCTCTGTCCGGAGGGGCATCATTGAAAAGGTTCTTCAACATGTCCGGACCAATGACGCAGATCTCACGACCCGAAGCTCCTTCGCTCTCGGTCCAGATGCGTCCAACATTGATCGACACGCCATCGATATCAAACATTGTGATCGGATCGACACCGCGTATCCGCACGTTCTCTGCTTTTTGATCGTTGTACTTGACCGTCTCAACCGCATTCGCAGCAATGCCGACACGCCAGCACGCCGTACAAGTGCGCGAAATCGCTTCGGCGTCTTCGTGTGTGACGTCTTTGCGGCGATTGGACTTTATGAACTCTTCACGCGATTTGATGATCTGCGGGTTCTTCGAGATCGTAAAGACAGTTGAGCCTTGTGAAGAGAAAGTCTGTGCGACTGTTTGATCGAGACCTTTGATGATCGTGACGACTGCGATGACAGCAGTGACGCCGACGATGATGCCCATCAACGTTAGTGCTGTTCGGAGTTTGTTGGCGCGGAGACTGGCGGTGGCGACGCGAAACGCTTCCCAGATCGCCGCTAGACGAAAGAGTGAGAGAAATTGTTTGCCACGAAAAAGCACAAAAAACACAAAACAAGAGAGCTGGTATTGCTAATTTCCTTTGAGCATTTTGTGCTTCTTTGTGGCTACCTGATCCGCTCGTCTTTCTCAATCATACCGTCGCGAATCGAGATAACGCGGTGCGCACGCCCGGCGATGTCGTGTTCGTGCGTGACGACGATAATCGTGTTGCCTTCTGAGTGCAGTCGTTCGAAGAGATCCATGATCTCCATGCTGGTGTGCGAGTCGAGTGCGCCCGTCGGTTCGTCAGCAAGCAGAATCGACGGGTGGTTCACGAGCGCGCGAGCAATCGCAACGCGTTGGCGTTGACCGCCTGACAGCTCGTTTGGCTTGTGCATCATGCGCTCTGTCAGATCAACCGAGTGAAGCGCCTTCTTTGCCATCTCGTGACGCTGCGAAGCTCCGACTCCGCCGTAGATCAGCGGCAACTCGACGTTGTGAAGCGCAGTTGCGCGTGCGAGTAGATTGAATGTTTGAAAAACGAAACCGACTTCCTGATTGCGAATGCGTGCAAGCTCGTCGTCGTCCATCTCGGAGACGTTCTTGGCGTTCAGCCAGTATTCACCCTGAGATGGGGTGTCGAGACAGCCGATCAAATTCATCAACGTCGATTTGCCGGAACCGGATGGACCAATGATTGCGATGTACTCGCCACGCGGAATGTCAAACGAAACGCCGTGCAGCGCGTGCACTGATTCGGTTCCCATCTGGTAAGTCTTCCAGATGTTTCGCATCGAGATGAGCATCTTCGGATCGTGCCCGTTCACCTCGACGCGCGGGGTGATGACACTCTCCGGGGGAGTTAGCGTAAGCGTAGCGTCACTCATCTAGGAGGCCTCGTTTCCGTTCGCGTTGCCCGGTTTCTTCGTCTGACGTTTGATAGTCATGCCGTCCTTCAACGTCTTCAAGACGCGACTGGGCCCACGCACAATCTCCATGTTTGGTTGAACACCACTCGTGACTTCGATATCAGCTTCACCGGTGATGCCCGTAGTGACTTCGATAAATCTCACCTTGTTGTTCGTGTCGACAACATAGACACCCTTTTGCGCCTTTGGCTTCTCACCAACAGGTGATGCCGCTGGAACACTGCCGGCCACGGTTGCGGTTGGCGAAGCAGTCGGCACGGCTTTCTCGACGATGGCTTCAAGCGGAACTGCCAACACGTTGTGCTTGGTGTCTGTAGTAATCGTCGCCGTCGAGCTCATGCCTGGGCGAAGTGCATTCTGAACATCCTGCGGCAAGTCTCTTAGTTCGAGTGTGACTTTGAACTCTTTCGCTTCCTGAACGTTGACGCGATTAGACAAGCCGCCGGTTTGGTCTGACTTCGAGATCGCCAAAGGATTTCTCTGGACGACGACTGCTTTGATCTCTTTGTCGCCGAGAGCGTCAACTTTGACCTTGGCTTCCTGGCCCTCCTTGACATTGTTGATTTCTGTCTCGTCGACGTTCACTTCGACGTTGATCTGGGACATGTCGGCGATCGTCATCAACGGCGTGGTTGATAGACCGGCGACGGCGTATTCACCCACTCGGGTCGGAATATCGGCAACTACACCAGTGAGCGGCGACAACTGGGTAGCCTTGGACCGCTGGCTCTGCTGACCACGCAGCATGGCCGATTGTTGATTGGCCCGCATTTCCGACGTCTTGATACCAGTCTGAGCATCCTTGACGGCGATACGCTGCTGATTTGCTCGCTCGGTGGCTTCCTTGACCGCAATCTTTTGCGCTTCGAGATTGGCCCTGGCAGTCTCCAGCGAGATCTTCGCGGTTTCAAAACGGTCGCGGGCGGTATCGTATTCGAGTCTCGAAGAAACGCCGGCTTCGATCAACTCGGTGAAGCGCTTCAGCTCACGTTGCGCCGTGTTGAGCTCAACCTGAGCTTTGTCAACGTTGGTCTGCATCGCCACAACCTGCTGGCGCGCAGCCGCTACCGAAGCCTCCGCGACGATCAGCGACTGCTGGGCTGAGGTGACGGCGTTGCGGGCGTTTTGCACCTCGTTGAGGGATGCCTGAGTGGCTGCCCACTGGGCTTCCTGGTTCGTCTGTAATTGGGTCGGGTCGACTCGGACCAGTGGCTTACCCTTGGTGACCATGTCGCCGGCTGTGACATAGATTTCCTCGATACGGCCGGGGACCTCACTGGTCAGTTTGATGTAGCGAATTGGTCGCACTTCGCCGGATGCGGTAACGGTTTGCTTCAATTCCGGGCGAGGTTCAACCTTAACCGTCACGACTTCGGGCTCTTCCTTGCGAGTTGCGACAACGCTGACAACGACGACAATCGCGAGCACCGCTGCCACAACCGAACCGATAATGATCTTCTTCTTCCGACTCAATGCCATTCTTATAAATTCCTTTGAAACAGGGGCCTTAAACTCCGAAGTAGCTTCTACGTGGAAACTTATCAAACAGTTTCATCTTAGAGCAAACCGCTCTGAAGCCATACTCCAAACGCGAAACCACGAGATTTATTAACAGTTAACAGTCACAAAGAGGCACAAAAAGCAGAAAACGATTTAGACGAGATATTCTGGCTTTTGTTCCCTGCCGGGCCTTACTATGATGCGTTGGCGTGGCAATAGCGTTTCGCGCTAAAATGATTTGCTTTTTGAGTCATGATTACTTGTGACAGGTGCAAAACTGAAAATCTCGATGGCTCGCAGTACTGCGACGAGTGTGGTGCGCCTTTGAGACCAAATGGCCGTCCCGGTTCTGTGCAGCGCAAACCCGCACAGGGAAACAACGGCAATCATGCACCGTCGCCCGGCGCCCCTGAGTTTGCCGCCGGTCGCGTCTCAGCGGGCTTGAGTTTTTCAGCGTTACGAACAGCTGCCAAGCCGCATGCCCGTCTCGTCATCGAGAAGGGCCGCTCGACCGGAAAGCAGTTCATGTTGAGTGATGTGGAGTCTCAGATCGGCCGCTGGGACGCCGATGGTGGCATCTTTCCGGATGTCGATCTCGACACAGACGATCCGGAAGCAAAGGTTTCGAGACGTCACGCTCGAATCACTCTGAGCAACGGCCAGTACTTTGTCGAAGATCTCGGTTCGACCAACGGTACGTTTATCAATCGCGGCAAGCGATTACCCCCCGGACAGCGTCAGGCTCTCTGTGATGGCGACGAAATCATCGTTGGCAAGACATTTCTCCGCTTCCACATTATGAAGTAGGCGCCTGCACGGCTGGTTCGCGTTCATTTAGACTGGAATTTCTTAACAGATGTCCGAGTGTAGTTCATGTGGTGCGCACGTATCGCCCGGTGAGCACTTCTGCGGCAATTGCGGAGCGCAAGTAACTCCCAGTTCAGCGGAGATGCGGACTGTGTCTGCAAGTATGGGTGACGAGCAGGACGTGTCGCCTCATGAAGGCCGCGAATGGGCCACCACGCTTGACCCGAACGACGAAACACCAGTCATTCCTCAAGACTCCATTCACGAAACTTCTTCGTCCGACGGAGCAGCTGCAGCTGAAGCCCGCGAGCCGTCAGGAAGTCTCGAGACGACTTATGTCGACCCGGACAGTGTTGAGTCTTCAACGCCGATATCCTCCGCGTCGCTGGGTGGTTCGTATACGGATAACGTCGAGGCTCCTGGAACCTCGACTCCCGAAAAAGGCACGACGGGTGGTCATCGTCCAACTGTAAAGCAGCTCGCGGCGAACACAGTATTGAACGGTCGTTACGAGATCGTTCGTCGCATCGGTGGCGGCGGCATGGGCGCCGTCTATCTCGCGAAGGATCGCAACCTTGGCGATGCGCCGCGCGCAGTCAAGGAGATGGTGGAGTCGCACCTCGATCCAACGCAGCATGAAAAGGCGATTGGCGACTTCAAGCGCGAGTCGCTGTTGTTGACGGCGCTGGAACACCCCTGCATCCCAACGATCTACGATTACTTTTACGACGAGCCTTTGAGTCGCTTCTATCTCGTCATGAAGTACATCTCCGGCGGTGATCTCGCATCGAGAATGCGTGCGGCTGTCGGCGGCAGGATCGACGAAAAGACAGTTTGCGATTGGGGCATGCAGGTCGCCGACGTGCTCGACTATCTACATTCGCGACCGAAGCCCATCATCTATCGCGACCTCAAGCCGGCGAATTTGATGATCGACGGCAACACCGGTCGAGTGATGCTGATCGACTTCGGCATTGCGCGCTGGGTCACGCAGCAGGAGAAGGGTGTCACTGCAGTCGGAACGATGGGTTATGCGCCACCCGAACTTTTCAGTGGTCGTGTGCAACCTGCGTCGGACGTGTACAGTCTTGGCGCCACGATGTTTCATCTGTTGACTGGTTCGGATCCGCAGGACAATCCGCTTCTGATCTTTGACTTCTCGAAGAACCCGAGACCGCGTCAGATTCAGCCGTCCATCTCGAGTGAGATGGAACACATCCTGATGCGAACGGTCGAGTACAAGCCCGAAGATCGTTATCGCACGGCGGGCGAGTTACGAAACGAGCTCGCGAATCATCTCGAGAAGCTGTTGTCGGGACGCGTGAGTTACGGAATGCCTGCGCCTGTACTGGGCAACGAGACGGTCCAGGTGCAGACGGTCTACTGTGGTTTCTGCGGTGGTCGCATTGCTGCCGACGATGTGTTTTGCGCTCACTGTGGCGCGCGACAACCGCTTGCGGGTGTCGGTGCGAGTGCGATGCTGCACGCCGTCAGACCGACAGCGAAACTCGTCGTTGCCGGAACC
>DASYPN010000427.1:0-5935 GCA_036006625.1 Pyrinomonadaceae bacterium | reverse complement strand
TCGATCGTAAACCGCGGGCCACTCGAAGTCGTAACGCTCGCGCTTGCGCTCGTAGTGATCGCGCAGCGTTCCTCTCAATGCGGATAGTGGTTCGATCTTGGTGCGTGTTCGATTGCGCGGTTTGGTGCCGTCGAGTTCGCTGATCAACTTGTCGATGTACTCGAGCTTGAGCAACGCCGGCCAGCCACGATAACGACGACGCCATTGCGAGCGTGGCGTGAGCCAGACTGCGAACGTCTCAGCGAAGTCTTCCGCCGGGTGTGCCTGCGCGTACCACGCGGGCAGGTGCAACACATACTTGCGACTCTTCGGTTTAGGTTTGTAGAAATCCGGATACGGTTGCGCAAACGAGCCGAAGAGCTCGCGGTGCTGGCGTTTGAAGTGGAGACGGAACGCAGTGTCGAGCGCGTGACCGGCCTCGTGTCTGAGAATGCGCATGCACTCCGTGTCAGTGCCACCTTCGACTTCCAGCATCTGCTTCCGTTCGAGTTTCATCAGTCGCGGGTGGGCGAGATAGAACGGGATCGCGATTCCCGGTACACCGTCTGGGGAAAACCACTCTTCCGACAGCCAAACATGGGGTTTGAAGCGAATTCCACGCAGATTGAGCTCGTTGTAGAGACGCTTGATGTGAGGCTCCAGAAACGACCCCTTGATCTTAATGGGGAGGTCGCAGATGCGCAGGTCGAGCAACTGTTCGTCGCTGAGACGATGCCAGGGGAATCTGTAGCTCACGGTGAAGCAGATTCTAGCAAACCATCCACAGATTACACAGATACACAATATCTGTGTAATCTGTGGATGGATTTGCGGGTTGACCCTTTTGCTTTTCGCCTTTCGCGTTCTATTATGAGTGCTCAAATTGGCAGCGTCTCCCAATCACACACCACAAACCAGGAGAAGAACTCAGGGGCTATGCGTAAACAGATGTTTTTTAGAACTGCTCTCTCAATCGCCTGCTTGTTGACGGTTACCGGGATTGCTACCGCCGACACCAAGATCAAGTCGCGGCAAACCAGTGGCGGTCAAACTTACGAAAACACGACCTACATAAAAGGCAAACGCCAGCGCGCTGAAAACAGTGGCGGCCAGATGGTCACGATTGAGCAGTGTGACTTGCGACGTAACCTGCAGCTCATGCCGGCGGCCAAGGTCTACACGATCAATCCGTACGACGATGGAACGCCCAGCACTGCCAACACAACCACGACTCATACGACAGAGCTCGGCGCGGTGAAGAAAGGCGGCCTCGTTACGTCCACGGTCACAACAAAAGATACGGGCGAGCGCAAGCAGATGTTTGGCTACACTGCGCGTCATATCATCACCACGATGTCGATGGAGTCGTCACCTGACGCATGCTCGCAGAACAACACGAAGATGGAGATCGACGGCTGGTACATCGATGCGACGTTCGCACTCGACTGCGACAGCAATCGTCAATACACCTACAGACCACCAGTCAAAGCCGGCGGCTGCCGCGATCGATACGAAACAAAAACTATCGGCACGGCGAAAAAAGGATTTGCGGTTTACGAGAAGATGACCATGCTCGGCATGGGCGCGCAGAGTTTCTCAACCATCAACGAAGTGGTCGAGATTTCGCAGGCGACGCTGGATCAAAGTCTGTTTGAGATCCCGCCCGATTATCGTCAGGTGGAAGACTTCGCGAGTGCGTTCAGTGCCGCCTATGCAAACCCACAAGCGTCAACAGCAAATTCGAACGTCGACGTAAACGTCAACACTCCAGCGAGTCAACCCAGCAGCAGTACTGCCGCTTCAACAACTGCGGTTGGGCCGAAACGCGCAGGCGTTATCCGCATCGGCGTTGTAGCCGTGAAACCTGGCAACGTCGCAGAGGGAATGAACGCACAGCAATTGGCTGCCGCGGTGCGAAACACGTTGATCGAGAATCTGAAGGGGAGCAACGTTGAAGCTGTTCCGATTGAAGGCACCGGCGGTATCCAAGCCGAGGCACAGCAGAAAGAATGTGACTACCTCGTCTTCGGAAGTGTGTCGCACAAGAAAGGTGGCGGTGGTTTCGGCAGTTTCATGAATAGTGCGGCGGGGAAAGTTGCAAGCAACGTCGGTTATGGCTCAAGTACGGCCGCCGTCGTCGCGAGCAACACAATCGTCGCCGCAACAGTCGCGGAGAATATCAAGGCGAAAGATGAGATGACGCTCGACGTCCGGCTCGAACGCCCCGGCGCAACAAGCCCCACATTCGCGCAGCAATACAAGGGCAAAGCCAAATCTGCCGGAGAGGACATCATTACGCCTCTGGTCCAGCAGGCCGCGCAGGCGGTGTTAGCCGCAGCAAAATAATCGGAGTTTCACGCAAAGACGCAAACAAGGACGCAAAGACGCAAAGTCATCCTTTGCGTCTTTCTTTGCGTCTTTGCGCGAAACTTCTTAGCTAGGTGGATGAACGCCCGTCTTCAGAAACGAAGACGGGCATTGTTTTTCAATCGTGCATTCAGCACAGAGAGGATTGCGTGCTTTGCAGATCTTGCGGCCGTGATAAATCATCAGGTGTGGAAAGATCACCCAATCCTTCTTCGGCACGATTGGAATTAGATCGAGCTCAATCTTTTCCGCAGTCTTCTGCTGCGTAAACGCGAGTCGATGCGAGAGCCGCGTCACGTGCGTGTCGACAACCACGCCCGCTTTTATATCAAACGCATTTCCCAGAACGACATTCGCAGTCTTCCGCGCCACTCCGGGTAGCTCCAGCAACTCGTCCATCGTGTGCGGAACTTCCCCATGATACTGCTCCGTCAGAACCCTCGACGTTCCCTGAATCGACTTCGTCTTATTCCGAAAGAACCCGGTCGACTGAATGTCCTTTTCCAATTCTCG
Source organism: Pyrinomonadaceae bacterium (assembly GCA_036006625.1). Classification (GTDB taxonomy): domain Bacteria; phylum Acidobacteriota; class Blastocatellia; order Pyrinomonadales; family Pyrinomonadaceae; genus PSRF01. The sequence goes on along the minus strand of DASYPN010000427.1, from coordinate 3,076 downwards.
CGGCGCTACCTTCAGATAATCTTCGGGCTTCGTGTACTTCCGAAACAAATTCGCAGTCACGATGTTGACTCGTTCGTCAGTACACTGCGCCGAGAGAATCGTCGCAATCAACAACTCAAACGGGTTTGAATGATTCAACGAACACTTCGCGCCCGGATAAGTTCGCTTGAGTCGCCGGATAATATCGCGCGTACGTTTCTTCAGTTCCTCAAGACTTTCGCGTTTGGCCATCAAGTCTATCCTGTTCGTTTCAGCTTTCCTGTTTTCTTGGCCCAGGCCTCAATACGAACAAAGACCACAAGGCCCAACGGCAGCAGTATCGCTCCCATCAACGCCAGAACCAGCAGCTCGTGTGAGACTGCCGAGAGTGGCGCACCCGCAAGGTGTTCAGCCGTCGAAGCACTGTTTCCCACTCCGAACAACTTCCGGCAAGCAGACAAAGTGTAAGTCGCCGGTGAGATCTTCGACAGCGGTTGTAACCATGCTGGCAGGACTTCGATGGGATAATAAACTCCAGAAACAAGCAGAAGCGAGCCCTGAAAGATATGCGTCGCTTCTGCGCCTCTTTCCGCGCTCATCACCGGAAATACCGCTGCAAACAGTCCCAGGCCCACGAACGCAACCGTGCTCACCGCCAACACAACGAGCACGCCGAGCAGATTTGCACCGCGCAGGTTCAGATCCGTAAACAACATCAAGCCGACCAGAACTATCACACTCGTCACGATGCTGTTCAGTAACGAATACAGACTCACACCCAGCAAATGCACAGCTCGCGAGACTGGCGCCATGAACGTATACTCGAGGGTTCCTTCCCAACGCTCGTACGCGATCGACATCGCGATCTCCTGGTAGAGCCAGGAAAGATAGTTCCACAGCAACGCACCGACCACGAGTGTCAGCGTCAGTTGATAGTTCTTCTCCGCGACGCCGATCAGCGCCACCGTCGCCGAAGTCACGAGTGCGTAAAAGTTGAAGACGACGACCCAGCCGATGTAACGACGAGTAATATGCCACCCGCGAAACAGGAAGGCCCACGTTTGTCTCAGTGTTGCTTCCATAATCAATTCTCCACCATTGCCATTTCTTTCTCGGCGAGTTCTTCACCAGTTAAACGGATGAAGGCGTCGTCGAGCGTCGCGGCGCCTGCCTGTTGCATCAACTGTGTCGCCGTTCCTTCAGCGACGAGTTTGCCGTGCGCGAGAAAACCGATGCGCGCGCACAGTCTTTCCGCTTCCGCCATGTCGTGCGTCGTCAACAGAATTGTCGTCCCCTCGCGAGCCTGCAGATCTTCGAGAAACGTCTGCACGTCACGACGGCTTTTCGGATCGAGTCCCGTGGTCGGCTCGTCCAGCAACAACAGCGGCGGATTGATCATCAGTGCGCGTGCGATGCTGATCTTCTGCTGCATTCCACGACTCATTTCCTCGAGCGGTGTTGAGAACTTCGCGTTCTCCATTCCGAGCTGTTTCAGGATCTGCATCACGCGCCCCTCTGCCTCACGCGCGTTCTGCCCGTAAAGCAGCGCCGTGTAGAGCAGGTTCTCTCGCGCCGACAGCTTCTTGTAGAAAGCGGCGTCAACACTGACGCGACCGATGATCCACCGCACTTCGTCCGCCTGCTCCGGCAAAGTGAAGCCGAGCATTTCGACGTAGCCGCTATCGGCGATCAGCAGAGTCGAGAGGATACGGATCAAACTCGACTTCCCGGACCCGTTTGGTCCAAGCAGCCCATATGTCTCCCCCTGAGCGACGCTGAACGAGACGTTGTCGACGGCCCAGAGTTCGGACTTCTTCCTGAAACCGCTTCGCCTTTGGAAATTTTTGCGAAGATTGCGCACTTGAATAGCTGGTTGTTGCATGATCGAACCTCGAAAGTGGATCGCTGGAAAAGGTCCACTCGTAAACACACTTCGGTTGTTTTGGGAAAAATGGGGAAGCTAAACCCGAATCAAGCTCGGATTAGCCTAAGTCTGAGGAAGCAGAGTACTTTCATCGAATCACCTGTGAGGCTGAGGATAATACACACTCGCAGATTTACGCAAACAAATCCGTTCCCAAATCCGCGTTTATCAGCGTTACCGTCGGCCGTGCGCAATCTTCACTGCCTCCGGCAACCCACGCAACCTCAACATCGACACAACTCCAAACACCGGCCCGGGCGCGAGAATAATAAATGCGTAGCGCCAGTCAGAAATCTTCGGGACCAGTTCGATTGAGATATTCGTCAAAAGAAACCCAATACACATCTGAACCGTCAGCGCCGTGCCGATATACTGCGGATCGCCCAACTCAGTCACACAAGACGAGAACTGCGCCGAGTCAGCGACAACCGTCGCTCCCCAAATCGCCGCGACCAGCAGGAGCACAATTGGATTGCCGCCGAACAAAAACCCAATCACGAGACAACACGTGCCGCTGATCGCCATCGCCCACGACGTTACCAACGTTCGTCCGACACGATCCGCGATCAAACCCGCAACCACACATCCGATCGCGCCCGCGCCGATCACAATAAACGAACCAACCTCGGCGAGCCGCGGGTCGCCGTTAAGACTGGCAACACTCGCGCGAATCATCACTGGTATCCAGATCCACATGGCGTAGAGTTCCCACATGTGCCCGAAGTAACCAAAGCTCGCGAGTCTCACCCCCCGATTACCGAACACGCGAACGATCTGCGATAAGTCAAACTTCGCGGCCGGCAGTGCGTATGGGCCATCCTCGACAAAGAAGAGCACGATGAGTCCGCCGATTGCTGCGAGCATCGAGACGAAGAGCACATTGGATCGCCAGTTTGCACTGCCAAGCGCGTTGACTAGATACGGCGTCGCTTTGCCCAGCGTTAGTGCGCCGACTAAAACGCCGAGCGCCATTCCACGCCTTTCGCGAAACCACGTCGCCATGAGCTTCATTCCCGGTGGATACACGCCGGCGAGACAAACACCCGTAGCGAAACGAAGCGCGATTGCCGTTGATGGATCGTGAACGTAGAGACCAAAGACCACATTCACGGAGGCGCCGAGGAATGCGGAAATAGCGAGGAGATGTCGGGTGCTGATGATGTCGGGCAGGTT
>DASYPN010000426.1:0-8971 GCA_036006625.1 Pyrinomonadaceae bacterium | reverse complement strand
CGTCTTTCTTGCCTTCCTTCATCAACGCGCCGATTTCTCGACTCGACGTGTTGCGCTCTGCGTTGAGTTTGTCTGACTCGCTAATCACACGGCGTCGCTCTTCATCGGCGCGCGTGAAATCGTCGAGCGCTGTTGTATCCGTGCGCCGCGCCTCGAGCGCCGCGCGCACTTCATCGATATTTTCTCTGACGTAATTAAGGTCCAACATTTGAACAAAAGTGTGCCACAAAAAAGCACAAAAAGCACAAAAGGCACAAAATGGATCAGAACGCCCACTCGATCTCCGGTCTGTGCTTTATGTGCCTTTTGTGCTTTTTGTGGCTTACTTCTCCTCTTCGTGGCTGATCTCGAAGTGGCATTTGGGGCGGCCGGTTCGATCACACTGTTCATGGACGGGTGCTTTGACGATTTCCGCGACGAGAGATTCAGCCAGGCGACAGACCTCCGGATGGACCGAGACTGCTGCTGCGAGAGGACACCCCGTACCTTCAATCACGAATTTGTCTTCCAGTTTTACTACCTCACCAGCGCCGCCGATAGCCTCCAGAACTTTCAATGCCCTCTGCACCCGGCTCTCAAGATTCGCGTTTTGCCCTGCCGGTGCGGTGGGCGCCATCGCACGTCCGACTTCACGGAGTGCATCTTCGATCTCATCTGGACTCAAACGAGTTTTCAAAACTGCAATGAGTTGGTTGAGCAGGGCGTCGTAGGCTTTGGGGAAGAGTCTGTCTGCTTCGTCTGTCAGGACGTAAGTGAAGTGAGGCTTGCGAGGACCGCGACGAAGACCGCTCTGTCGCACGAGTCCATCACGCTCGAGAGTCGAAAGATGTGCTCGGACCGCGTTGTCTGTGAGACTGAGTTTTTCCGCCAGGTCTTCAACCGTACACGGCGCACCGCGCAGGATAGTCACGATCTGACCGCGCGTGCTCTCGAAAAACCGCTTATCAAACGTGATCGCCGCCATTTTCCACCCCCTCCAGCCTGAAATTCTAGCCTATTCTTAATGAAAACACAAAAAGTCAAATGAGTTCTTGACTTATTAGGGGAGAAGAGTATTTTATTGATCCCACGGGTTCAAAACCGAAATCTTACCGAGGAGACAAGGACTATGGCACACGCAATAAATAGTTCAATAGGAATAGCTTCCGCCGATGCTCGAAGCGCATCAACCCCGTCTTATCAGGCTTATCAGATTCTCCGAACCGGGTTCACCGTCGCGCCAATCGTCGCCGGACTCGATAAATTTTTTCATCTGCTGGTGAACTGGGACCAGTACCTCCCGGCTTTCGTCAACAACCTGACCGGCGGTCATGGGCACCAGTTAATGCTCGCTGTCGGCGTGATCGAAATCGTAGCGGGACTCGGAGTCGCGTTCAAGCCACGCATCTTCGCCTACGTCGTCTCAGCGTGGCTGCTGCTGATTGTCGCTAACCTGCTCATGATTCCCGGCTATTTCGACGTGGCACTCAGGGACTTTGGCCTTTCACTAGGCGCACTCGCATTAGCGCGGCTTAGTCAGGAGCATGACAGAAGCTAATCACGTCTCTCGCTATTTTAGAGAGCAACGCTGGAGGAGGGATGATGAATACAACCGAGCGCAAAACAAAATCGTTGGCGAAGATTACGTTGTTGCTTTTAGCCGTCGCGATAACTGTAGTGATCATGGATCGACGCAGCGACGCAAGCTGGTCCGAAGAGCAGCCACTAACCGAGAGTGAACGGCAAACCGATTCCAACTCAGCACGCATGCTCGCCGAAGGCAAGCAGACCTTTCGCTTCGACACTTTCGGCGACGAAGCTTTCTGGAGTGACGCGCTGCAACTTCATCGCGCCATTGAAGGTGCGAATTTCGGCGGCGTTGGACCAGGTGTGAGTCCGAAGACGGCGCTCGCTGTCGGATTGAAAGTTGACACTGGCGCGCTGCCCGGCTTGCTCGTGTCGCAGTTGAAGCACGGTCGCGTGAATCTCGACGATCCGGCCACAACGCTTGCGCTACTCAAGCTCAATGCGGTCGTTGGTGTAAAAGGGACCTTCAACGGTGATGGCAGTCTTAAATCTGTCGGCATCACTTGCGCGTTTTGTCATTCGACGGTGGACGATTCGTTTGCGCCCGGCATCGGTCAGCGACTTGATGGTTGGGCCAATCGCGATCTCAACGTGGGCGCGATCGCGGCGTTGAGTCCGAACCTTCAACCGGTTGCACAACTGCTCGGCGTCGATGAAGCGACAGTGCGAACTGTCCTGCAGAGTTGGGGACCGGGTAGATTCGATGCGGAGCTGTTTCTTGATGGCAAGGCGTTCAGACCCGATGGCAAGTCGGCGTCGACGCTCATTCCTCCGGCATTCGGGCTTGCCGGCGTGAATCTTCATACGTGGACGGGCTGGGGATCAGTAACACACTGGAATGCGTTCGTCGCAAACCTCGAGATGCACGGGCAGGGAACGTTTTACGATCCGCGCCTGAATGATCCGGTCAAGTTTCCGATCGCGGCGCGTGCCGGTTTTGGCAACGTGCGTAGTAATCCGGATCTGATCACCGCGAAGCTTCCGGCGCTTCAGTTTTATCAACTCGCGATTCCGGCGCCTGCTGCGCCAGCGGGCAGCTTCGATCCTGCGGCTGCGGTGCGAGGTGCGGTTGTGTTCAAAGACCAGGCGAAGTGCGCGACGTGTCACGTACCGCCGATTTATACCGAGCCCGGTTGGAATATGCATACCCCTGCGGAGATCGGGATCGACGATTTTCAGGCGAAGAGGTCGCCTGACGAACGTTATCGAACCGCTCCCTTGAAGGGGCTCTGGACGCACCAGAAGGGTGGGTTTTATCACGATGGGCGTTTCAGCACTCTGCGCGAGGTGGTCGATCACTACAACAGTTTCCTCGGCACGAATTTGACGGATCAGCAGAAGTCGGACCTGGTTGAGTACCTAAAGTCCCTGTGACGCCGCGGGACGTACTGTAGGGGCGGCCCTCCGTGGCCGCCCTTGGTTGGGCGCGGATTCAGAATCGACAGGCTCGGATTTGGCGAACACTATTCCAACCGAGGGCGGCCACGGAGGGCCGCCCCTACAGTAGACATCGAGAATCTATATGACACTGAGGCTTATACATTCGAAGGTTACGCCGCTTCGCATCGTCGGTTTTCGTTCGCTGAATTCCAATCTGTGGATGCGTTTGAAGGGGAAGATGTGTTATTAGACTTCTCATGTCGGATCAAAAACAATTTGCCGGTCGTGCGGCAATCGTTACGGGTGGAACACGTGGTATCGGGCGGGCGATCTCATTAGAACTTGCACGACGTGGAGCTGACGTTGCTTTCAACTACGCAAAGAGCGCAGAGGCGGCGGAGAGTTTGAAAACGGAGCTCGAGGCACTGGGAGTTCGCAGTTTGGCAGTGCAATGCGATGTTGCTAACACAGAAGCCGCGGCCGCAATGGTCCAGCAGGTGAAGGACGCATTCGGCCGTATCGATTTTCTCGTCAATAACGCCGGCGTCACGCGCGACAATCTCATTCTGCGCATGAAAGAAGACGACTGGGATCAGGTGCTCAACACAAATCTCAAAGGCGCCTGGAACTTTGCCAAGGCAGCCTTGCGAACAATGTTGCGGCAGGATGGCGGCGGTTCGATCCTCAATATTTCTTCGATCAGCGGCGAAGTCGGAATGCCGGGACAGTCAAACTACTCAGCATCGAAGGCGGGAATGGTCGGTCTGACAAAAGCGTTAGCCAAAGAGGTTGCGAGTCGCAAGGTCACGGTCAACGCGCTCGCGCTCGGGATGGTCGCAACCGACATGGCCGGCAAGTTGGACGAGAGCTATCAGGAAAAGATTCGCGAACAGATCCCGCTTGGTCGCTTTGCGGAGCCCGGTGAGGTAGCGCGGATCGCGGCGTTCCTGTTATCCGACGATGCCCGTTACATAACGGGACAAGTTATTCAGGTTGATGGTGGACTGGCTATTTAATCGCCTTGACGTCGGCCGGTTTGGCGAAGAGGTTTTCTGGGAACCTCTGATTGTATTGCACTGACTCGTAGTTGATCCGCGAAGTTTGCTTGCCGTTGATAAAGTGATCGATGACCCACGGTGCCGTCACGCCATCGATCGTGATGAACTTCAAGAGCTGATCTTCTTCGGTCACTTCGACCATGTCTCCCGAATCAGGATCTTTTCGCTGTCGCTTGTAGATAATCTTTGCCGGCAAGTAATCCTTCGCGCCAAACTCATACTCGATCCAAAAGCCGTCCGGATAAGTTAGTCGAATCGTTTCGTTGCGCTTTGCGAGTCCGGCTTCGCGGCGGCCAACGTAGGTGATTTTTCCGCCCTCTTTTTTCCAGTAACCCTTCAGTAGGTATTCGAGGCCGGTGCGTAGTGTGCGTTTGAACTCGTCAACCTGTGCTGGTGTTTGATCGGAGATCTTCTTTACGGCGCCATCGAACATCCAACCGGTATCGCCGGAGTTCGTTTGAATCGTTTTGATCCCTGCGCCGGTAAATTCTGTCCGCTCGCTGTCGGGATAGGAGATGTAATCGAGAAAGCGCGCGGGAAGCTGTGAGATGCCATCCTTGAAGGTCGTGTAAAAACCTTTACCGGTGACGGTCTGGAGGCCCAGATATTTCTGACCGCCTACCGCTTCAATCGCGTGGTCGATTATCTGTTGTGATTTCTCGTCAACTGAAGCCGGAGAAGAGGCAGGGGTCTGCGCAAAAAACAGAGATATTATTAACAGGAGGATCATTGAACAGGATTTAGAAGATTTTCAGGATTTACAGGATGAAATCATGTTCATCCTGCAGAATCCTGTCAATCATGTCTTTAATTGAACTCGGGTTTATAGCCGTCAGTGGGTTTTACTGTGACTTCCCCGTCTTCAACATCGACCTTAAAGCTCGATGCCGTCTTCCACAAACCGGTGATCGGCAGCTTCACCTTCTCATCGATGTGTCGCTTCAGGAAGCGTGCGCCGTAAGCCGTATTGTAACCGGCCTCAGTCAGGCGATTGACCGCTGCTTCAGTAACCTCAACCGACTTACCCTGTCGCTCCATCTGCCGTCGAAGTTTTTCGAGATAGAGCTTCGCAATCTGGCGAACCTCATCCATCGTCAACGGCGAGAACACGACGATCTCATCGATGCGGTTGCGAAACTCCGGTGAGAACCGTTGCTCCGAAGCCTTCATCACTTCATTCTTCACGGCACGGAAGTCAGAAGCAGTCTTGGTACCAAAACCCAGCGGCTTCTCAAACTTCTTGAAGTTCTCCGAACCGAGATTCGAAGTCATGATGATGATCGCGTCCGAGAGATAAACCTTCTTGCCGCGTCCATCCGTTAACCAACCCTCATCGAAAGCCTGCAGGAAGAGATTCATCAGGTAAGGCGAAGCCTTCTCGACCTCGTCGAGCAGCAACACCGTATACGGATTCTCACGCAGTTGCTCGGTAAGAATGCCACCTCTTTCCGAACCGACGATGCCGCGCGGCATACCGATCAGCTTTTCGATACTGACCGTGCCGTCGCTGTACTCCGACATGTCGATGCGAACCATCTTCTCTTCGTCACCAAACATGAATTCGGCAACAGCTTTCGCAAGTTCAGTTTTACCGACGCCGGTCGGACCAAGAAACAGCAGCACGCCGTCAGGCTTGTAGTGCGACTCCTTCAACGGCCCTTTGTTCAGCCGCAGACGTTGCGCAACAGCCTGAATCGCGGCCTTCTGACCGATAACACGATGGCCCAACATTGCTTCCGTCATCGCGAATCGATCAGTCGTGTCGCGGAAGATCATGTCGCGTGGAATACGCGATTCCTGCGAGATCACCTCGATGATGTGTTCCGGCTGGACCACCATCTTCTGCGGCTCGTTGATCTCAACCTTCACTGCTGCTGTGTCGAGCCAGCCGATGGCTTTGTCAGGCAGATGAAGATTGCGAATGTACTTCGGAGCCATCTCCAGGGCAGTGTTGATGGCCGCGTCAGAGATTTTGACGGAATAGTTCTTCTCGAGTCGTGGACGAAGACCGAGCAAAATCTCTCGCGTCTCAGTAATTGACGGCTCGACGACTTTCACGAGACGGAAACGACGTGCGAGCGCTTCATCGTCGGCGATGTACTCTTTGTATTCCGAAAGGGTAGTCGCTCCGATGATGCGCATCTCACCACGCGCGAGCGCCGACTTAAACATATTGGCCGCGTCAGACGACGTGCCGAGAGCCGCACCGGCGCCGATGATTGTGTGTGCTTCGTCGATGAAGAGAATCAGGTTGTCGCGTTCTTTAACTTCGTCGATGATTCCCTTGATTCGTTCTTCAAACATTCCGCGCAGCATTGTTCCCGCAACGATGCCGCCCATTTGCAGTTGCACGATGTGTGACCCACGCAAACGTGACGGAACCTTTTCAGGCTCCAGTTCGATCAAGCGCGCGAGACCTTCGATAACCGCGGTTTTACCAACACCAGGTTCGCCAACGAGCATCGGTGAATTGGCTCGTTCACGATGGCAAAGGATCTCGATGATCTGTTGGATCTCTTTTTCTCGTCCGATGGTAGGCGGAATCTTGTCTGCGCGAGCAAGCCTGTTGAGTGAAACGCCGAAATGTTTCAGGTAAGGCGGAAGCTCAAACTTCTTCCGATTCTGTTCTTCTTCCAGTTCTCGCTTGACTACCTGCGCGCGCACATTTTCCTGGATTGCTTCAGGGCTTGCACCCATGGTTCTTAAAACGTCAACGAATAAACCTTCACCACTGCTTAGTGCTTCAAAAATGTCAGTTGCTTCAATTGTTTTACGACCCTGTGTTCTGGCTCGCTCCATGGCCCGTTTGAACAAGTCAGTCGTGTCAGGCCCGATGCGAAATCCTTTTCCGACATGCTGCTGCCGGCTATTGCTGAGGCGTTTTTCAATCGCCATCTTGACCACTACAGGATCAAGTGATAACTCCCGCATCGCAGAGTTGAACATGTCAGGCTCTTCAACCGTCAAAGCCTGCAGAATGTGCTCCACGGATACGAAGTTTTGGTCGCGGCGACGCGACTCATCCAACGCATGTTCAAGAATGCGCTGGCCGCTATCGCCAAATTTGTCTTTGTATACACCTAGATCAGCCATATTTCATTTACGAACGTTGCGCCTGATTTGACTAACATTTCAGCGCCACGATTCTCTCAACTTTCAAACAACTCGCACGATCCAAGTTGCTGCACTTGGATGTTGTCAGCATAAGCGCCGTTGCGTTTCAATGCAATAACTATCCCTGGCACGGCGTCTCCTGCAATTTTCTTGCCGCAAAGGAGTACACAATTAGCACACTTCGTGCTTTTTGTGCCTTTTTGCGATTAATAATCGTAGTCGTCACCGCCTCCCATCGGTGGACCCGACTTCTTCTTCGGTTCAGGCAACTCGGTGACAGCCGCGTCAGTGGTTAGTAACAGTCCGGAGATGGACGCGGCGTTTTGTAACGCTGTGCGCACAACCTTGGTTGGATCGATGATTCCGGCTGCGGCGAGATCTTCATAATCGCCGGTGACCGCGTTATAGCCCTTGTTACCTTTTAACTTTTCTACTTCACCTACGACGACCGCGCCTTCAGTTCCAGCGTTCTCAGCAATGCGACGGATCGGTTCCTGCAACGCACGGCGAACGATATTTATGCCGGTGCGAACGTCAGGATCCTCAGCGTCGTGATTATCGAGAACCTTCGCTGCTCTCAGAAGTGCGACACCACCGCCTACGACGATTCCCTCCTGCGCCGCAGCTCTGGTCGCATTCAATGCATCTTCGACGCGCATCTTCACTTCTTTCATTGCCGTTTCCGTCACCGCGCCGACTCTCACGACCGCCACACCACCCGCTAGTTTAGCGAGTCGCTCCTGGAGTTTTTCTTTGTCGTAATCCGAGGTCGTCTCTTCTATCTGTCTGCGTATTGTGGCGACTCGACCTTGAATGGCTTTGCTGTCGCCGCCACCTTCGACAATCGTCGTGTGTTCTTTATCGACAATCACACGTTTTGCCGTTCCCAGATCTGCGAGCGTGAGGCTATCCAACTTGATGCCGAGATCTTCGGAGATAACTTTTCCGCCCGTCAGGATCGCGAGGTCCTCGAGAATCGCTTTACGCCGATCGCCAAACGCAGGCGCTTTCACTGCGCAGACTTTGATCGTTCCACGCAAGCGATTGACGACCAGAGTTGCAAGCGCATCACCCTCGATATCTTCAGCAATGATGAGTAGCGCGCGTCCGGCTCCTGCAGTTTGTTCCAGCAACGGCAGCAGGTCGCGCATGGCGGAAATCTTTTTCTCGTAAAGCAGGATGTAGGGCTCATCGAGAATGGCTTCCATGCGATCCGCATTCGTCATGAAGTATGGCGATGAATAACCGCGATCGAATTGCATTCCTTCGACGATGTCGAGCTCGGTTTGCAGCGTCTTTGATTCTTCAACCGTGACGACGCCGTCCTGACCAACACGATCCATTGCTTCAGAAATGAGTTGACCGATTGCGCGATCGTTATTCGCAGAAACAGTAGCGACGTTGGTCAGCTCTTCCTTGCTCTTGATCTTCTTAGACATGCGTTCGAGCTCGGCGACGACTTTATCGGTCGCGATCTGAATCCCGCGTTGCAGCGACATCGGATTCGCGCCGGCGGCAACGTTCTTCACACCCTCGCGAAATATGGCCTGGGCCAACACAGTTGCCGTGGTGGTGCCGTCGCCGGCTTTGTCGTTGGTTTTGACAGCGACTTCGCGAACCATCTGCGCGCCCATGTTTTCATACTTGTTCTTGAGCTCGATCTCTTTGGCTACGGTGACGCCGTCTTTGGTGATCACGGGGGAACCAAACTTCTTTCCCAGAACCACGTTGCGGCCCTTTGGTCCCAACGTTACGCGCACTGCATTCGCAAGCACGTCCACACCCTGAAGCATCGCGTTGCGCGCTTCTTCTCTAAACTTCAATTCTTTTGCCGGCACTCTCGTCTCTCCTTA
>DASYPN010000425.1:0-12160 GCA_036006625.1 Pyrinomonadaceae bacterium | reverse complement strand
CGCGACGCAGGCATCACAGTGCGCGACATATCGGACATCACGGGCTTTCCGGAAATGATGGACGGACGCGTGAAGACACTTCATCCGCGTGTACACGGCGGACTGCTAGGGATTCGCGACAATCCGGAGCACGTCGCCGCCATGCAGCAACATGGAATCGAGCCGATCGACCTCCTCGTTGTGAACCTCTATCCGTTTGTGCAAACCATCATGCGCGAAGGCGTCACGATCTCAGAAGCGATTGAACAGATCGACATCGGTGGTCCAGCGATGATTCGTTCGGCAGCAAAGAACGCACACGATGTTGCAGTTGTCGTGGCGCCATCGAGTTATGAAAACATTATTTATAAGATGAAGAGTCGCGACGGCGCTCTGTCACTCGCAACCAGAAAACGTCTGGCACGCGAGGCGTTCAAGCAAACCGCGATGTACGACCTGATGATTAGTTCTTATCTTTCCGATCCGGGAAAACCAAAAGCTTTCGGTGGCGGCGGTGGCATCGGGACCTTCGCGGGCGGTGGTGTCGGTGGACGGGATCAAATACCGGCTGACATTGCAGATGTGTTTTCGGTTGAAGAGTTCAGAGGACAACTACCCGACCAGTCCTCATGGTCCATCGATAAGCTTGCCGATCTCAGGTACGGCGAGAATCCACACCAGAAGGCAGCGCTCTACCGGATGTCACAGAGCGGTGGCGTAGCCAATGCCGAAGTGCTAGCCGGCAAAGAGATGTCGTTCAACAACTACGTTGATGCAGATGCAGCGTGGAGTCTCGTTTCTGATTTCGACGACACTGCTTGTGCCATCATCAAGCATACAAACCCAGCGGGAGTCGGCATTGGAGAGACGGCTGCGAAAGCTTACACAAAGGCATTGGCGACCGATCCCGTTTCGGCCTTCGGTGGAATCGTGGCGTTCAATCGCAGTGTCGATGCAGAGGCTGCGCAGGAAGTAGTCAAGATATTCACTGAAGTGGTAATTGCCCCCGAATATGACGCAGCCGCGCTCGAGGTCTTACGATCCAAGAAAAACTTGAGGGTTCTTCGTATGAAGGAACAGCGAGATGGACAGAAACTCGAGTTCCGGCAAATCAGCGGCGGTATGCTGGTCCAAACCGCAGACGACCATAAGCTCGACCCAATGGCAATCAAAGTCGTGTCCGCACGCCAACCAACAGACGAAGAGCTCCGCGCACTTTTCTTCGCGTGGATTGTTTGCAAGCACACCAAGTCAAACGCGATTGTTTACGCGCGAGACGGACAAACGGTTGGAGTGGGCGCAGGACAGATGTCGCGGGTGGATTCGGTGAAGATTGGCGCGATGCGAGCGCAGTTGCCTGTAACCGGTTCGGTGCTGGCTTCCGATGCGTTCTTTCCGTTTCGCGACGGCATCGACGAAGCTGCACGTCATGGCATCACGGCCGTGATCCAACCCGGCGGCTCGGTTCGCGACGAGGAGGTAATCGCCGCCGCCAACGAGCATGGGCTCGCGATGGTATTCACGGGCGTGCGACATTTTAAGCACTAATTCCGTATAATCCGTGGCACATTTTGCCGAGAAGTGAGCGTAAATTATGGCTGACAATCAAGACCTGATTAATAACCTCCCCTCAATCCGCTGCCGCTACTGCGGTCAACGAAATCAAATCCGGCCTGACAACGGAGATGCACGCTGCGGTCGCTGCCGCTTGCCGCTTTCAGACGCGCCGCACAAAAAATTTGCGAGGTTACACAAGGATCAATACATTCACCCAGCCGATCGACGGGCCCTCGCCGCGCTAAAAGCCATTCCGGGAATCGATACGGCCTTGAAAAAGCTGCTTGCGCTTACGGGTGAGTCCGCCATTCGCGTCATCTTCACCGCCAGCGCGGTGAAAGTCACACCGACGCAGTGCCCGGATCTCTACGCCAAACTCCAGATCGCGTGCACGACTCTCGGCGTCGACATGCCTGACCTCTTTGTGCAACAGAATCCGATTGTCAATGCCTTCACCGGTGGTGTGGAACGGCCGGTTATCGTGCTCTATTCACAACTGATCGAACGCTTGAGCGACGATGAGGTGCTGGCAGTCGTCGCACACGAGGTTGGTCACATTCACGCCGAGCACGTGCTTTACCTGACAGCCGCTCGCCTGATCGAGTTTCTCGCTACAGCCGCGGTGGCAGCGTCGCCACTCGTTGCCATCGTCAAGGAAGTACTCACGATGACTATGCGCGCGGCATTGCTCGCATGGGCCAGGCGTGCAGAACTTTCATGCGATCGCGCTGCCCTCCTGGTCACGCAGGATGCAAACGTCATTGGTCGCACGATGATGAAGTTAGCCGGTGGCACTTTTGCTTCGCGGGTTGACTACGATCAATTTCTCGCCCAGGCACGCGACTTCCAGAAGAACTACGACGAGAAAGCGCTCGATCGTTTCTGGGCCGACGTGATCACTTCAGGCTTGAGTCATCCGTTTCCGGTGTGGCGTGTTTCAGAGATTCTGCAATGGGTTGAGAGTGGCGAGTACAAAGCTCTGATAAATGCGCCCGAAAGCGCTGCAGCTTAACAAAGAGAACCATCCACAGATTGCACAGATTAATCTGCGTAATCTGTGGATAAGACAAACCTGATGCTCAAAGACAAAAATGGGATCATCTTTGGAGTCGCCAATAAGCGCTCCATCGCCTGGGCCACTGCTCAGGCACTTCACGAGGCGGGCGCAAACCTCGCTTTCACTTACCAGGGCGATCGCCTCAAGGAAAATGTCGAGAGCCTCACCAACGAAGCTATGCCCGGCTCCCTCCTGCTTTCGTGCGACGTCGCGAAACAGGAAGAAGTCGATGAAACCTTTCGGCAAGTTGGCGAAAAGTTCGGACGCCTTGATTTCCTGATTCACAGCATCGCCTTCGCTCCACGCGAGGCGCTCGGCGGCGCGTATCTGAACACTACCCGTGAAGCGTTTCTCACCGCTCTCGAGATCAGCGCCTATTCTTTGCCGCAACTCGCTCGCGCTGCTGCACCGTTAATGACGGAAGGCGGCAGTATCGTTACGATGTCGTACTACGGCGCGGAAAAGGTCGTCGCCGGCTACAACGTGATGGGCGTGGCGAAAGCTGCACTCGAAGCAAGCACTCGCTATCTCGCAAAAGATCTTGGACCACGAAACATCCGCATCAACGCGATCAGTGCTGGTCCGATTCAAACTCTCTCCGCGCGTGGCGTCTCCGATTTCAGCACGATGTTGAAACACCACGCGGAACGAGCGCCACTCGGTCGCAATGTTGACCCTCGCGAAGTCGGAAACACCGCAGTCTTCCTTTGTAGCCCGATGTCTTCAGGCATTACCGGCGAAGTAATCTACGTCGATTGCGGCTACAGCATCATGGGCATCTGATTAGACGGATTTTAAAGCCAGATAATCGCGGATAAGCATGGAAAAGAAGGAACAGCCGGGAACGAAACCAATAGGGGCCACGCAGGACGAGCAACTGCTCGAGAGCCCGCGGGCTGATGAGTTTACACACACTGATCCGTGGCGCGTGTTCCGAATCATGGGTGAGTTTGTCGAGGGCTTTGATGAACTCGCGACTCTGAGTCGCGGCATCGCGATCTTCGGTTCGGCTCGAACTACACCGGACAGTCCCGAGTACAAAGCCGCTCAGGAAACCGGGGCACTGTTTGCCGCCCAGGGTTTTGCCGTCATCACGGGTGGTGGACCAGGCATCATGGAAGCCGCCAATCGCGGCGCCTTTGAAGCCGGCGGTTTGTCAATCGGCTGCAACATCGAATTACCTTTCGAGCAAAGACCAAATGCTTACCAGACGCTGAGCCTTACCTTCAAATACTTCTTCGTTCGCAAGATGATGTTTGTTAAGTACAGTCTTGCATTCATAATCTTTCCCGGCGGGTTCGGCACCTTCGACGAATTGTTTGAAGCGCTCACACTGATGCAAACGAAGAAGATACGTAACTTCCCGATCGTCTTATTTGGACGTGAATACTGGACTGGAATGCTGGATTGGCTGCGGGCAGAGGTCTTACGCGGCGGGAAGATCAACGAACACGACCTGGACCTGTTTCACGTGACTGACTCGCCTGCTGAGATCGTCGAGATCGTAACGCGGAGTCAGACTGCGATCGCCGAACTGGATAACGCCATCTCCGACGAAATCAGAGTCTAGCCGCGTTTATTTCTGGCTCAACCACTCCAGGTACCGCGCAGACCCGGCCACAACTGGAACCGCGATGATTTCAGGCGTGTCGTAACTGTGCAGGGCGCGGACTTCCCTTTCGAGCTCTTCAAACTTCGATCTGGTAGTCTTGGCTAGTAGTAAGATTTCCGCGGCCCGCTCGATCGTTCCCTGCCAGCGATAAACTGATTCCATCTCCGGCAAGATCTGAACGCACGCAGCGAGGTGTGCACCAACCAGCATGTCCGCGAGACGCGCAGCTTCTTCACCGTTGCTCGCAGTCATGAAGACGATAATTGCATCCGAAACTGCATCTGACATCACAAACTACTCTTCCTCGGTCTCGGCTTCTTCTTCAAACGTCGCACCTGTGAGCGGAGTGGTATCGCCGCCAAAGAAAGCCCTGTAAATCTCGCCCGCGCGCTCCGCGTCGCGTTCGTCTACCAGAATCATCGCTCCGTCAGCGGTCGCGGAAAACAGCGGCGAAAAGGCATCATTACCGCCCGATTGCACCACTGAACGAATTCCGTTTTGCGTGAGAATATCGTTGACCATTTCGGCTTCCGCCGGCGAACCCAGCTTATGCAGCGGTACGAAGTTCGCCTCGCTGCCGTCGCGAAAAGTGTTGTCGGGAGTCAGTCTCTCAACGAGAGGGGTCTCGTCATCAGGGCATTGAGTGATGCCCGGTTCGTATTCGGCCTCGCAGACAGGACAGAACATTTGATCTCCTTGTTATTTAACCTCAAACGGAATCTCTTCAAAGTGAGTCATCCGTTTGAATGCTCGAAAACGATCGTTGATCTCCGCGTGTGTGAGACGCTTGACTCGCTCCGTGCCAAACTCCTCCACATTAAACGAAGCCATCACCGATCCAAAAATCATCGCGCGTCGCATCGCACTCTCATCGAGTTTTTCCTGACTCGCGAGGTAACCCATGAAGCCGCCCGCAAACGTGTCGCCGGCGCCCGTCGGATCAAACACTGACTCCAGCGGGTACGCCGGGACCGCGAAATAGGTGTCAGACGTAAACAGCGCCGCGCCATACTCGCCGCGCTTGATAATCAACGCGCGCGGTCCCCATGTCAAAATCTCACGCGCAGCCTTGATGAGATTCGGAATGTTTGTAAGCTGGCGCGCTTCAGCATCGTTGATAATGACGACGTCGACGCCTTCGATCGTGCGAACGAGGGAATCGCGCGTGTGCTCGATCCACAGATTCATCGTATCGAGGGCGACCAACTCCGCGTCGGGCATCTGCTCACGAACACCGCGCTGCAAATCTGGCTGTATATTTCCGAGAAACAGCAGTCGTGAACGTTTCGATTCTTCAGAAACTTTCGGCTGAAAATCAGCGAAGACGTTCAAGTCCGTGTACATCGTCTCAGCGACGTTGAGATCGTATTCGTAACGACCGCCCCAGCGAAACGTCTTGCCGTCCGCTATTCTTTCGACGTCGCGCGTGTTGATTCCGCGACTCTCAAAAACTTCCTGCTCTGTAAAGTCGCCGCCTACGACAGCAACGATACCAACTTTGGTAAAAAAGCTGGCTGAGATCGAGAAGTGCGAGGCTGAGCCGCCAAGCATCTTGTCGCATTTACCAAATGGAGTTTCGACCTCGTCATAAGCAACCGATCCGACAACTAAAAGGGACATGTGTGTTTTGTTCTTTGAGTTTGATCTTCGAGCTTTGTGTTATTGCTGTTTTGGCGCCTCGAGCAGACGCAATTCTTCCCGCGCCTCTTTTGCGAATGAACCCTCTGGATAGTCCTTGATCAACTTGTTCAGGTAATCAACGCCCATCTCGCGAAATTGCTGCGACGTGAGAGTCTTTTTCTCGCCGCCGTCAAAACTTACATACTGCTCCGGTTTCTGTTTGCCTTTGTTCTGCGAAAGCCAGAGACTGCTTTGACCCGCCATCAGTAAAACTTCTTCAATCTTGGCGAAGTTCGGGTTGCCGGCGATGATCTCTTCACAACGTTTGAGCGACGCGACGTAAGCTTTCTTCAGTTTGAAATAGTTTCTCGCGACTTCGAGATTGTGTAATGAGTCACGTTCCAGGTCCGGGTCGCGCATTGTTGCCGGATCCTGTGGCCTGGGGCTCTGCCCGAACGCTGCCGGAGCAACCGCAAACATGAAAAGCAGAACGAATAACAACAGAAATCTATTTCTCATAAACTAACCTCAATTGAGAATGGTTTCACGCAAAGACGCAAAGAGGACGCAAAGAGATAAGATGCTTCTCTGCGGCTTCGTTGATCTTAGTGCCTTTGCGTGAAATTCCCATTTGCCTTCTACGCTTGATACTTTTTGATGATCGCTTCGAGCTTTCTTGTTGTCGCCTCAGGCCAAAGATTTGGCGCCGTAAAGATTGCGTGTTGCAAAGCCGAACCGCATTTACAACTCCGCTCGCTATCCTTCATCAACCTGGTCGCCTCACGCAGAATTAGTTGCGCATTACGCACGTTCTTGTTCAGATACTCAACTACTGTCTCAATACTCACGGCATCGTGACCCGGATGCCAGCAATCGTAATCAGTAACGAGAGCGAGCGTCGCGTAACAAATCTCCGCCTCGCGCGCGAGCTTCGCTTCCTGAAGGTTCGTCATCCCGATGATGTCCATCCCCCAGGAGCGATAGACATTCGACTCCGCAAGCGTCGAGAACGCTGGTCCTTCCATACACAGGTACGTGCCACCACGATGCGCCTTCACATCCGCAACGCGACACGACTTCTCCAACACATCGCCAACCCGTCCGCAAACCGGATGCGCAAAAGAAATGTGCGCCACGATCCCTTCGCCGAAGAAAGTCGATTCCCTCACGCGCCCGCGCGTCCGATCAAAAAACTGATCGGGAATCACCATATCGAGTGGCGCATACTGCTCCTGCAAAGAACCAACCGCAGACGCCGAAAGAATACTCTCGACGCCAAGCAGCTTCATCGCGTAGATGTTCGCGCGGAATGGAACTTCAGTCGGAGTCAAACGATGACCACGCCCATGACGCGGCAAAAACGCAACGCGTTCACCTTCGAGCGTCCCGACGATGAATGCGTCGGATGGTGGTCCAAACGGAGTGTCAACTTTAACTTCTTCAATCGCCGTCAACTCGGGCATCTGGTAGAGACCGCTGCCACCAATAATCCCGAGACGAACGCCTGCTGTACTCATGAAAGCTCTTAGTCCTCGCCGCGATACGGAACGGGACTGAACTCCTTTTCTCCCTGCTGTAACCGGCAGAGCGGTTCATCAGGATCGTGGTAGAACATGCAGATCCAGTTTTCACGCGCCGCCTGCGGCAGAAGTCTTTTCTTCGCTTCGAGGGTCTCGACGGGATACAGGTCGTAACCCATGATCCACGGCAGACGAACGTGCGCGCGCATCGGAATCAGATCTGCGAAACCAAACATCGTGTTCCCATCTCGCTCGAGACGCCAGCACTGCATCGACCGGTTGTGACCCGCGATCGTCTCCATTTTCAAACCCGGCACAACTTCGTAGTCGCTGTCTTTTGCTTCGAGTTGACCCGACTCGACGAGCGGTCGCCAATTCTCGGGTAAATAACTCGCGCGATCGCGTTCAGTCGGACGATCTGCGTGATCCAACTCCGCGCTGGAGACGAAATAACGCGCGTTTAGGAAAGTCGCGACCGGATTACCTTCAGCGTTCAGACTGGTATTGCCGCCGGCATGATCGAAGTGTAGATGAGTATTCACTACGATTGTGATCTCATCAGCAGAAACGCCGGCCTGCGTCTTTAGTGTCTCGGTCAGTGGTCTCACGCGCTCGATGCCGTACATCGACTGTTGCTTCACGGACCACTTATCGCCAATTCCGGTTTCAATCAGGATCTTTTCCGAGCCTGTATCGACGAAAACGCAATTCATGTTCATGCGAATGCGGTTTTCATCGTCGGGTGGACACTCGCGCGCCCAGAGCTTACGCGGGACCACTCCGAACATTGCCCCACCATCAAGATGGAATTCGGTGTCCTGAATGATCTCGACGCGATAATCGCCTAACTGCATTGCAATCGCACGAATAGGTCTTATAGGACCTCTCCGTCCTATAAGACCTATCTCGAACTACTTCTGCTTCGGCTTCGCCGGGGTCTTGGCGTTTGGCTTTGCAGGCGACGGAGCCGGCCCCTCTTCCTGCTCGGGTGGTCCACCAAATCCCGGGGGCAATTGCTGCGCGGGCTGCTGCTCGGGTGGCTTCACCTTATAGTCGTCAGGAACCTTTACTTGCGGGTGCGCGGCGACAATGTCGTCGAGCACCTTCTCGGCTTTCTCCTTTTCGACCTCGGCCCTGGCTCGATCCTTCGGGCTTTGCGGCGGTCCAAATGGATTGCTGTTCGGATCGCTAATCAAAATGTGACGCGCGTGAACCTTCTCTTCCGTCTTGCCGTCTTTACCTGTTTCTGTCTTTCGCTCTTCGAGTTTGATGATGTGGAAACCGAACTTGCTCTGGACCACATTGCTGATCTCCCCGGGCTTCAAAGCAAACGCGGCCTGCTCAAACTCAGGAACCATCTGGCCATGTCCAAACCAACCGAGATCGCCGCCTTTGTCCTTGCTGGGGTCACTTGAAAATTCCTGTGCGAGCTTCGTGAAGTCTTCACCAGCACGAGCGCGCTTTAAAACCTCCTCGGCCTTGGCGCGATTCTTCGTGTCTGTGTCGAGTTCGGGATGCTTCGCGAGGTACGCGGTAATTTCCTCGTCGGTTGCCTTCATCTTGTCCTGCAACTTATCGGTGGCATACTTCTGCGCCACCGCACGTGCATGCTGCAACAACATCTGCAGCCGGACTTGAGGCTTCTTGTCCATACCCTGGTCAATCGCCTTCTTCTCCGCGAGATAGATCCGTCCGAGTCGTTGCTTCAGCATGTTCATCTGCTCGGGTGCAAGTTCCTGCGAAGCAAAACTCGGATCTTTGGCCTTTGCGTCGGCAAGGATCTGATCAAATTTATGTTGATTAACTGGTTGTTTGAAAAATTCGTCGACCTGGGCGTCGGTAATGTCAGTACCGGCATTGTCTCCCTGGTTCTGAAAATAATACTGAGCAATGACGCTGGCTTTCTGAAACTCGAGCTGGCGCTTCATGTCAGGAGCGTTAGCGACGCCGTGTGATTCTGCCTCTTCCGCAACAGCCAAAAGCTGTCGAACCTGCTTGGCGAATTCTTTTCGCGCATTCTCATCAACCGCCAAACGAGCACGCACTTGTGGAGGCTGATCTTCGGCAAGCAGTGCCATGTCTTCTGTGGTCAATTCGACGGGGCCACTTTTGCGTGCTTTAACCTGCCAGAAAATCAGACCCAGCGCAAAAATTATGGCGACAGCGCCGGCAATAAGAGCTTTTCTTGTGGAATTCAAAATACTTTCCTTTCCTACGATTGATGCTGCACGAGCTCGAGCAGCACTCCATTAACCGATGCGGGATGAACAAAAGCCACCAAACACCCACCCGCGCCCACGCGCGGAGTTTCGTCGATGAGGCGTGCCCCTTTGTTTTTTAGTTCCGCAAGCGAGGCGTTGATGTCCGCGACCTCAATTGCAATATGGTGCATTCCCGGTCCGCGTTTAGCGAGAAACTTCCCGACCGCCGTTTCGTCACTCAGTGGTTCGAGTAGCTCGACGTGAGTGTCGCCAACGGCCAGCATGCAAACCCTAACGCCTTGTTCGGTAACTTCCTCGGTGGAGTCAACTTCCAGGCCGAGTGCATCGCGCCATACCGCCAAACCCTCTTCGATGCTCTTCGTGGCAATTCCGATGTGATCAACTTTCAGCAGTCTGAATAATCTCCTCAACCGCAGAATAAGGGTCTCGCTGGCGGGTTGCAACTTCGTCAGCCAGCCGGTCAAGCATAGCAACCGACGCCTCTGATGCCAAAACGCGGGAAAGGAGACTTTCGCGCAATAACTCAACAATTCGCCAGCGAGCGATAGCTCGACGCCGCTCGCTAGTCACTTGCGGTCCGAGCTGAGCGCGACAAAAACTCTCGATAGCCTGGGCGAGTTCGGCTACACCGTGGTTTTCCGTGGCAACAGTCTTGACGATGGGCGGGTCCCAGCCATCGTTCCGCGACGCCAGCGACAGCAACGACTCAAGCTCCTTTTCAGTCGCATAAACGCCTTCTTTGTCAGCCTTGTTGATAACGAAGATGTCGCCGATCTCCATGATTCCGGCTTTGATCGCCTGGATATCGTCGCCCATGCCCGGTACTAATACCACCACCGACACATCGGCAGCTTTGACGACCTCAACTTCATCCTGTCCCACGCCGACAGTCTCAACAACGATCTTGGAGTAACCAGCCGCATCGAGAATTGCGACTGCATCGACTGTGGCTCTTGCCAACCCACCGAGGTTGCCGCGCGTTGCCATCGAGCGAATAAAGACGCCGTCGTCGAGACCGAGAGTCTGCATGCGGATGCGATCGCCGAGGATAGCGCCACCGGAAAACGGACTCGAAGGATCGACGGCGACGATGCCAACGCGTTCACCGTGTTGGCGGTAGAACATCGCAAGCTTATCGACGAGTGAAGATTTGCCGGCGCCAGGCGCACCCGTGATTCCGATCACTAGCGCACCACGTGAGCGTTGATAGATCTCCTTCATCAGCGCCGCGGCATCCTTCGCGCCATCCTCAATCTTCGAGATGGCCCGCGCCACCGCGGCAGCTTCGCCACTGCTCACACGCTCGCTGAGATTGTTGGTTGCCGCAGGCATTGCAAGTCAAAGAATTTCACGCAAAAGCGCAAAGGTGAAAAGCAAGACGCAAAGATTAATCAGTTGTTCCTTTGCGGCTTTCTTCAATCTTTGCGCCATTGCGTGAAATGTCTTTCAAATGGATCTCAAAACCTCACGAGCGATGATGATGCGCTGAATCTCCGAGGTTCCTTCGCCAATCGTGCACAGCTTCGAGTCGCGCCAGTATTTCTCGGGTGGATAATCTTTCGTGTAACCGTATCCGCCGTGCACCTGTATCGCTTCTTCGCAAACGTGAACACTCACTTCCGAAGCAAACAGCTTCGCCATCGACGACTCTTTCGTCGTCTTCTTCCCATTGTCCTTCATCCACGCGGCGCGATACATCAATAGTCTCGCGGCATCGATCTGCGTTGCCATGTCGGCGAGCTTGAACTGGATTGCCTGAAACTCCGCGATCGGTTTTCCGAACTGCTGGCGCTCTTTCGCATAGCGCACGGCTGACTCGTAAGCGCCCTGCGCGATACCGACTGCAAGCGCCGCGATCGAGATACGACCACCGTCGAGTATCTCCATCGCGTTCACAAACCCCAGGCCCTCTTCGCCGAGCAGTTGGCTGTCGGGCACAAAACAGTCTTCAAAAACTACGCTCGCAGTTTCCGAAGCACGCAGTCCGAGTTTGTTCTCTTTTTTCGAAGGTGAGAAACCTTTCATTCCCTTTTCGAAGATAAACGCGGAGATGCCTTTGCTTCTTTGCGACTTGTCGGTGACTGCCATGGCCACGCAAGTGTCGGCATGAATCGCGTGAGTAATGAAGTTCTTTGAGCCGTTGAGTATCCAACCGCCGTCAGTTCGCACTGCTGTTGACTTCGTGCCTGACGCATCTGATCCGGCGCTGGGTTCAGTGAGTCCCCATGCTCCGAGGTGCTTGCCGCTCGCTAACGGTTCGAGATACTTCCGAAGTTGTTCTTCAGAACCGTATTTGAAGATGTGATTTGAACAAAGAGAATTGTGTGCGGCCAGTGAGATGCCAACTGAACCATCGACGCGCGACAGCTCTTCGATGATCGTCGCGTACTCGACATAACCCATTCCGGCGCCGCCATACTCTTCAGGAAAAAGCACTCCCATCAACCCGAGTTCTGCGAGTTGCGGTTTTAACTCGATCGGAAAATGCTGTGACTCATCCCACTCCAGAACGTGAGGCGCGATCTCCGATTCCGCAAACTCGCGCACGCTCATCTTGATCTGTTGCTGCTCTTCGGTTAACTCAAAATGCATA
>DASYPN010000424.1:0-10483 GCA_036006625.1 Pyrinomonadaceae bacterium | reverse complement strand
GTCGAACATCACGCGCGCACGATGGGCAAATCGAAATACGGATTGTCGCGCACGATCAAGGTTGTCTTCGATCTGATGACGATCAAGTTTATGGCTTCGTATCAAACGAAACCGATCTACGTCTTTGGTTCGTTTGGAATGCTTGCGTTCGTCATCTCCTTGTTCAGCGGACTCTATGCCGTTTTTCTCAAGCTCGTTCACCGAGCTGACTTCGTGCAGACGCCTTTGCCGGTTCTGTGCATCGTAATGTTTGCGGTTGGAATTCAGTTCCTGTTGATGGGACTACTTGCGGAAATGCTGGTGCGAACGTATCACGAATCTCAATCAAAACCGATCTACGCAGTGCGCGAGCGGCTAGGCTTTAGTAATCCTGAGTCATAACTCATGTGCGGAATCACCGGTTGGGCCAGTCTCGATTCTCACACGCCTCCTCCTGACAGTGCGAAGGAGTTGCTGCACTCGATGTGTGAGCGGATGGTTCATCGCGGACCTGACTCTGAAGGACTGTTCGTGTCGAGCGGCGTAGCCCTTGGAATGCGCCGGCTCGCGATCATCGATCTGGTCACCGGCGAACAGCCGGTTTTCAACGAAGACAAGAGCATCGCGGTAATTCTCAACGGCGAGATCTACAACTATCGCGAACTGCGCGCAGATCTTGAAAAGCGTGGTCATTCATTTCGTAGTGCTTCGGATACGGAAGTGTTGCCGCACCTGTACGAAGAGTACGGCGACGGCATGATCCAGAAGCTCAACGGCATGTTTGCTTTTGCGTTGTGGGACAGCCGCATGCGCCGATTGCTGATCGCGCGTGATCGCTTCGGTGAGAAACCGCTCTACTGGGGCGTCTTCGACAACACCCTGCTCTTCGCTTCGGAGCCAAAAGTTTTGCTGGCGCATCCGTCAGTAAAACCCGCACTCAATCTGCAGGCTTTACGTCAGTATCTCTCCTACGACTACGTACCGGCGCCCCTTTCAATCTACGAAGGAATTAACAAACTTCCCGCGGCTCATAAACTCACACTCGTAGATGGACGCGTTGGAGTCGAAAGATATTGGCGACTCAGCTACAAGGCGGCCGAACCCGTGCCATCAGAGGACGAAGCCGCCGAGCACTTGCGCGAGTTGATGGCTGACGCTGTGCGCATGCGACTCGTTTCTGACGTGCCGCTCGGCGTTCTTCTATCAGGTGGAGTTGACTCATCGAGTATTGCCGCGCTGGCCGTGGCTGCTTCTTCGGAAGCAGTAAAAACATTTTCGATCTCGTTTGCAGAAGCGTCGTTCGATGAATCGGCTTACGCGCGCGGCGTGGCGAAGTTTCTCGGCACCGATCATCACGAGGAACGTTTGAGTGCGAATCTAGCGGCGAACCTCGTGAGCGAGATCGGCGCGTGGATGGACGAGCCGTTTAGCGATCCGTCGTTAGTGCCGACTTATCTTCTGTCGCGCTTCACACGCAAACATGTGACGGTCGCGCTTGGAGGCGATGGTGGTGATGAACTCTTTGCGGGTTACCCGACGTATGCCGGTCTGCGTTGGGCTGAAATCTACAAGCATGTTCCGCTTGTATTGCGCTCCGCACTGATCGAACCACTGGTAAGACTGTTACCGGTGAAGACGAAGAATCTCTCGTTTGATTACAAAGCGATGCGATTCGTCACCGGCGCGAAGTACGACACCGTAGCGCGACATCACGTTTGGTTTGGATCTTTCACGCCTGAAGAGCAGCAGGAACTGCTGACACACGAAGTTCTGACGACAACGGATGGCGAGATCTACGCGCACGCGCGTGAGATTGCAGAAGAGTGTGACAACGAAGATCTCGTGACACGCATGCAGAGCGTTGACACAAGACTGTATCTCGCGGAAGACATCCTTACCAAGGTCGATCGTGCAAGCATGGCAGTGTCACTCGAGGTGCGCGCGCCGTTTCTCGATCCGCGAGTCGCGGAATTTGCCGCGTCACTTCCGTGCAATTACAAACTGCGTGGTCACAAAACGAAATACATTTTGAAGAAGGCAGTTGAAGAAATGCTGCCGCCGTTTGTGACTCGTCGCGGCAAAAAAGGCTTTGGCGTTCCGGTCGCCGAATGGTTGAAAGAGAAGTTGCGGCCGCTTGCGCGAGATCTGTTATCGCCAGAACGTGTTCGCCGCGCGGGAGTTTTTAATGCGAACTACATCGCGCGTTTGCAGGACGAACACGAACGTGGTGTCGCGAATCATCGCAAGCTGCTCTGGACCTTGTTGATGTTCGAGCTCTGGCACGAAAGCTTTATTGAAACGCCGCGCCGTATCGAAACGTCGGTTGTAAGCAGAGAAGGCTGAGGTGAACGAAGTTTCAAGTCAGTTTCTCTTTCAAACTGCCTACGACGAACTCTTCTCCTGGTGCCGGCAGCATGACTTCGCCGGACACGATCCTTTCGATGCGCTGAACAGTCGCGTCTTTCAGTCGACGCCCCTGGCCCAATCCCGCAACGCGCGATTTATATGGACGCAACTCGTTAAGCGATCACCGGCTGATGTTCGGGGCCTCGCGCGTGTTCCTGCCGAGCGCAACGCGAAAGGAATAGCGTTGTTTGCGCTCGCGCAGATTGCGAATTATCGACGCGTAAAGAGTGAAGAAGCCGCAGCGAGCGCTCGCGAGTTTTTGTCCTCGTTATTGGCGATGCGCATTTGTGGATATAGCGGAGCGGCGTGGGGATACAACTTTGATTGGCAGAGTCGAAACTTTTTTGCGTCGAGAAATACGCCGACTATCGTGCCGACGGCGTTTGCGGCGCGGGCGCTGATTGAGAGCGCAAGATGCTCAAGGGATGTTGGACAGGATGAACAGGATTTTCAAGATTTACAAGAAAAGAACTTAAATGCGGCGAGGAGTGTTTGTGATTTTATATTGAAAGATCTGCCGCGGAGTGTTGAGACGGAGCGCGAGGTTTGTTTCAGTTACGCGCCGCAGAGCGACACAAGGATTTTTAATGCAAGTTTGTTGGCGGCAGAGGTGCTCGCGAGTGTTGGGCAATTGACTCGCGAAACAGAACTCTTGAAACTTGCCGAACGAGCAACTCGATACGTCGTCAACAATCAACAGCCCGACGGCTCATGGTCGTACGGTATGGATCCGAAACAGTCGTGGAAAGATAATTTCCATACTGCCTACGTTTTGTTTTCACTAAAGCGCATACTTGACGTGTCGCCGGCGAAAGAGGAATTTCAACCAGCTCTGGAACGCGGCTATCACTTTTGGAAATCCAACTTCTTTCTTGCTGAGGGGTGGCCGAAATACTACGATGACGACCCTTATCCGGTGGATACGCATGCGGCAGCGAGTGCAATTGTGACGTTCCTCGAGTGTCGTGATCTTGATCCAGATGCAGCGAGGCTGGCCCAGAATGTTGCGAACTGGACCATCGATAACCTGCGCGATAGTCGAGGTTTCTTTTATTATCAAAAGCGACGCTTCTATACGGTTCGCAAACCCTACATGCGCTGGACACAGGCGTGGATGCTCTATGCGCTGTCGCGTTTGCTCGAAGATCTAAACGTATGATCAAAGTTGGCGTGATCGGCTACGGATACTGGGGACCGAACCTGGTGCGAAACTTCATGAGTGCACCCGGTTCGCAGGTGACGCGCGTCTGCGATCTGCGTGCAGAGCGACTGTCGTCATTAGAAAAACTCTATGCGGGACTGAAGACGTGTACCGATTCATCAGAACTCATAAACGATTCACAGATCGATGCCGTGGTTATTGCCACGCCCGTGTCGTCGCACTTTGATCTGGCGCTCGCAGCGTTGCAGGCCGGCAAGCACGTGCTCGTGGAAAAACCGCTCGCACCGAAAGTCGATCAGGCGCGCAGACTGGTTGACGAGGCCGTCGCACGAAAGCTCGTGTTGCTCGTGGACCACACGTTCGTCTACACGCCTGCCGTAAGAAAGATTCGCGAGCTGATCACTTCAGGCGCACTCGGGCAGATCTATTACTACGACGCCGTGCGCGTTAATCTCGGACTGTTTCAACACGACGTGAACGTGATCTGGGATCTCGCGATTCACGATCTCTCGATCATGGACTGTGTTCTACCTCACAAACCGGTGGCGATCTCCGCGACCGGAATCAGTCACGTTCCAGGCCAGCCTGAGAACGTCGCGTACATCACGCTCTTTTTTCCAAGCGCGCAGATCGCACACGTACACGTCAATTGGCTGACACCCGTAAAAGTGCGTCACACACTGATCGGCGGTAGTGAGAAGATGATTCTCTACGACGATCTCGAGCCGAGTGAAAAGCTGAAGGTCTACGACAAAGGCATCAACGTGTCGCCTGGTCCAGAAGACGTTTACAAAATGCTCGTGAGTTATCGACTTGGGGACATGTGGGCGCCTCAACTGGACCACACGGAAGCGCTCCAAACCGAAGCGCGTCACTTCATTGACTGCATCGAGACGAACAAGCAACCCGAAACTGACGGAGCTGCCGGACTGCGGATGGTGAACATGATTGAGGCAGCGGAAACCTCACTGCGCGATCGCGGTCGACTCGTCGAGATCCAGTGGTGAATCCACGGATTACGCAGATTAAATGAAAATGCGTCTCTGGATCGATCTTGCAAACTCTCCTCACGTTCCATTTTTCAAAGCACTCGCAAGGAGGTTCGTCGCGCAGGGTCATGACATTGAGACCACTGCTAGAGAATTCGCGGAAACAATTCCCCTCGCGCGCGCCGCGGGCTTCACGCCAGAAGTCGTGGGGGCTCATGCAGGTCGCGACGTGTCAAAGAAGGCGGGAAGTCTGATGAGTCGTGCGTGGGCACTCGCGACGTGGGCACGCAGACGGAAGTTTGATCTCGCGATCAGTCACAATTCATATTCGCAAATTCTCGCCGGGCGTGGATTGGGAATTAAGACCATCACGTTGATGGATTACGAGCATCAACCTGCGAACCATCTCGCCTTTCGTCTCGCTTCTCAAATCATCATTCCCGCCAGTTTCCCGGCAGAACGCCTGCGCGCCTTTGGAGCGCGAGCGGGCAAGGTTCGGCGATACCACGGAACGAAGGAAGATGTTTACCTCGCCGACTTTCAGCCTGACCCATCGTTTGGCGCGCAGTTGTGTGAGCTTGGCGTTAGCCCGGATAATACGCTGGTCCTGATGCGGCCACCGGCGCACGACGCGCTATATCATCGTTTTCAGAACACGCTGTTTGACGAAGCGCTGCGGATGTTGTTGGCGAACGAGAGCGTGCAGGTGATACTGCTGCCAAGAAATGAAGCGCAACGGGCGGCTTACGCGACGCAGCGAGTGATCATTCCTGCGACGCCGCTTGATGGCGCAAACCTTATTGCCGCGAGTGATTTAGTAATCAGTGCTGGGGGTACGATCAATCGCGAAGCGGCGGCGCTCGGCGTGCCTGCGGCGAGTATTTATGGGGGCCAGTGGGGGGCGGTTGATGAAGAGCTGCTTAAAGAGGGAAGGTTGAGACGGATTGCGAACGTTGAGGATATGCGGAGCCTCACGATTGAAAAGAAGCAGAGTGCAAAGCCCCGAAGATCGGTCGGGGTGATTGATGAAGTTGTGCGACTCATTCTTGAATGAGAGCGGAGCAAACTAAACAAAAAACGATTGATGCGAGTGTGGTGCGTGTACCCGGACGCGCCCCGCGCTGGATCGTGCCTACGGTCAAAGTCTCGCTGGTCATTGCCGATGCTCTCGCCGCTGCGATCTCGTTCATGCTGGCCTTTTATACGCGCGAACACGCTGCGGTTTTTAGCGGCGCTGGTCGTCTGGCATGGAGCGAGAGCTTTGCGCCCTACGGTGCCTTGCTCGTATTCGTAGTTGGGATTCGGTTGTTGAGTTTTCGTTACTGCAATCTGTATCGGGTTCGCGGAGAGTTTTCGTTTTTTGACGACGGCGTACGCATCTTCAAAGCAACAGCGATTGGTTCGCTGTTGATTGTTGCTGCAGCGTTTCTGTATCGCGGCGGTTTTGAGTTTCGTGCGTTCTCATATGCGCGAAGTGTTTTCGTCAGAGACTTTCTCTTCGTGCTGATCATCGTCGGGGCGTTGCGGTTCTTCATGCGCGCGGTGCAGACGTTTGTGCGGAGCCGCCAGATCAATTTGATTCCGACGCTGGTCGTCGGACGAGGTCCGGAGGCGTCCCTATTTATAAGAGAGATGCGCGAGCGACCTTCTCTGGGCTATCGGGTGATTGGAGTGGTGGATACGAAGACTGTCGACGGTCAATTGACATATGAAGACGTGCCAGTGATCGGAACTCTGGAATCGCTGCCTGAAGTGATTCGCGACTCGGGTGCGAATGAAGTGATCATCGCAGACGCTGATGTGAATGCTGATACGTTGTTTGAAGTGATGATCCGCTGCGGGCGCAGACGCGGTGTTGAGTTTCGCATTGCGCCAAGCCTTTTTAACTGCCTGCCACGCAAGACTGAGATCGATCAAATCGGCGTCTTGCCAATGATCCGGCTGTTTCGCGAACCGCTTTCGAATGTCGCTCGGATTTTGAAGCGCACTTTCGATTTCGTCGTCTCGGCGCTCGCGGTCTTGGTGCTTTTGCCATTGTGGTTGTTGATAGCGTTACTCATCAAACTCGATTCAAAGGGCCCGGTGTTTTATACGCAGGAACGCGTGGGCATGGATGGACGTCTTTTCTTGCTCTACAAGTTTCGAACGATGAAGGCCGGATCCGATTCACAACTTCACCGTGAATACCAGAAGGCGTTTATTGCCGGCCGTGCTGAAGCGAACCTCGGTGACGATTCGAAACCGACTTACAAGTTGCTGACCGATCCGCGTATCACGCGAATCGGAAAATTTCTGCGACGCACGAGCCTCGACGAAGTGCCCCAGCTTTTTAATGTCTTGTCGGGCGATATGAGCGTTGTTGGACCACGGCCGCCCATACCTTACGAAGTCGAAGCATATGAGTTATGGCATCGCAAACGACTCGACATGAAGCCCGGCGTGACGGGACTCTGGCAGGTCTCAGGACGAAACCGTTTGCCGTTTGAAGAGATGGTGCGGCTCGATCTCTTCTACATCGAGAACTGGTCGTTGCTGCTTGATCTAAAGATCATCCTCCGCACCGGGTTTGTGATGCTTGGTCGCGAGGGACACTGATTTACACGGATCAGGAACGGATTTTATTGTGAGAGTCCGGCGAGCGCGATCTCCAACAGGAGAATCTTTTTAATTCCTTTGTAGAGCGGTTCGATCTCACAGTTCTCTGTCAAAGCGTGCGAGTCGCTGCATGGACCTGCGCCGGTTGAAATCGAGGTGATGCCTTGCAGCAATGCGGCGCTGGAATTGTTTGAGCCGGCGTTTCCGATTGGCGGATCGAAACCCATCGCCCGATGCACTGCTTCCGCGATCTTCACGAGGTTTGATTCGCGATTGCCGGGCAGAACCGCAGCGGGCGAAGTTGAGATCACATCGGTCTTCACGGTCACTCCTGCCCGCTTCGCTTCCTCATCGAGAATCGTCGCGATCTTCTTATCCAGATCGGCAATCACGTCGTTGCTTGTCGAACGGAGATCAACCGTAAACCACGCGTCAGCCGCCTTTGCATTAGGCACCTCCGATGCGCCCAGCATTCCGATATTCAAATTCGACGAAGGATTAGTCGGGACTTTCAATTCGTAAATGCGTGCAATGGCGCGCGCGAGCGGGAGCGTCGCGGAGTACGGAGGCGTGCGCGAGCGCGTGTGTCCGCCTGGTCCGATAAAGTGATGTCGATACCAGTTGATTCCGATGCCGGCGTAGGTGAAACCTTCGTAACCGCCGTCAAGCGCGATGTAGTAATCAACCTTACCTTTGTTTTCTTTCGTATACTGCTTCGCGCCCGTCATGTTCGCTTCTTCGTCAGTCGTGAACAGAAAGACAAGATCGCCTTTGGTCTTGATCCTGGCAGCGTCGAGCGCGCGAATCGTCGCGAGCAGCGCTTCGATGTTGCGTGTGTCGTCACCAATGCCGGGCGCGTAGACGCGACCGTCGCGAACGGTTGCTTTGATCTTCAGACCGGGTTGAAAGACTGTGTCCATGTGCGCGTCGAAAACGGTGACTGGGCCACCACCGGTTCCTTTGCGTGTCGCGATCAGGTTACCGGCTGAATCGTAGCGGATATCGAGCTTGTGCTTGCGAAGCAGGCTTTCGATGAATTTGGCGCGTTCCTTTTCCTGTTTTGACGGCGCGTTGATTTCAGTGATTGCAATCCACTCGCGGAGTATGGCGTCTTTGTTTTTGTCGATGTGATCGAACGCGGCTTTTACGCGCGCGTCGTCCTGGACGGTTTTTACGTGATCAGTCGGGGAGGGCGTTTGCGCGAAGGTAGTTGGGGACAGGATGAACAAGATTAATGACAGGATTGACAGGATTAAGCGCATCAAGAATTGTACCTGATGAGATGGATTAGTAGACCACTGCCATTCTAATATGCCGTCTATGCAGATTTCGACCTGGCTTGAACGAGCTGTCGTTGGCTGTCTGTTTATCGTCGCCATTTTCGCACCTCATTCAATTGCCGTAACGCAGGCAGCGTGGTTGCTGGGATTGGCTCTCTGGCTCGCACGCTTTGCTATTTACCCGCGGCCGTCGTTTTTCCGCTCGCCGGTTGATTACGTCTTACTCGGGTTTTTCATCCTCAGCGGCATCTCGTCGATTTTTTCATACAGCCCGGTCGTGTCGATCGGCAAGATGCGTGCAGCGAGTCTGTTCACGATCGTCTATCTGGTGTCGCAAAACGGCGGCTCGCTGCGTCTGGTGCGCTTGCTCGCGTTAACGCTGATCGGATCGTGCATGATCAATGTGTTGTTAACTGCTGGACAACTTGCGATCGGAAAAGGAGTGAAGGTTGAGGGTGTCACACCTGAAAGTCCTTTGAACAAAGCCGTCTTCCGCACGAGAACAGTCACGCAGCCCAACCCGATCATCAACGGCGATACGATTTGGGAAGTCGATGGACAACCGGTTGGTACTCCTGAAGAATTGGCGAGGGCGCTCGCTTCCGGAACTGAGACTGCAAAAGTCCGGATCTATCGCGTTGAATGGATGCCGGAGCTCGAAATCCCGCGCGGTCAGTTGCTGCCCGCAAGCAATGTCCTGGGCCAGTTAGGCATCAGCAGTTGGTCTCGTGGTCGCGATTGGCGCGCCACCGGCTTTTACAATCACTGGGTCACTTACTCCGAAGTACTTCAACTGATCGCCTCACTCGCTCTCGGACTATTTCTCGCCCTGAAGCAGAAGAGAACTCTCACCGGCGTGTTGCTCGTCGTCGCCGTGCTCGGACTCGTCTTTGCACTCGGAATGACTGTCACACGCGCTTCGTGGATCGGCTTTGCAGTGTCTGTAGTCGCGATGTTGTTGTTGTCTGCATCGCGTCGCACGATTCTGATTGTTGGCGCGTGTGCGATTCCACTCGTGCTCGCGAGTGTTGTTCTTCTGCAGCAAAAACGCAGCATCGGTTTCTTTGACAAGAAAGATCAGTCGACAAGCTGGCGTGAAATGGTCTGGCGGGAAGGATTTCAACTGCTCATTAGTAATCCACGGCACATCGTCGTGGGAGTTGGAATGGATTCGATCAAGGGTCACTGGCGTGAGTGGGGATTGTTTGACAACGGCCGCCAACCAATTGGTCACATGCACTCAAATCTGCTGCAAATCGCGCTCGAGCGTGGTCTACCGGCGCTAATAGTTTGGCTGATACTGATCGGTGTTTATCTGCGAATGCTCTGGCGCATCACTCGTCGCGAAGGCTTTGATGATTTCGCTCGCGGTGTCGCACTCGGTGCGGTAGGCGGCGTACTGGGCTTCTTTACGAGTGGACTGGTCCATTACAACTGGGGCGACTCTGAAGTAGTCACCGTTTTCTATTTCATCATGGGGCTGTGTTTGGTAGTTGAAAGAACCAATCAACGCGGGACGGATTCAAGTGTCGGCGGCTAAAGGGTGTTGGTAACGTTCGATGTCGTCCGCGTCGTACGAGCCTGTGTGAGAACAGCTCGAACATTCAACGACGTAAGTGGCTTTGATTTTGGCCTGTCCTCGCGAAAGGTCAGGGAAGAGAATTTCCTTTTCCTTGCAGTGTTCGCAAGTGAAACGGAGATACCATTGGCCGGGGGTAAGGGTGCGCATGTTTCGATCCTCGATTTCTACTTCGATAACTGGGCGAGAGGAACGGGGCTTCCGAATGTGCCTGCTCTTATAAGGCGAGACAGGAGCTCAGGTCAAGAAGAATATAGGACCTATAGACCTATAGGACCTATTTTCTTCCAGCAGACACGATTTTTTGGATCAGCTTCGGGTCGTCCGGCAGCAGACCTGATTTCGGCAAACGCGGCGTTAGTGTGATCCAGTTTCGGTCCATCGCAAACACGCGACGAAACAGCGGCAACGACTCATCCACGCGGCCCATGTTGACGAGCGCGACCGCGTGCCAATAGATCATCTCCGCGCTGTTCGGCACTAACTTTTCCGC
>DASYPN010000423.1:0-5186 GCA_036006625.1 Pyrinomonadaceae bacterium | reverse complement strand
GATGCCGCAGACGTTCGAACCCGTGCCCGCAATAACCACCAGGCCGGGCGCACCGTTCGTCGCTCCGTACAAAGCGATGTCGGCATCGGCGACAACTTCAATCTCACCCAGGTCGAGACGCATCAGTGTCTCGCGCATGCGCTCGCGCAACTCATGTCGGCGCGCGCCGGCGAGCCCGATCTGCGCGGCCACCAGATCTCCACGACGCAGTTTGGCCATCGCGCACGCGCTATCGATCGCTTCGCGCACGGCAGTCGCCGCGCCGGCGATTCCCACTCGCAACGGATTGGATGGTCCAGAGCGGCCTTCGCCGATCACACGGAAGTTGGCATCCATGATCACCGCTTCCGTCTTGGAGCCACCGCCGTCGACACCCACCACCGAATTCTGCGTGTGCAAGCGTTTGGCTGGAGAGAGATCTGCTGTTCGTCGTTCGGTGCTCACAGTTATAGCTAAGGGGGCCGGGTATAAACGGCTCGATTTAGCGTGTTGATTATTCTAGGGTCCATGCATTTATAATGGAAACTAAAAGATTTTATTATTACGATAATCCATCTTGATATCGGGGAGCCTGCTGTTGTGGAAATTCGACAATTACGCGCCTTTGTAGCCATCGCCGAATCGGGCACATTTACTGCCGGAGCGTTGAGGGTACACGTGACCCAGGCTGCGATAAGCATGCAGATCAGACAATTGGAGACGGAAATTGGGGCCAAGGTGTTTGTGCGTGCCCCGCGTCACGTGATCCTTACTGAAGCCGGAGAACAACTGCTGCGACGTGCGCGCCACATCCTGCGCGAGCATGATGCAGCGCTCGATGAAATCGCCGAACTCGCCGGGGCTGAGCGGGGCCGACTGAGAATCGGCAGCGCGTCGGCGATGGTCCTATCTGAGCAGCTGCCGGCTATTTTGAAAGAATTGCGGAAGCAACATCCAGCCGCGGAAATCTCGGTCATCTCGGGAACGAGTGAAGTGCTGGTGGACCAGATACTGGGTGGTGAGGTCGATTGTGCTTTCGTTTCGCTTCCGGTCGATGTTCGTGGAATCAAGACCGAGCGACTGAGCCAGGATCAACTGGTGGCGATTGCATCACCGCGACATAAGCTCGCAAAGCAACGCACCATCAGTGCCTACACGCTTGCAGGCGAGCGTCTGATTCTCGGTGAGCGTGGTGGAAATACGCGGCGTTTGATCGATCTGTTTTTTGCGCAGGCGGGCGTGACCTTGCACGTGGCAATGGAGTTGAGCCGGCAGCAGGCAATCAAGCGAATGGTCGAAGAAGATATGGGTGTCGGGATTGTGCCGCTAGCGTCGGTGAAGGAAGAAGTTGACAAAGGAAAATTGATTCGATGGTGGATTGAAGGCGCGCAGATCAACTGGGAACTCGGTATCGCGCAGCTAAGTAATGGCTACGACTCACCAATCATGCAGAAGTTCGTCTCGCTCGCACACAAGAACTTCACAGACGCTGCGCCAACGGCAACTCCTAAAAAAGGAAAGAAAGCCGCACACAAACTACACAAGTAATCAGTGTAATCTGTGGATTAACTGATCGATATCTTCTTCGTTGTTGAAGAAATCGGTCGCCACTCGGAAACCTTGTGGTTTCTCAGTAACGAGGATCTTCTGCGACGCCAGATCAGCAACAATCTTCGCCGGATTTTCCGCCGCCACGAGTGTCTCCGCCGAACGAAACTTCTCGTCATCAACCGGTGACAAGACTTTCCAACCAATCGCATTCAACTTCGCTGTCAACACGCGATTCAACATAAGCGCGCGTGCTTCGATGTTTGTGATCCCAATCGACTGCATCAACTCGATCGATGCACCCAGCGCAAAGACACCTGCAAAATGCGGACAGCCGAGCTCGGCCCGCGCCGACATGTCATGACGCAAGTGCACTTCATCGTTTCTCATTCCGTAAGGATCATGAACGCTCAGCCAGCCAATCGTTCGTTGTCGCGCCGCGGCTTGTAGCTCTTTGCTGATGTAGACAAATCCCGATCCGTATCCGGACCGCATCCACTTGTGCCCGGTCGTGCACAGCGCATCGATCTTCATGCGCTTCACATCGATCTCAAAAACTCCCGCGGCCTGGCTCGCATTGATCACGAGCGCATGATTGCCTTTGATACTCGCAACCTCCTCGATGTCTGTTCGAAAGCCATTTGAAAACTGCACATAACTCATCGAGATGATGCCGGTGCGTGTATTCATCACCGCGCGAATGTCTTCCGGTCGCACAACACCACGGGCCGCTTTCACAAAATGGACCGGAATTCGGCGATGCATCCAGGCAATCGTCGTCACCGGGAATTCGAGATCGCACGAGATTACCTCACCGTGATTCTCAAGCGCATCGACGATTAGATTCATTCCACTCGACGTGTTCGTAGTGAAACCAATCTCTTCCGGTTCGGCATTGATAAAAGCAGCGACCTGGGCGCGCACTTCCTCGCGACGCGCAAGCCACGCATCCCAGTGAACGTCGCCATCGTTCATCATCTGCTCGTAATACTCGGCTCCCGCTTTCGCAGTAGACACCGACAACGGCCCGGCCGCAGCCGTATTGAGATAGACACCCCTGCTCGTAACAGGAAACTTCGCGCGCACTTCAGCCCAATTGATCATGTTGCGTTCAGATCGATTCTTTGTAGGTTTCGAGGTTCTGCTGGATCTTCTGCAGCAGTTGCGACTTGAGTGTGTTTGAGTTGAGTTTCTCCTGAGGAACTGGTTGCCATTTTCCTGGAATCAGGACTTGCGAGTCGATGAAGGCGTCGATTGCCTCCTGTAAACCGTCAATCCTGATCTTACCTTTCATGGCGATGACTTCTTCGATGATCCACGTGACGGCGTCGCCTGTGATGCGATGTCGATGATTGATGATTGCCGAGCGCTCCTGCAGCGTCTTCAAAACCATGTCGAATGGACCACCGAGCGCCGCTACGAGGCGCAGGTAACATTCCTGAAAGTCCGTCACGTGCGCTGATATCGTTGCTGTCGGTTTCAGATCGTTCTTGCCGACGTATGATGCGGCCATGATACGGCAGAAAATCTCATCAGGCATGTACGCGCTCGTATCGTCAACGCGAGTGGTTGTCTGCGCAACATAATAGGCAGGCAGAAGTCGCAGCAGGTTGCGGATCAGAAAGACGGGATTATGCGTGAAGCCGTCGGGAAGTTTTTCAATTCCCTTTGTGACCTTTCGATCTTCGAAGTAACTCAAACTACGATCGAAATCTCTGATCTCTTTCTGGGCGTTGTTCATCAGATATTGAGTCTGTTCCAGAGTGAAACCGATTCGCCAGAGCATGCGCTGGTCTCGTTCGCGAGCGAAGGTCTCATCGAAGACGCGCAGAGAGGCTGCGTTTTTGAAGTTGTTGAGATTCTCTTTTACGCCTGACTGGATGAAACTCATCGCCTGTGCAAAAACCTGGATGATCGTTCTGGCCCAGCCACGTTGTTCGGCGAGTGAGGCTGAATAGCGATCTACATCCAGATAGCGATACTTGTCGTGCTTCGCTGCGAACTGGCGGATCGAGCCGTAGTCAAGCACGGCGCCACTCGCGAGCATGTTGTCGCCATCCCAGGACAGCCAGTTAAAGATGTATTCCTCTTCGAGTAGCGCGGCGAGTTTTGCGTAAGAGCGTGCGAAGTAATCGAGTGCTTTTGTGTAACGCTCTTTCGCGTGCGCGGGAATTTCCCAGAAACCATTCTCAACTTCGCGTTCGATGAAGTAGTCGACTGAAGCTTTTAACTCCTCGAGACGACCCTGCTTGAGATAACGAAACATGTGCGCCGGCCTGATCAGATTCGGTGCGGTTCTGACGCCTATTGCAGTCGTGTCGGGAAACCCGATCACCGCTAAACAGCGTTCTGTCGGAATGCCCTGTCGATAAAAGATCTCAGACATGACAGCGCTGCCAAGCATCTCGTCGAGCTCAGCGAGTCCCGATGAATAACCGTAAGTCGTGTCGCCTGTCGCTAAGACTTTTTTAGCTTCCTGAGCGCCCGGGCTTAGTATTGTGGCGCCAGTGCCGCGACTCGAGATGTCGAAGGTCAGGTTGTCGCTTTTTAAGTAACCATTCCAGATGCTTCTGCCGTCGCCGGAAGTCTTGCCTTGTTTGTTGCGGTGTTGAGTTTGCAGATAGCGGGTAGCCATGTAAGGGTGAGGCTTGATCGTTTCTGGAGGAAACTTCTTGCCCTGCTCGAGATCGTATTCGTTGATTATCTGGAGTGAAAAAGTATCGAGGATGATTTGTTCAAGATCCTTGCTGATGCTCGAGGGATGATCGGAAGGGATCAATCCCATCTCTTTGGCGAGTGGAAAATTGAAAAAGAGGACACGACCGTGCGGGCGAAAGCGAGCCTGATAATCAACGTAGCCATCAGGGCTAACGTTCCGCCAGGGATGCCTCCCGTCTATCTCCGTGAACTTCTCATACATAGGCCACAAACGGGCACAAAGAAGCAATCCATTTTAGCCGCAAAAAAGCACAAAAGGCACAAAAATATTTATTGATTTTCGCTTGACAGATAATTATTGCCGGGTACTATTCTCAACTGGGAGAAACCCATGACTTATATTCAGATACCAGAAGAACACGACGCTTTAGGTTTCCTGGCATTGGCAACGAGTGGACCCCCAGTGGTCTGTCTTCCACAAAACACCTACGGCGTCGTCGATGAGCATTTACGAGTGCTCAGACAAAAGCGTATTCCATTCAAGAAACTCGAACCTGGCACTGTTCGTTTACCAAGACCCTCACGAACTGGAATTCTTTAAGACCTTCAAGCGTCGGCTAAAAAGAAAGCTTCGTCAAATCGAAATCCTCATCACGATGCAGTACATTCACGTGATCTGAACGCAAAGAGGCGCACACTAGATCACTTTTGGGCGCGCGGTGGTCGTCTTCTTTTTTGTGCTTTTTGTGCCTTTTTGTGGCGAGCTTTTCTTTGTGGCTTTTTGTGGCGCGAACCAGAGGGTGGTTAGGGGTGGGAGATCGATCGCGTCGTTGTTGATGGAGACGCCTTCGGTGCCGCCATAGCTATCGGAGTTGGTGTTCAGGATAAGGTCGTAGGTGGCGTTGCCGAGGCGGTCGACGCGATAACCGTTGCGCGGGACGGCAGAGAAGTTACAGACGCAGATGATCTCGCGGCTTGTATCTGGCGAACGGCGGATGAAA
>DASYPN010000422.1:0-3458 GCA_036006625.1 Pyrinomonadaceae bacterium | reverse complement strand
TCTGGCGAATTCGTGCTCGGCGTTACTGCACTTCCGCCGGTATGCTGTTCAGATTCATCGCTGAACATCTTGTTCTTGTGCTTCATTCGCCCACGCAGTGCAGGCGTGTTCTTCATCTCTTCACGATTCTGATCCGGATTACCTGCAAACCCGGTCTGCTGCCCCCGCGGTTTTAAGGGAATCCCCGCCTTGTGCTGGTCCTTCTTAGCCATTTCAACCCTCCCGTTTGTGCGTTCTCTTACGACCCAGTGACCACTTCAATGCGATGGGGGTTATCAAGGTTGTGATGATGACCATGATAACAACTGCGCCAAAAATCGCCGAACTGATTACAGGTTCA
Source organism: Pyrinomonadaceae bacterium (assembly GCA_036006625.1). Lineage (GTDB taxonomy): Bacteria > Acidobacteriota > Blastocatellia > Pyrinomonadales > Pyrinomonadaceae > PSRF01. The sequence continues at coordinate 3,118 of DASYPN010000422.1, read as the reverse complement.
TTTACTCCACTAGCGTTCGGCAACATCAACGTGGCGCCGATGCCCGCGAAAATGAGGCCGACTTCGCCGCGCGGAATCATTCCGAGTCCAATCGTAAGGCGATTTAGCCCACGTTCAATGACGCCGATCGAACAAACTTGTTTGCCGATTATCGCTGCGGCCGTCAGTGCGGCCGCGAGACCGAGAATATCGACGCGCGTAAAAAGTCGAAGGTCGACCTTCAATCCCATCAACACAAAAAAGATTGGCACGAGGACAGTGCTCACTGGCTGGAGCAGATCGTGAAGGTCACGTTCATTTCGGCCTTCGGCTGGCTTGTAGTGGACTTCGTCAAGCACGAGTCCAGCGGCAAACGCGCCGACGATCGGAGCAAGTCCGACCTTAGCCGCTACCCAAGCGAGTAAAAGACATATCGCGATGGCCATGGTGAGCAAAACTCCTCGCGTCTCAAGTCGACCCGCGCCACGTAAGATTCGCGGTATGAGGAGGTGACCAATTGCGATCGATCCAATCAGGAATGCAACTGACTTGAGTGCGATAAGCCCGACGTCCAACATCGACAGCACACCACCGGTACTTGCAGCCCGGATTGCTCCCGCAACAATCGCGAGAATCAGCAGCCCGAGCACGTCGTCAATCACCGCAGCGCCCAGGATGATTCGTGCTTCACGTGTCGCGAGCTTGCCGAGATCTTTGAACACTCGGGCCGTGATGCCGACACTCGTCGCACAGAGTGTGGCGCCGATGAAGACGTGAGCCAGTCGAGGTTCTTCAGGAATGAAATAGGCCGACACTGCCCAGCCCAGAAAAAACGGGGCAATCACGCCGAGCACCGCGACTAACAGCGACGACCACCCGACTTCCATCATCTCGCGCAGATCCGATTCGAGTCCGACTTCAAACAACAGGATGATCACGCCGAGTTCCGCAAGCGCCGCGATGGTCTCATTTGTCTTGAGTGACTCGGCGCCGTAGAAGCCAAAGATCACGAGGTTTCCCAAAAGGATTCCAGCGACGAGCTCGCCTAAAACCGCCGGTTGTCGCAGTCGCTCAAACAATTCACCGGCCAGTTTCGCAACCACCAGCATGATGGCAACGCCGATCAGAACTGATGGATCCAAACCGTGAGCTTCAGTACCCGTCGGGCCTTGTCCCTCAGCAGCGACCTGTTTGGCGAAAATAAAAAACAGGGTGGCGCTCAGGGCGGAAATGGCGATGGTTGCTCGTTTCATTAAGTTTTTGGGCAATTTGGGCCGATTATGACATAGGTCGACGAACCAGGGAGGGTTAGATTTGGTGTTTCAGAGGTTGCACGTCAGGAATGACGTCTCTATAATGCGCCCCACTTACAAGGCGCTTCCCCGGCAGGTTGGCGCTAATCAATTCTAAAAAATATGGCGACTCCCATCAGATGGAACCAACGCAGGCGTGTCGTGCCTTATGGCGGTTCCAAGCAAAGTGATACTCCATTGCGTTCTCTGGCGGTTAGCTTGACGCATGTCGCTCGTGCCGCCCTCACAGAGCCTTACATGCTCAGCATCGAGCATGAACGCATCCAGTTGAACCGTTTGCCGAAAGTGTTCGACGGTTTTCGCGTCGTGCAGCTTTCTGATATCCATCACGGCCCCTTTTCGAGCACAGAACAGATTGAGCGTGCAGTTGATACTGCAAACCGGCTCCAGCCTGACATCATCGCGCTCACAGGCGATTACATTTCGAAAGAACGCCAATACGCCGCGCCCTGCGCCGAGATGCTGGGTCGTCTGAACGCGAAATACGGCGTTTATGCGGTGCTTGGAAATCACGACCACTGGGTCGATGCGCCGCTGATTACCGACCTGTTTCGCGCGGAGGGAATTACAGTCCTGATCAACGAGGGCATGCGTTTCGAGAAAGACGGTGAAGCGTTCTGGCTGGCTGGCGTTGACGATACAATGGTCGGACTCGAAGACATCTCTCTGGCGCTGGCAGGCTCCCGTGAAGACGAGATGAAACTCCTGCTCGCGCACAATCCGATTCTTCTCAGGCGCGCAGCGCGAGCGTCAATTGACCTCGTGCTGAGCGGTCATACACACGGCGGCCAGGTCGCTATCCGAGGCGAGCGCAGTACCGTTAAAGGCGCACGCAAGCGTCTGCTCAAAGGATTGGGAAAACTGGGAAATACGCAGATGTACGTCAATCGCGGTTTGGGAACCGTCGTGTTACCGATCCGGTATGGCTGCCCTCCTGAGATCTCCTTGCTGGAACTAAGAAGTGGAACAAGATGACAGGATTTTTGAGATTTACAGGATTTCTTAAAGTCCGAGCATCCTGTTAATCTTTCAAATCCTGTAATCCTGTTACCCAAATGTCCTCCCGAATAATCACCGTACCCAATCTCCTAACCGTTTTCCGGATGGTCTTGATTCCGGTATTCGTCTCCCTGCTTTTCTACCAACGATTCTTACTCGCACTCGGAATTTTCATTCTCGCCGGCATTACTGACGGCCTGGACGGCCTGCTGGCCCGCCGTTTCAACCAGAAATCACAACTCGGGACGATTCTCGACCCTATAGCCGACAAGCTGATGCTGGTCACTTCCTTCGTGGTCTTGTCGATGAGGTCGGTGTTCCCGCAGCCGCTGCCGTCTCATCTCCCCGTCCCGTTCTGGGTGACAGTCGCGGTCATCAGCCGCGACGTATTTATCCTGGTCGGAGCAGCCGCCATCAACATCGTCACGGGATTTCGCGGTTTTCGGCCGTCGATGCTGGGAAAAATCAACACCGTCGTCCAGATCTTCGCCATCGCCATCATCATCTTCGCCGCCAGCGTCCCTTACGGCACCGGCTACTATCTCCCGACTCTCTACAGCACCGTCTTCGCCTTCTCCGTCCTTTCCGGCGCCCACTACGTCTTTTTCGTCTCCAAACTCGTCAACGAAGACCGCCGCTCCGAACCCGACACACTCAAATAAAGTTGACAACGACGCACTCAAGCTTTATATTGACCGAGCGTTCAAGGGTAAGTGTCGTTGCTGGGGATTAGAACCGTTCGGGCCCGCGGCAAGAGCTTCCATTTTCCAAATGAACAGCGAGTGGGAATGTTTTACCCAAGGAGAGTTTTGGAGACTAAACGATGA
>DASYPN010000421.1:0-5040 GCA_036006625.1 Pyrinomonadaceae bacterium | reverse complement strand
GATGAAATACCAAACGCGGCATTTAACGGCGCGATGGCGAGAGCGAGCATGATCGTCGAGCAGTTTGGATTCGTGACGATGTATCCGCCTGATGTGTAACGCTGGCGCTGTCGCGGGAGTAGATCGAGATGCTGGTGATTGACTTCGGGAATCAGCAGCGGCACATCTTCATCCATCCGGAACGCTGACGAGTTGCTGATTACCGGATAACCGGCCGCGGCAAAAGTGCCTTCCGTTTCGCGCGCTATGTCGCCCGGCAGAGATGAGAATACGAGGTCACACTCGACCGGAGGCGCGGGCGCCTGTACTCGTAGTGACCGAACGCTCACCGGCATTTCGCCCTGCAAACGCCACGAACACGCTTCACCGTAAGCTTTTCCCTGCGAGCGATCAGACGCCGCAACCGCGGTGACTTCAAATTGCGGATGGTGCTCGAGCAGTTGAATAAACCGCTGGCCCACCATCCCCGTCGCGCCAAGAATTCCGACTCGAAACTTCCTGTTCATATATTGCTCAGTCCTCTTTTGATTCTCTGCACACCTTCTTCCAACGTTTCGTGATCCGCGCAGAACGAGACGCGCAGAAAACCTTCGCTTTCGCTGCCGAACGCCGCACCGGGAACTGTAACCACTCGTTCACTCAACAACGCTTCCGCGACGCGCATCGATGGTCCGTATTTACTGACGTCGAGCATCGTGTAGAAAGCGCCGTCAGGTGTCACGGCGCTCAATCGCAGCTCGGAATCGATCAATCGGAACAGGTGATCGCGACGCGCACGAAACGTCTCGCGAAAACCGGCGCGCGCGGTTTCGGCCTCGTCGGTCCACGCCACTAAAGACGCTTTCTGCGACACCGCAGACGCGCACGTCGTGACGTAACCATGCAGCACCAGGGCAGCCTGGACCACCGGTTCCTCGCCACACAACCAACCAAGACGCCAGCCCGTCATACTCATCGACTTTGAGAGCCCGCTGATAACGATTGTGCGATCATAGTAGTTTGATAATGTCTCCGGTCTCGCAGTCGTGTAATAAAGCTCGCGATAGATTTCGTCACTGATCAGGTAAGCGCCGTGGTCGCGCACTGCGTCGGCGATGCTTGCCAGGTCGTCGTTTGTCAGAACACGGCCGGTTGGATTCGATGGACTGATACAGACGACAACCTTTGTTCGCGGCGTCAGCGCGCGTCGAAACTCGTCGCGGTCAAAAGCAAAACCGGTTTCGCGCGGGAGGCGATAGAAGGACGCCGTGCCGCCCGCCATTCGCACGATCGTCGGATAAGCAACGAAGCCGGGATTTGGAAGCAGGACTTCGTCGCCGTCATCGACGAGTGCGAGCAACGCTAGATAGAGCGCTTCCTGCGAACCGGCAGTGATGATTACGCGTTCGGGCTTGCCTTCGAGATACGGATAGTCGCTCGCGACTCTCGCACGCAGTGCTGGGAGACCGGCGTGAGAAGTGTAGCCGTTCTGTTCGTCGACGATGGCTTTGACGGCTGCATTGCGAATCACGTCCGGCGTTGGCAAATCGGGTTCGCCCAAACCAAGATTGATGCTCCCCGGCAGCGCCCGATCGAACACCTGTCGGATAACACTCTTCTCAATCCCCTGCAATCGTCTCGGTGCTACAAACATTATTTGGTCGTCATGGGACGTACATCACTTGGGCGTCACGGAACCTACTGTAGGGGCGGCCCTCCGTGGCCGCCCTTGGTTGAAATCCGTGTTCGCTAAACCCGAGTCTGTCGTTTCTTGAATTCCGTTATTCAACCAAGGGCGGCCACGGAGGGCCGCCCCTACAGTACGTCCCGTGGCGTCAGATCATCTAACGTAGATAATCTTCTAATCGCACGGCGGTGTCGGTTTTTTCGTCGCGATATTTAACGATGATCGCTGCGTAGAGTGAGAGGCCCCAGGCGCGTCCACGTTCGGTCGTCACTGCACGCGACCCGGGAACAACAACCGCGCCCACAGGAATCTCTAACGGCCCATCTGCCGTGCGCTGATAAACCTCACCCCGCACGAGATCGTAAACCGGCGTCGACCCCGTCAGTATCGTCCCCGACGCCAACACCGCGCGCTCGCGCACGATCGCACCTTCATAAACACCACAATTCCCACCGACAAGCACGTCATCTTCGATAATCACCGGCACAGCACCCACCGGTTCGAGCACGCCACCAATCTGTGCTGCCGCAGAAATATGCACGCGTTTGCCAATCTGCGCACACGACCCAACGAGCGCGTGACTATCGATCATCGTTCCGGCATCGACGTACGCGCCGGCATTCACAAACATCGGCGGCATACATACGACACCCGGCGCGATGTAAGCGCCATCTCTGATCGTCGAACCGCCGGGAACGATCCGAACGTTGTCGTCGATCGTCGTCGGTCGAGTCGGATAAGTATCTTTATCGAAGAATTTAAAACTCTCGCCGGTTGACACATCGACGATTGCGCCCATGCGAAACCCGAGCAGCAACCCCTGCTTCACCCAGGAGTTTACGATCCACTTGCCATCGGCGCTTTTTTCCGCCGCACGCACTTCGCCGCGATTGAGCGCCTGCTTGAACTCCTCGAAAACAGTCCTGTCTTCGCGTGAGAACTGTCCGCCTTCACGCGCCGCCAACGCCTCGATCTGTTCACGCAACGGCATGCGACGTTTCCTTCAGTAGCCCGAGTTCGCTCAAGATCTCACGCATACGATTGCGCGTCTTTTCCTGCACCGGCACGAGCGGCAGACGAAGATTCTCTTCCAGTAAACCCATCAACGCCATCGCTGCTTTAACTGGCCCAGGACTCGATTCGATGAAGTTGCCTTCCATCAACGGCAGCAGCCTGTAATGCAGTGCGCGTGCTTCGTCCCACTTGTCTGCGAGTGCGAGATCGTTGAGTTGCGACATCATTCCCGGAATTTCGTTTGAAGCTACAGAAATCAGTCCGTCGCCACCGAGTGCAATCAACGGCAAGGTGATTGAGTCGTCGCCGGAAATCACACGAAAACCCTCAGGACGACCACGCAGTATTTCCATTATCTGCGAGAGATTGCCAGACGCCTCTTTAACCGCGACGATGTTTTCAACGTCGCGTGCGAGTCGCAGCGTCGTCTCGGCGGCGATGTTCGATGACGTGCGTCCCGGAACGTTGTAGATCACAACCGGCAAACCGCTGACTGATTCTGCGATCGCGCGAAAGTGCGCGTACAGACCTTCCTGCGTCGGCTTGTTGTAATAAGGAGCAACGGTCAGCACGCCATCGACGCCGAGTTCACGCGCGGCCTGCGAACGTCGAATCGTGACTGCCGTCGAGTTGCTTCCGGTTCCGGCAATCACCTTTGCGCGCCCGCGAGATAACTCAACTGTGGTGCCGATGACGAAGCTATTTTCTTCTTCAGTCATCGTGACGCTTTCACCGGTAGTGCCGCACGGTACGAGCACTCGCACTCCCCCCGTGATCTGATATTCAATAAGCGCGCGCAAACGTTTCTCGTCAACCGCGCCGTCAGCGGCGAACGGTGTCACGAGAGCCGTAGCACATCCACGAAGCCAGTCGAGTAGTAATGTCATGGTGACCTCCGATTAAGAATTTCCTCCATCACCTCGCCGAACTCAAAAACTCCAGTTCGGCCAGTAATCCAATGCGCGGCCAGCAACGCGCCACTCGCAAAGCCCTGGCGCGAACGCGCAGTGTGAGTCAACAGCACCTGGTCTGCCTCAGAGTCGAAACCCACTCGGTGTGTGCCGGGAATATGACCTGCACGCGTCGATGACGTCGGGATGTCTGGGCCAAGATGTTCCGACATCAAGTCGCGCAGTTTCAACGCCGTGCCTGACGGCGCATCGCGTTTGCGGTTGTGATGCGCTTCTTCGATGAAAGGCTCATATCCATCAACCGCAGCAAAAAGCGCCGCCGCGTGTTTCACGATCCGGTAGAAAACATTTACACCGATGGAAAAATTCGCGCCATAAACCATCGCACCAGATTGATCTTCAATGATCTGCTTCGCAGTCAATTCATGTTGCTTCCAACCGGTCGTACCTTCAACAAGCGGCACTTTTGCACGAGCGCAGGCTTCAATATTCTTCAGCACTGCTTCGCCAACTGAGAAATCAATCGCGACATTATGCCCCTGCAGCTTCTCTGCCAACACACTCTCTTTACTCGTGAATACAACACCGACCTCGTCGCCGGCCTTCCGCACCAGACCAGCTACCAACTGCCCCATCACCCCATAACCAATCAGTGCAATTCTCATCCGTGTTCATCCGTGGCTATAACTGTCTCCGCCAATCTGACGTACAGCTTCACCGCATCCTCGAGTTCGCGTTTCGAAATCTTTTCCTCGTCCGTGTGCGCGTCGAGAATCGATCCTGGCCCAAGCAACAGCGGCTTCCCCCACTGCGACAAGTATGGAATGTCAGTCGTAAAACGCACCACACATTCATCGAACCCGGGCACCGTAACTAAGCGCACCGGATTATGCGCCGACGCATATTCGAGGTGCCCGCGCGTCTCGACCGCGTCTTCAAGTACTCCTTTGACGTGCTCTATATCGATCCCGAGCCGAATTTGCAATTCCGCACGCGCCTGATCAGGAATCACGTTCGGTCTTGTGCCGCCGCTGATCACGCCGATGTTGCACGTCGTACTGCCAAAGAAACTATCTTCAGGCCAATGGCAACTGCGAATACGCCCCAGGATATCAAGCAACTTTTCGATCGCCGACTCGCCTGCTTCCGGATACGCAGAATGTGCCGCGCGTCCTTCAGTCGTGATGAACACACGAACCGATCCTTTTGTGCCAATTGCCAAACGACTATCGGTCGGTTCGCCATTGATCAAGAACTGACACTCGCGTGCGAGGGGATGCTTGTTCGCCGCCTGCGCACCATGACTGCTGAGCTCTTCGTCAACCGTGAAGAGCAACCCAACGTCATTCACACCATCACCGCGCAAACGTTCCGCGGCAAAGATCTGCGCTGCGATGATCCCTTTCGCATCACACGATCCACGGCCATAGATAAATTCGTCATCCTCGC
>DASYPN010000420.1:0-14831 GCA_036006625.1 Pyrinomonadaceae bacterium | reverse complement strand
ACCATTGAGTAAACACTCAAAACGGCAACCGCCACCAAGGTCGCGATGGACTTGCGGCTCCAAGTTTTGCTGATCATTAACTTTCCTCCCGTATAGTGAAACACAAAGGTCTTAATTGCGTACCGCGACGGCCGAACAGTCGTGGGAAAAACAATGAGTTGTTAGCAACCCGGCAAAGCCCGTTAGTGCTTGGGATTTATGGCCTTCAGGCCACCAACATTGGATTTATTACACTAATACAAGCCCTCTGTCAACAATCATTTGGCTTAACTTTGCCACAAAACTGTGTCGGCGTTCACGCTTCGCTGAGTGTGTAGTTTTAAGACAGCATGGTCCAGCCCCTAGCCCAGCTCTCAAGGTCGACGAACGGCGGACGATTTTTCGGTCTGCTCGGCTTGCTCATACGGGTCGAGACGGGCAAACAGATAGAAGGCACTACCGGTCGTCCGGACCACCCCGAGATATCGAAACGTATTTCGCAGCACTTCACCAACTTTCAGACTCGCCACCTGCGGCGGGTTTGGACCGAACAACAGTCTCATCTCGTCTGCTGAAACGGCCTCGAGCTCCGGCAGGTAATCGTTGTGAGTCTCCCGCGCCAAGCGGATGGCCATCTGCCGTAAAGCCCTAATTCGGTTGGAATTATGCCGATAATAGGTGGCGCTGACTTCCCTTCGACTGACGCGATCGTCCACGACTTCCTGCTCATTGCGCAGGTATCCGAGATAGGCACGAACTACTGGACCAAACTCGTCGTCTGAGCGTTGAAAGTTCTGATGGGCGTGGACCTGCGTGAGGGTGCAGAGGGTGACCAATACGAAAGCGGAAAATCTTCCCTTGATACTTGCCATGGTTTACTCCTGGCGGGAGGTAATCCTGTATTTTTATTGTGACCGCGGGATTATACCAGCAGCAGGATTAACTAAATTGCGCCCGTCTTTCGGCAATGTTACATTGATCTTCGTTTTCCGTTAAGCGGCATGTCTTCTATTGAGCCTCAAGCTTCTGCGTCGGTTAAGAATGTTGCCCTCGGAGTCTGTGGCGGTATTGCGGCGTACAAAGCAGTCGAAGTTCTGCGTGGACTGCAGAAGGCCGGCTGTAATGTCCGAGTCGCGATGACGAAGCGGGCGTGTGAGTTTGTACAGCCGCTGACCTTTCGCGCACTTTCCGGTCATCACGTCGTCGTCGACGATTACGCACCGGATAATCCTGACCCGATCGCTCACATCACGTTTTCACAGACAGTTGATCTTCTGATTGTCGCGCCGGCGACGGCAAACATCATCGCTAAATTTGCGAACGGCGTCGCCGACGATTTTCTAAGTTCGACTTATCTCGCCTGCACTGCTCCCGTGTTGATTGCGCCGGCAATGAATACAACGATGCTTGAGCACCCGGCTACGCAACGAAATATCGAGCGGCTGCGAGCAGACGGAGTGCACTTTGTCGCGCCTGATGCCGGCGAGATGGCGTGCGGGACGATTGGACCAGGACGCCTGAGTGAACCAGATAGGATTGTCGCCGCCGCACTCGAGATTCTCAACGCCTCGAAATCTAATGACCTCAGCGGCGAGCGACTTCTAATCACCGTCGGCGCAACTCGTGAAGAGATCGATCCGGTGCGTTTCATTTCAAACAGGTCTTCCGGGAAAATGGGATTCGCCCTCGCTGAGGCTGCATTGAAGCGTGGTGCTGATGTGACGGTTGTTGCTGGTGTGACGACAGCCATCGCTCCTTTGGGCGTGCGGATCGTCAATGCATTATCAGCAGAAGAGATGTCGCAGGCGGTTGCGCGTGAGAGTGAGAGCGCGTCAGTCTTTATCGGCGCCGCCGCAATCGCAGATTATCGCCCCGTACAACGAGCGGAACAGAAGATCAAGAAATCAAACGACTCGATAACCTTGACGCTGGAGCGCACGCCCGATGTGCTCTCGCAGGTCGCTGCTTCACGCACGAATGGAATGTTGGTTATCGGATTTGCCGCTGAGACTGAGAATGTAGTCGAGAACGCAAAAGAAAAACTGCGCACTAAGAAATTGGACGCGATCGTCGCGAACGACGTAACGCGACCTGATTCTGGTTTCGATTCCGCGACGAATGCAATTACGATTATTACCCGCGACGATGACATTGCATTTCCGGTTTTAACGAAGCGCGAAGCCGCGGATCGAATTCTCGATGTTATAGTGCAGCTACGATGCCCAAAGAAATTCTGAACCTTCTCACTGAAACAAAGAAACAACTCGAGCATTTGCGCGCCCTCGGTGTCGAGGGCATCCGCGTTGATCAGCAGCCTAATCCGCCCAATCCGCGGCTAGCTGAACCCGCAACGTCACTCTTCGGCGACATTGCTCCAGCACCGATCAAAATCACGCCCTCAACCGAAACCTTTGAACAAATCCACGCCGAGATCGGCGACTGCACACGCTGCCCGCTTCATCTCGAACGCACGCACGTGGTCCACACCGAAGGAAACAGAGAAGCACGACTGATGTTTGTCGGTGAAGCTCCCGGCGCAGATGAAGACGCGCAGGCACGGCCATTCGTCGGTCGCGCAGGACAATTGCTGACGAAGATCATCGAAGCCATCGGCTTGAAACGTGAACAAGTCTTGATCGGCAACGTCAATCGCTGCCGGCCACCAGGCAACAGAGCCCCGACGACTGAAGAGGCTTCAACGTGCAAGCCGTATTTGCTGCGTGAAATCTCAATCGTGCAACCCGAAGTGATCGTCGTGCTGGGCAACACCGCGATGAAAAATCTCCTCGATACGCGCGAAGGCATCACACGTCTGCGCGGACGCTTTCAGGACTACCAGGGCATTAAAGTGATGCCCACCTTCCATCCGGCTTACCTGCTCCGCGATCCGTCGAAGAAGCGCGAGACGTGGGAAGACCTCAAGAAAGTTCGCGACTATCTCGACGGCCAACGGACGAACACAGAATGATCCGTGTTAATCTGTGAACTCCGTGGATAAAACCTCATACGCTGAAGTGGCGGTGCCTCTTCATGTGTTTCAAACATTTACTTACCGTCTGACCCCAGAACAGACCGGCCAGGCTGAAGTGGGCGCGCGTTTAGTGGTGCCGCTGGGGCGAAGTGTTGTCACTGGCTACATTCTTGGATTGCAGGACGAGCCTGCCCAGGATCTCGTCGAGTCAGACATTAAAGACGCGAAGGAACTGCTCGACGAAACTCCGGTTTGCGGTCCTGAGATCCTGCAACTCGCGCGTTGGGTCGCTGATTACTACGCGTGCCCAATCGGTGAAGTCATCAAAGCAGCTTTGCCGCCGGGTATGTCTCCGAAACGAAAGACTACGCCGGTTATCCAAGCAAAGCTGCGACGCTTCGTTCGATTACTTCAGTCAACCTCAGAACAAAAACTAACCGATGCACAACGCCGCGTGCTCGCGACGCTTACTGCAAGTGGTCCAATGCAGCTCCAGGCGTTAATAAAAGACGCAAACGTTAGCGCATCGACAGTCTCATCATTAGAAAAGAAAGCTCTGGTTGAAACTTACGTTGAAGCGATTCGTCGCGATCCCTTAGCCGAGAACCTCGGCGTCACCGACGTCGAGCACAACCTCACTGCCGGCCAATCAGCCGTCCTCGCTCAGATCGAAGAACAGATGAACACGGGCGATTACTCCGCTTTCCTGCTGCATGGCGTAACTGGCAGCGGAAAGACCGAAGTCTACATGCGCGCCATGAACAGGGCGCTGAGTCTCGGTCGCTCTGCGATGATGCTCGTGCCGGAAATCGCTTTGACGCCTGTTTTTTCACGGCGTCTGCGCGCGCGCTTCGGAGATCAAGTGGCCATCTTTCATTCGTCACTACAAAAGGGTGAGAGATTTGACGAATGGACGCGCGTGCGAAACGGCGAAGCTCGTGTAGTGATCGGGACCAGGTCGGCTGTGTTCGCGCCAGTAAGGAATCTCGGCCTGATCGTCGTCGATGAAGAACACGAGTCCTCTTACCGCCAGCAGGAGTCGCCGTACTACAACGCTCGCGACGTCGCCATTGTTCGCGCGCAAAAGGAATCGGCGACAGTGGTTCTCGGTTCGGCAACTCCGTCACTCGAATCGTTTCACAACGCGCGCAAAGGCAAGTACCAGTTTGTCCGCCTGCCCGAACGCATCGGCGCGCGGCCGATGGCTGAAGCAAAGATCATCGACATGCGCACCGTGTTTGCGCGACACGGAAAGCCGCGTGTTTTTTCTGACGAATTACTCGAGGCGATCCGAGAAACACGCGAACGCGGGGAGCAATCAATTATCCTGCTTAATCGGCGTGGCTATTCCAGTTTCATACTTTGCCGTTCCTGTGGTGAAACGGTGCAGTGTCCGAACTGCGATGTGACGTTGACTTATCACCGCAGCGAACGCGTGATCGTTTGTCATTACTGCAATCACCGCGAACCGGTGCCGCGTGTTTGTCCGTCGTGTGGCAAGAAATACATTTACTACGTTGGCGAAGGGACGGAACAACTGGAGGAGATGTTGAAGTTGCTCTTCCCTTCTCTGCGTGTAGCTCGCATCGATCGCGACACGACCGCGCGGCGCAAAGTATTCGAGCAATCACTCGCTGATTTCAGTGCAGGGCGAATTGATACTCTCGTTGGGACTCAGATGTTGGCCAAAGGTCACGACTTTCCGAACGTGACGTTGGTGGGTGTGGTTTCAGTCGATGCGGGTCTGGCTTTGCCGGATTTTCGTTCGGCAGAACGGACATTTCAGTTAATCACGCAGGTCGCCGGGCGTGCCGGTCGTGGTGATCGACCCGGCCGCGTCTTGATTCAAACTTATCATCCTTATCACTATTCTTTACGACACGCATGCGCGCAGGACTATGAGGGCTTTTTTGAGGAAGAGCTTCGTTACCGGCAAAACCATTCGTATCCGCCGTTCGTCGCGCTCGCGAGTTTGTTGATTCATGGGCCGGATTTGGGCCGTGTGCGTTCGGATAGTCTCGAACTTCGCAAGCAACTCGATCTCGTGAATCAGGATCGGAAGTGCCGGATACTTGGTCCGGCGCCGGCGCCGCTTTCGAGATTGAAGGGTGAGCATCGTTTTCAAATGTTGATTAAGTCGCGGAGCCGAAAGCATCTGCGTGAGGTTGCGGATGCGGCGCTGAAGGCCGTTGCAGATGGTGGGGTGAATCTACGATCAATTAACCTTGAGATTGATCCGGTTTCGATCATGTGATGGACAGGATTTCAGGATTTTACAGGATGAACAAGATATGAAGTTATCAGAATTGGCGGAACGGACGGGCGCTCATGTTGAGGGTGCAGGTGATGATGTTGAGATCGTTGGCGCGGCGGGCCTCGATGAAGCAAGCGAAGGACAGGTGACGTTCCTCGCGAATCCGCGTTACACGCCACGAGTCAACAGCACAAATGCTGCCGCGATCTATCTCAGCGAAGACGCCCAGACGGACCGGCAGATCGCGATACTGCGCGTGAAGGATCCATATCTCGCATATACGCGCGCGCTCAGGATCTTTAATCCCGAGGCTGAGATCGAGCCGTTCGTTCATCCGTCAGCCGTTATCGATCCCACCGCGCGGCTTGCGAAGCGCGTCGCAATCGGCGCGTGTTCGGTGATTGGCCGCAACGTGTTCATCGGCGACGAGGTGCGTATCCATCCGAACGTCACGATCTACGACGACGTCACGATCGGACGTGGCTCAGTCATTCATTCAGGCGTTGCGATTCGCGAACGTACAGTTGTGGGGGAACGAGTCGTGATTCACAACAACGCCGTGATCGGTTGCGATGGTTTTGGTTACGCGAAGGACGAAGAGAAGCAATGGTTGAAGATCCCGCAAACCGGGCGAGTCGTAATCGAAGACGACGTGGAGATCGGAGCGGCGACAACGATCGATCGAGCTTCGGTCGGTGAGAGTCGAATCGGGCGCGGATCGAAACTCGACAATCTCGTGCAGATTGGTCACTCGTGTACTGTCGGCGAAGACACGCTACTTTGTGCGCAAGTCGGACTCGCGGGCAGTTCACACATCGGCAACCGCGTGATTCTTGCCGGCCAGGCCGGTGTAGCTGGTCACTTAACGATTGGCGACGACGTAGTGCTAACCGCCAAGAGCGCGACGAGCCACGACATTCCGGCGGGCAAAGTTATCTCAGGGATTCCGGCGTTTGATAACAAAGACTGGCTCAGATCGACTGCTGCATTCCGGAGGTTGGGCGAGATGCAGAGAACTCTTCGCGATTTGGAACGGAGAGTAAATGCAGCCACGGATAAAACGGATTAGGAACGGATTTTTCTTACAGTGAAAATCCGTGGCTTTGATCCGTAAAATCCGTGTTACGTTATGGCACCGCCATCAACGATCACGATTTCGCCGTTCATGAAACTATTCCGCTCGCTCACCATGAACGCCGCATACTCAGCGAGTTCTTCCGGCCGCCCGAGCCTGCCGGCCGAAGTCCAGAAATCGTGCATCTGTAAGAGCCGATCGGGAAGCGCCTGAGCGAGATCGGTATCGAAGATTCCTGCCGCGATCGCATTCACACGCACACCAAACGTCGCTGCCTCTCGTGACAAACACTTCGTGAAGCCGATCATCGCCGCCTTCGAAGTCGCGTAGTGAACTGCTGTCGGTAGGGCACGCATCGCGCCGATGGACGTGATGTTGAGGATGATGCCTTTCCGCTGGCGGATCATCTGTTTGTAGATCGGCTTCGTGACCGCAAACAGACTGTCGACGTTCGTGTGAATCACCTCGTCCCAGGCGCGGTCAGTGGTGGTCGCAAAGTTGTCGCCGCGATTGATCGCCGCATTGTTGACGAGAATGTCGATGCCGCCCCACTTTTCGACCAGCTCGCGCGTCAGTTTCTTCATCCCGACGCGGTCAACGACTGAGACTTTTGCGCTGAACGCTTTGCCACCTTGGGCCTCAATTTTCTGACTGATCTCGGCGGCGAGGTCGTCGCGCGAGTTATAGCTAAAAGCCACATCTGCGCCTTCGCGCGCAAATATCTCGCAAATCGCCGCACCGATGCCACGCGTTCCGCCGGTTATGAACGCACGCTTTCCCTCAAGCAAAAGACTCACAGAAGATTGTTTCTCCTAAAATTAGACGGGGCTTAAAGTTAATTGCCGCGGGGCTGATTAAAGCGTGAAAAGCGATGCACAGTCAATTAGAGCGGCCGAATTCCAGGATGGCGGAGAGCGAATGTTGGACGAAATCCGTGCGTATTTCGCCGTAGTGAATGCCCTGCCGCAGGCCGCCGAGGGCAAAGTCGAGGTTGGGAAGTATGGGGCGATCGCGCTCCTGAATAATTAATCGATCGAGAAACCCGAAACCTCGTGCAAGCGAATCGGAGTATGTTTTAGAGCGTTCGTTATCAGCGATCGCCAAAGCTGCGGCTATGCCTTCGAGGTAAACGGCGGTGGTGTATCCGGGCGCGCCGGGCTGATGATCGTTGATGAAGCCGCCGGTCTTGTCTTGTTGATATCCCAACAGCCAATCGGCAACCTCAAAAACGAAGCTGGCGAATTCTTTGTTATTCGTTATCTGCCACCAATTGGCGAAGGCCTGCATCAACCATGTGACCTGGCCGAAGTGACGTTTGTAGCGGAATCGATGCCGGTAATACTGAAAGGCGCGTCGTAGTCGTTCCTCATCAATCTCGCAGACCTTCTGTTCGCATGCGACTGCCAGAGCAAGTAACACTTGTCCCGGAAAGTAGTCCTGGTAACCATCGGGAAACTGATTGTCCTGATCGTGATGAGTAATGATGCGTCCGTGTGGGAGCTCGATACAGCGCCACAGCGTAGCTGCTAGATCCGGCATGAGTTCACGACGCGAGTCGTTTTCCGGAAGATTGCCGAGCGCGAGTAGTAAGAATGAGCTTTCCGCGACCGTCGATGTTTCATTCTCAATTTGTAACCAAACGTCGTCTCCATCGCGAACCACCTTCGCCAGAAGCGAGTCGATTACTCTATCTACGGCGTTCTTTAACTCATCACCCCCGAAGCTATTCGCAGCACGAGCCAGTACCCACGCACCGTGAGCCTGCCTTGCAAGATCGGTCGATTCATACACGCGATTATGAAACGGCTGATAACCTGAATAGAACGTTCCGTCATCTTTTAAGTGCTTGAGTAGGTAGTGCAAATGCAAGCTGCCAAGGTACGGAGCCAGATCCTCAACGGGCGGTAAATCCTTTTGCGATACGGCAAAGCCGCCGATCGTCTTCGCAACACCTTCAGGCCCTGCGAACCACGTCGCACAATCAAACCGAACCCAATAGTACGGCGGCTCACTTACCCCCGCTTTCTCGATTACCGCACTGGCGAACCCTACTGGGTCGAGATTCCAGAATGAACCGACAAACGGCAACAGCAATCCAACACGATCATCCTGATAGACCATCACCGTCTGATCACCATGACGATAATAGTTGACAACCTCTTCGGGCGGGCACTGACCGAGCGGCAGCGGATCGAACAGAAGCGAAACGGTAACAGCGACGTTGTCAGCGTTGATTGGTGCTCGTCCTGCAAAGCGCTCGTCACGAAGAGCGGCTGTAGCGATATCTTTTAGATCGGCGTCGAGATGACGCAGCTTCTGGCCCATGCAGCCACGCAGGTGTCCGTTGATGTAGATTGTCAGGTACAGCGAATCGACGTTCTTCGGGAGCAAGTCGTCGGGCAAAGACTTCGTATTCTCGGAACGTTCGAGCAGTTGGGCGAGCACAAGATCTCGTGCACGCTCAGCGACCGCACCGCATATCTTTTGATCTTTGTGCCATGGAGTCTCTTCCGGCGCCGGCACACCTGTCGGCTGCCATTTCTCTCCGGGCTCGACCACTTTCACCACGTCGTGGCGAAATAACTCGTACGGTTCAAACGAGACCAGTTTTGCATTCTTGATACGCGCGTGCTGAAACTGCGCCCACTCGTTCACAATACCCGGCATGCGTGGCAACGCGCCGCCCATCCATGCACGCCGTTCCAGACTCCTGACAACAATCCCATAGCGATCATTGTCGAGCTGTCCCGGAGTACATCGCTCAAGGACACTGAAGAACGTCACGGCAAACGCACTGTCGTCGACGATCTTCAATCCTTCCTCGCCGGACGGAAGATCTCGCGCCGTGCTCACCGCTGCCATCACCAGATTATCTGCCGCAGACTTCGACTCTTCACCGGGAAAATGCCAGAAGCCACCACGCGCATGGCGTTTATAAACACTCGCGCGAGATCGAATGCTCACCCATGCGCCGCCGGCTGAATCGTATTTCTTGTCGAGTTGTTCGGGCGGACGCAGAAGCTTTCCGGATGACAGGTACTCAGAAACGACCAACCGAGCGAGAGTCGCTGGATGAAGATTCTCCGGCGCTTGTTCGTTGGCCCATTCGAATTTTGGGAAAACCTTCGACGGGTTGACCGGGATCTTGTCTTCGTCATCCATGAAAGCGATAAAGTCGTCCCAGATGTCGAAGACGGCTTCCATGTGATAACCGCTCTGCTGCATGAGTGCGTAGCCGTTCTGCCAACCGAAACGAACCAGACAAATACCGCCTTCCACACGCAGTCCCGCTTGCTCTAATCGTTCGGTGGCTTCGGTCATGCAGGTTCCGGAGCTGACGGAGTCGTCGATGATGATCACGGGTTCCTTCGGATCGATGATGCCTTCGATCAACTTGAGCGACCCGTGTTGTTTGCGCTCCTTGCGGACGAGGAGACCGCGATAATTCGGATCCTGAACGATGCACGATTGAAGTATTGGGATACCCGTGACTCCGTAGGTTGCGATTTGTCGCCCGTCGAATCGTTTGAGGAGTTCGAGCACACACTTCCCTGCTAACTGTGCGCCTCGCGGTGAGAGCGTGACGGCGAGTGAGTCGAGCATCCAACGCGCGGAAGTACCGTCGCGCGAGAGCACCTGCTGTGTTTCGGAGCGGTAAAGAATTCCGCTGCGCTGAAGCATCTCGAGCAGCTCAGCGCGCGCTTCCTTAACGCTTTCAGGTAGTGAACTCAGCGTGTTGGAAAGTGGTTCCCGAAGCATGATTACTTTACTAGGAACGTACTGTAGGGGTGGCCCTCCGTGGCCGCCCTCGGTTGGAATACGGATTCAAGAGTCGACTGTCGCAGGTTTTCGGAGGCCATTCCAAACCACGGGCGGCCACGGAGGGCCGCCCCTACAGTACGTTCCGAGAGTCCTTGTAACTTCAGAAGTATGGATTCTCGGGGAGTGCCAGGCTGAGGTAACGATTGTCCAGGTGGATCATGAGATCTTTGTTAACAAACTCCTCCAACGCGCCTTCAACCCACCGCGCATCGTCAAACCTCGCAGAGATTTCCTTACGGCTATGCGCGTCAGCGCAGTACTCGTACAGAGTTGCGTAATCATCCGTGTAAGTCGACTTCCGCGGTGAGCCGTTGCGCCCATCGTGGATCAGAATCGTTTTCCACGCCTTCCGGTACCGCAGAAACGGTCGCGGACGCTCTCGCCACCGTTCCTGCCAATTGTCCACTGCCGCAAAAATCTCGTCGTACTGATCGTCGTCCACCGTGTTACTCATCTCATGCTCAAAGTAATATGAAACGCGACTCAGGTTAAAGCGATCCTTCGGAAACAGATAATCGTAGCAGGGCGACGGCACGAGGCGACTAATCGACTGCGACTCCGGATCGGTATACATCGGCGAACCACGATCTGCGCGCGCTTTCGCAATCGCCCACGGCGCCTGGAAGTGATGAATCTTCGAGATCACGTCAACCTGCGCGCGATAGTCTTCCGCAGTCTCGCCCGGAAATCGCAGTAGAATATTGTAAAGGTTATTGATGCCGTAGTAAGTCGACCACTTGATCAGCTCGAGATTGCGGACGCCGGTGGTGTGCTTCTTCATCAGCTTGAGAATGTGCGTCGAGAAACTCTCGACTCCCGGCTGAATCGAAAACAAGCCACCTTTCCGCATGTGCTTCAACTGTGAACGCGAGAGACTCGGTCGAACTTCGTAATGCAGTCGAATATCTGTATTTGCCTCGCTGAGTTGTCCGAACAGTTTATCGATGTATTCGGGCTCGATGATGTTATCGATCGCGTTGAAATCGAGAATCCCGTAGCGACGCGAGAGCTCGTCCAGTTGATGAATAACATCCTCGACGCGCTTGGATCTGAATTCCATACCCGCGCGATTCAAACCGCAGAACGTGCAGTGATTCTTGACTCCCCACCAACAACCCCGCGCAGTTTCAATCGGCAGTAAAACCTCCTGAGCGTCGTCCCACCACTGGTAGCCACTCTCTTTGCGAGCGTAGAAATACTCATCGAAATCCGGCACCGGAGTTTTATTCATGTCGGCGAGATTTGGCGCGCGTCCGTTAAAGACTACCTGGCCCCCCTGACGATCGCTACGCCACATCATTCCGGGCATGCCCTTCATCGACTCACCACTGTAAACACGTCGAACTGCCTGGGGCAGCGTCTCATCGGCGTCGCCACAGTGAATGTAATCCACTTGCGGACAGCCCTTCATGATCTCTTCCGCAATGTCGTCTTCGAACGTCGCACCGCCCATCATAATCGGAATGTGCGGGTAACGTTCTTTCAGCGCGCGCGCGAGTGCGACACTCGCGAGTGTCTGCTGAAACACGACTGAGAAGCCGATCAAACCGAAGCGATTCCAATCAACACTCGTGAGACACCAGTCGATGAATGCGGGCGCCGCGTGTTCACGCAGCCGGCGCAGATCGTCGAACGAGCAGCCGGCCCTCGCACAAATCGCTTCGAGATTCCCTTGATAGATCTCGTAGTATTTTTCGTCTTTCGCGAAGTCGCCAAAGGCAGCTTTGGTCCAGATCCACTCTCCCACCATCGATGGATACACGTCTGCAAGTGTTTCGTTAACGCGCCATCCGACCTGCGTTCCGAAATACATGAAGAGTGAGAAAGTCTGCACAGGAATGCCTGCCCGCTCGAGCGTTGGTTTGAGCAGTGCAAGCTGAAATGATGGGAAGCGTGCCGACAGTGTCGGCATGCTGATTAGTGCAACCGGTTTCAAAACGATTCTCCGAAAAACAGCCATCCACAGATTACACAGAAAAGTTGTGCAATCTGTGGATGGGGGCTGTGCTCAATACTTCTTCTTTTCGGGAGAATCCGGGGCAATCTCAGGATGCACCCCTGGCGATTTTTGAGGTGCGATTTCCGGGATTGGTCTGGGCGCCTTTGCGGGCGCGATTTCGGGTATTGGTCGCGGTGCCTTCTCGGGTGCGATTTCCGGATGAGGCGCGACTTCCGGAACGGGCCGTCGATATGGATCGGGTGCAACTTCCGGAATCGGCTTTCGATACGGATCGGGCGCGATTTCCGGCCGTATCTCGGTTTTGATCTCGGGTGCGATTTCCGGTCTTATCTCAGTTTTGATCTCCGGTGCGACTTCGGGAATCGGTTTGATCTCCGGAGCAATCTCCGGAATCGGTTTGATTTCAGGTGCTATTTCCGGAATGGGTCGTATCTCCGGTGCAATTTCGGGAATGGGTTTTATTTCGGGTGCAACTTCCGGAATTGGTCGGACTTCCGGTTTGCTTTTTTGTTGTGCAATACGCGGTGTACTCATGGATGATTCTCCCAAAGATAATGAGGCACAGGATCGCTTGAAGCTAATGATTCAAGTGAGAGCTAACAACGGAGAGACCGTCGCGAGCGGAAAATGGTTTCGGGTTACGAGGGAACGCGCGGCAGCGTAATGCTAAACGGTGGTCCTGTCAATAAGAAATTGCCACAAAGAAGCACAAAAAGCACAAATGTTTTCTTGGCCGGGCTCTTCATGCTTTATGGTCCTATCTGAACCAGGTGATTATCGTGAAACGTTCACCACTCGTAACTGGAAGAACCTCATGAAATGTGTCGGAGGTGAAGGCGACTAAGAGGCCGGTTTCGCCTTCGAGGCCGAACTCCGTGTTTTGATCGTAGAAGTTGAGGACGCCGCCGCTGTAGTAGTTTGGTTGTGGCTCGGCGGAGAAGCCGTTCAAGAACACTACGATTGAGATGCGACGCACTTTAAGATGATCGAAGTCGTCCTGCCTCGGGTTGCCGTCTTGATGGCGCACGAAGAAGTTACCTTTTTCATAACGCAAGAACTGTGGTGGCTCGCAGTCAGTCAGATTGTCATTGAAATGCTGTGACAACGCTGATGTCTGCTCGAGCAGTAGCTGGTGAATGCGATCGAACGTTTCCTGAGACGGATGCATGCTCGTGGTCTTGCGAATGTTCTCATGAATCGTACCTTCCATTCCCTGTATGTAAACAGGCGCCTGCGTGGTCGGCGATTCAGCCAGCTCAGTCCTTAATTTCGCGCACGCCTCTGCGTCCAGAAAATTCCGAAGCAGGAACAGATTGAAGTGTGTCGCCGGAGCTGCTTCTGACATTGCTTCACCTTACTTCTTGAAAACAATTCTATCTTCGAAGACACAACAATCAAGGCGGGTATTCAACAGACACGCGATCGCGTCCGCGGGAGTTTCGATTATGGGCTCACCCATTCGGTTGAATGAAGTATTGAGAAGCATCGGCACACCGGTCTCCGCGTAAAACTTTCTGACTAACTCGTAAAACCTGCCGTTGTTTTCACGTGTCAGCGTTTGCACGCGACCCGTTCCATCGACGTGCACAATCGCAGGCACCTCGTCTTTCTTCTCGGGCTTTACTTCAACCACACGCAGCATGAACGGACTCTCCTGCACGGTATCGCCAAACTCAAACCAGTTGGCCGCTTCTTCACGCAGAACGGCGGGCGCGAACGGACGAAAAGCCTCACGCATCTTGACGCGGCGGTTTAGTGTGTCCTTTGCGTCCGGTTGGCGTGGATCACACAGAATGCTTCGTTGCCCGAGAGCTCTTGGACCGAGTTCAGCTCCACCATCGAACCAGCCGATTATCTTGCCGTCACGCAACAACTGCGCTGCGTCTGAAATCACGTTCGTCGAATGAACAACTATGACGTTTGGAGACCTATCGATCGCTGCTGAGATCTCTGCCGGTGAATAGGTGCGTCCGGGAGCATCATGCAGTATTTGTTTGCGTGAATTGTGTTGCGTTAGTTGCCAGAGGCCGTGATACGCAGCACCGATTGCGGTGCCACTGTCTTCGGCGGCAGGCATGATGTAGACGTTTTTGAAACCGGATTCACGAATGATCCGTTCGTTCGCAACGCTATTCAGCGCGACGCCGCCCGCATAACAGAGATTCTCGCTGCCCGACAGCTCACGCACATGCTGTGCAAGGTAAAGCACAGCGTCTTCGAGTGCCGACTGGACGGAGCACGCCAGAGCGGCGTACTCACTCTTCCGGTTGGGCCAGCGATCAGAGTGTCGAAAGCGAAGTGGAACCGCATCTTTAAAACAAAAGCGGCCCTTATCGACCTCAAAAAAGTCCCCAGTAGGAAATTGCTTTTCACCGTAAGGCGCGAGGCCCATTACTTTGCCGGCTTCGGTTACTTCGCCAAAGATCTGTTGCGCCGTGGCGGAAAACATTCCGCCGAGACTGCCGAATGCGGGCATCTCGCCGTCGTACAGCACCAGCCACGCGCCGCGATCCACGGCGTGTTTCTCGAGGGGAACGATAGTCACGGCCGAAGCGTGATAGAGCGAGATCGTTTCCCAACTGTCATTTGAATTTCCGTTGAGGACTTTGAGCTCGTCACGCGTGAAGTCGTCGACTGGCGAGCCGGCGCCGTCGATGATCAAGACTGCTGATTCGGCGAAGCCGGAAGTCGCGAAGACACTGACTGCGTGACCATAGTGATGAGGAATCGTGATCGTCGGGATTGCATGTGTCAGAACATTTAAGAACGG
>DASYPN010000419.1:0-2804 GCA_036006625.1 Pyrinomonadaceae bacterium | reverse complement strand
AGCACGCGATTGTATTGATCCGTGCAGAACGCCGCCGCATCTTCCTTACCACCAGTCCATTCTGATTGCAGTGCCATACGCGACGTGCGTCGCAGCACATTGATCAGCTTCACCAACTCCTTCTCTCTCTCCATACCCACTCCCATCTTGTTAATCTGGTTAATCCTGCAAATCCTGTCTACTCACAACTCACGGAAATCGGCACGCAACGCACTCTCCTGCGCCGTGGCCCACATCCGCCGACGTAGAATCCCCTCCCGAATCCACGCATAAACTCCGGCTCATCCGCTTCGAAGTAAGCCAGCAGCTCGCGCGCAGCGATCCGCACGACTTCCGGCGACGCGGATTCACTCAACGGCGTGAACAAGGGCTTCACGGCCGGCTCGAGTTCAGTGAGTCGAGCGAGTACACGGTTGTATTGCGACACGCAGAACTGCGTCGCGTCTGGTCCTGGCTTGGTCCAGGCAGCATAACCAGCCGCGCGCGCGATCCGTCGCAACACGTTAAGCAGTTTTACTGTTTCTTTTTCCATCTGGTTCTCCTTTAACTTTCTCCTTCAACAATTTCTTGCCGTGATGAATCCTCCACTTCACGGTCGACAACGGAATTCCCATGAACGCCGCAATCCGCTTCAGCGGCATCTCGTCCAGAAAGCGCAACCGCAAAGCCATTGCGTAATCCGGAGGAAGACTCTCGAGCGCCGCGATCATCTCTTCATCACGCTCCTTCTCCGCGAGCGGCTTCGCGAGGGCCTCGATTTTTTCGAGTAGCGCTTCGTCGAGTGCCACTCGCTTGCTCATGTGGGCGGTCTCGCTCTTACTAAACCGCAGAGCGCGATGACGCGTTATCGCCGAGAGCCACGCGGGAAACTTCCGCGGCTCATCGATGCCTGGCAGCGCCTTGAAGGCGAGCAGCAACGAGTCCTGCGCCACATCCTCCGCATGATCGGCGCCGACGATCGTCCTTGCCAGACGCACGACGGCAGGCCGGTAGCGCACCACAAGTTCTTCAAACGCCTCCAGGTTTCCCAGAATCGCCGCGAGTACCAGCACTTCGTCGGGCGATTCAGACCGTGTCATCATTGTTATAGAGACATCTTACGAGGGAAAAGTTAGGTGGGTTTGGGAATTTATTTTCTTTAAATACGCCCGCGCCGCTGCGTATTATGTCAGTGGGAGTGCCCGGAGAAAGGAGAAGCCGATGGCGAGTGGAGAAGTCGATCTTTACGAAGTGCTTCAGGTAAGTGACACCGCTGAACCCGAGACTATCAGCAGAGTCTATCGAATCTTCGCGCAGCGTTATCACCCTGACAATCAGGAGACGGGAAATGAAGCCCTTTTCCGCGAGATAACCGACGCTTACCACATACTCTCCAATCCGGAGAAGCGCGCGCAGTACGACGCGACGAGTCAGAAACGGCGGCGGGATCGCTGGCGAGTCGTTGCCGAGGGGCCGCAGTCGGAGAACAATTTTGAAATGGAGCAGGCAGTGCGTCTCACGGTGCTGGAAGTTCTCTACACGCAGCGGCGTGTCCAACCGGCACAACCCGGCATCTATCTGCGCGAGCTCGAACGAATGATCGGCCGGCCTCGTGAGCATCTGGAGTTCACGCTTTGGTACCTCAATCAGAAGAAATTGATCAATACAGACGACTCACGAATGTATTTGACGGCCGACGGCGCCGAGTATCTCGAAGGAGCCTACCGAGAAAATCTCCAGCGCAAACGCCTACAATCAAAAAACGACTAGAACGTACTGTAGGGGCGGCCCTCCGTGGCCGCCCGTGGTTTTGATAGGTGTTCGCCAAACTCGAGACGTTCGTTTCCTGAACCCCTTTCCAAACCACGGGCGGCCACGGAGGGCCGCCCCTACAATCGAACCTATCCGTTCCTTGTACCCCGATCGTTCGCAAACTGCTAAAATCCGTCCAGCCCTCAAAGTCAGTTAACCTAGATTCCGAATGTCACTACTCCAGGGAGCACGCGTGCGCGGTATGCGCACAGCTTACGCGCTCGGTCTCGTCGCTGTGGTCCTGGCGGTATTACTCCGCTGGGCACTCGACCCGCTGATGGGCGATTCGCTTCCTCTCGTCACGCTCTTCGGCGCAGTCGCGGCGGCGGTATGGCTCGGTGGTTATCGCGTCGCGATCCTCGTCACGCTTGTCGGTTACCTTGCCTGTCACTATCTATTCATCGCGCCAAGAGGTCATTTCAATCTGAGCGACAGGGCCAACGTCGTCGGCCTCGTCGCATATCTCTTCACCTGCACTCTCATCATCTTCTTCGGCGAAGCAGCACGAATCGCCGAGGCGCGCGTCCATCAACGGCACGAACTCTTTCGCGTCACGTTGCGAAGTATCGGCGACGCCGTAATCACGACCGACACACGCGGCTGCATCACTGATCTAAACGAGGTAGCCGAATCACTGACCGGCTGGTCGCACAACGACGCAATCGGTCAGTCGCTCGACCGCGTGTTTAATGTCGTCAACGAAGTCACACGTAAGCCGGTTGAAAATCCGGCCATCAGAGCATTGCGTGAAGGGGTCGTCGTCGGTCTCGCAAACCACACTCTGCTGATCAAGAAAGACGGAACCGAATGTCCGATCGACGATAGCGCCGCGCCGATTCGCAATGAATTCGGACACGTCTCTGGCTGCGTTTTGATCTTTCGAGATGTTACGGCGCAGCGTCTGAATGAGCGTAACAAGGCCAGTCAACTCCTGACAGCTCGTCTTCTCGCATCGATTGTGGAATCTTCGAACGATGCGATCATCAGCAAGTCACTCGACGGCACGATTCAAA
>DASYPN010000418.1:0-11712 GCA_036006625.1 Pyrinomonadaceae bacterium | reverse complement strand
ACGTCATCCAGACGGCCGAATTCATGAGCCCGCCACGCTGGCACATCGGCCACACGTCGTGGTTCTTCGAAACGGTTCTGCAAGCTCACAAGCCCGGTTATCGAGTCTACTCAGAGGATTTCCTCTTCTACTTCAACTCGTATTACGAGGGTTTCGGCGAACGAATCGAACGGCCGAAGCGCGGCACGAAGTCGCGCCCGACAGTGAAAGAAACTGTCGCTTACCGAAAGCACATCGACGAACAGATGCTTTCAGTACTGGAGTCAACGGAAACCCCACAAACACTTCTCTCGCTTGTGCGACTGGGTCTCGAGCACGAGATGCAGCACCAGGAATTGCTTGTCTACGACATCAAGCATCTCCTGTGTGATCAGTTTGACGCACCAATCAAACCGTTGCCGAAACCAACCGCGAAGGTTGAGGGCATGGCCGAGATTGAAGGCGGGCTGTTCACACTGGGTTACGAAACCGCGCGCCCGCGTTCCTACGAGTTTGCGTTCGACAACGAAAAGCCCACGCATCAGGTCTTCCTGCAGGACTACGAACTCGCCAAAGCCCCCGTCAGCAACGGCGAGTTTCTCGAATTCATCAACGACGGCGGTTATCAAAACTTTCGCTGGTGGTTTTCAGAAGGTTGGGCAGCTGTAAACCAAGAACAATGGCGAGCACCGCTCTACTGGGAATTGCACGACAACGACTGGATGATTCGCGATTTCTCAGGTCTGCATCCGGTCACGAGTCGAAAGGATGAGCCGGTTTGTCACGTCAGTTATTTCGAAGCGTCTGCGTTTGCGAAGTGGGCCTGCAAAAGACTACCGACCGAAGCGGAATGGGAGAAGGCGGCGTGCTATGATGCGCGTCGCAAAGTCAGGACAGCATTTCCGTGGGGCGACACTGACCCCGGCACCGGCAACACAAATCTTTTCGAGAACAGTTACTGGTCAGTTGCGCCCATCGGCAGCTTTCCTGAAGGCGCGAACGCGTACGGCTGCCAGCAGATGATTGGCGACGTTTGGGAGTGGACCACTTCCGACTACGTGCCGTATCCGGGATTCAAATCCGAGTTTGACGAATACAACGACAAGTGGTTCGTCAATCAGAAGGTTTTGCGCGGAGGGTCGTTTGCCACACCGCAGTTACACATCCGAGCGACGTACCGAAACTTCTTCCATGCACACGAGCGCTGGATGACGTCGGGATTTCGGTTGGCGCAGATATAACGGATCTCCAAGAAGATTTAAACGGATCAGATCAGAGCGAGCCTACCTAATCGAAGGAGAAACATCATGTCCCCAGTTCTTCGAAGACGATTCTTCTGTTGTGTCCTTGTGGTGTTTGTGACGGCGGCGGCCTTCGCGCAGACCGAATCGCGGGGTGGAAATGAAGCAGGTGGCGCTAGTCCTGCGAGTCCCGCGAAAAACACGCCCGTAAATCCGAAATACACGACGCCAAAGTCGCCGCTCGACACTGCTTACGGCGCGAAGATCGCTGAGTACACGACTGAGAAATACTTCATGACGGAACTCGTCGATCACCTGACGCTGTCTGACAAGGTGCCTTCCCCCGAAAAGATTCTCGGATACGCAGTCGGAACTCCAAACAAGCTCACGTACACCAAAGATCTCTATCGTTACTATCGCGAGCTCGCCAAGGCATCGCCGCGCGTACGCGTGTTAGTCGCGCCCGAAAAGAGTGAAGAGGGACGCGAGCAAATGCTCGTGCTCGTGAGCGATGAAGAGAACCTTGCGAAGATCGACCGTTATAAAGAGATCACGGCAAAACTCGCCGACCCGCGAAAGATCAGCGACACCGAGGCACAGACGCTGATCGCCGAGGCGAAACCGTTCTACTGGGCCTCCGGTTCGATCCATTCGCCCGAAACCGGCTCACCGGAAATGCTGATGGAGATGGCTTACCGTCTCGCCGTCGAGGATTCGCCGTTTATCGAAGACATTCGCAAGAACATGATCATCATGATCACGCCGGCACTCGAAGTCGATGGCCGCGATCGCATGGTCGATCTCTACAACTATCGCAAAGCCAATCCGGGCAAACCAACGCCGCCACTGCTTTACTGGGGCAAGTACGTTGCACACGACAACAATCGCGACGGTTTGGGACTCGCACTCGCGCTCACCCGCAACCAGATGCGGACGTTCCTCGAGTATCACCCGACAGTGCTTCACGATCTGCACGAGTCGGTGCCGTATCTCTACACGATGACCGGCACGGGACCCTACAACGCCTGGCTCGATCCACTCGCAATTGACGAGTTCCAGTTGCTCGCGTATCACGAAATCGAAGAGATGACGAAGCGTGGTGTGCCTGGGGTCTGGACGCACGGTTTCTACGACGGCTGGGCGCCGAACTACATGCTCTACATCGCCACCGGTCACAACTCGATCGGTCGCTTCTACGAAACATTCGGCAACGGAGGCGCCGACACACGCGAACGGACCCTCCAGGCAAATGCAACGTCGCGCGTTTGGTACCGGCCCAATCCCCCGTTTCCGCGTGTGAACTGGTCCATGCGCAACAACGTCAACATGCAACAATCTGCAATCCTGTTTGCGATGAACTTCGTTGCCAAAGAAAAAGAGCGATTTCTGAACAATTTCTATCTCAAGAGCAAACGCTCGATCGCGAAAGCCTCGAATGAAGGGCCTGCAGCGTACATTATTCCCGGCGACACGCCGCGTCCGGTTGAAGCTGCCGACATGGTGAATCTCCTGCGACTGCAGGGCGTCGAAGTGCATCGCGCAACAAAGGAGTTCAGTGTAAAGGATCAGAAGTATCCGGCTGGCTCTTACATCGTCCGCATGGACCAGCCGTATTCCCGTATGGCCGACATGCTGCTCGACACGCAGTATTACAACGTCAGCGATCCGGCTCCGTATGACGATACCGGTTGGACGATGGGCGCCATGCGTAACGTCAAGACGGTGCGCGTCGTCGACAAGAGCGTGCTCGACGCGCCTGCGACCCTGCTCACAGAAGACGCGAAAGTGACCGGGCAGCTTAGCGGCCCCGCTTCAGCGGTCGCATACCTCATCAATCACAACACCGACAATACTCTCGCGACCCTTCGCTTCAGGTTGAAAGACGTGAAGATGAGTGCGGCAGAAGATTCGTTCAAGATCGGCGATCAGCAGTTCAATACAGGCTCGTTTATCTTGAAGAAGGATGGCAATCCGGCGGACTTGCGCGCGCGTCTGGAGTCCGCCGTGACTGAGCTCGGTCTCAAGGCCGTTGGTGTGGACAAACTGCCTGACGTCAAAACTCACGAGATGGCAGTGCCACGTATCGCGATCGTTCATACCTGGACTAACACTCAAAACGAAGGCTGGTACCGGATCGAGTTCGACAAGTATCAGATTCCTTACACGTACATTTCCGATCATGTGATTCGCAACACGTCGAATCTTCGCGCGAAGTTTGACGTGTTGATCTTCCCGCCTGTCGGTGGCTCGGCGCAGGTGATCGTCAACGGCATGCCACAGCGTGGCGATCCGATTCCGTGGAAACAATCTCCAGTGACGCCAAACTTCGGTAACTCGCCGGATCAGACAGACGACATGCGTGGCGGAATGAACGTTGCCGGTGTTGCCAACCTGCAAAAGTTCATCGAAGACGGTGGGTTGTTCATTACGATCGGCACCGTCGCTCAGGTACCGATCGATTACGGCATCACGAACGGCGTTTCGATTCAACAGGCAGACAAACTTCAGGCGCGTGGTTCGATTTACAATTCAACCTTCGCGGATCGGAAGAGCCCGATTGCTTACGGCTACGACACAGGGTTGCCGATATACTTCAACCAGTCGCCGCTCTTGCAGGTGCAGGCGGGTGGAGGCGGCGGTTTTGGTGGCGGAGGCGGTCAGGGTGGTGGCGCGGGAGCGCGTGCTTCCGGACGTGGCAGCGTTACCGATCCGGACGTGATTCAGGCGATGCCCCAAGCACGGCCTGCTGATCCGAATAACCGGCCCGACCCCGACGCTGACCTGCGTGACAGTCCATTTTTCACGCCGCCACAACTCAGACCACGCATTGTGCTGCGATTTGCGAACGATGAGAAGAACTTGCTCGTCAGTGGCATGCTCGCAGGTGCCAATGAACTCGCAAACCGGCCCGCGATTGTCGATGTGCCGGTCGGGCGCGGTCACGTGGTGATGTTTGCCACGAACCCGATGTGGCGACACCAGACGCAGGGTGAGTTCTTCCTGGTGTTCAATGCAGCCTTGAACTACGACAACCTGAGCGTTGGTCGCACCGAGGGCCGTGGGCAAGGACAGCGGCCGAGCACTGCCGAGGATAACGATCAATAGAAACCAGAAAGAGTTTCACGCGAAGTCGCAAAGAGTGTAAAGAGGAATTTTGCTTCATTAAATTAACTTTGCTCTCTTTGCGTCTTTGCGTGAAAAAAGTCTTATGGAAACAATCCTGTCGGACATCGAAACGCGTGTGTTGGGATCACTGATCGAGAAGCAAGTGACCACGCCCGAATACTATCCCCTAACGCTCAATGCCCTGACGCTCGCGTGCAACCAGAAGAAC
Organism: Pyrinomonadaceae bacterium; assembly: GCA_036006625.1. Taxonomy (GTDB): domain Bacteria; phylum Acidobacteriota; class Blastocatellia; order Pyrinomonadales; family Pyrinomonadaceae; genus PSRF01. The sequence continues at coordinate 7,158 of DASYPN010000418.1, read as the reverse complement.
AACCGCAATCCGGTCACCTCGTATTCCGAGAACCAGGTTGGAGATGCAGTGGAAAGCCTGCGCGAAAAGAATCTCGCATATGTCTTTTACGGGAGCACCAGTCGCGTTCCGAAATACAAGCACGTGGTGCCGGAGGTGATGCATCTGAGCCATCCCGAGCTGGCGTTGATGTGCGTGCTGATGCTGCGCGGCGCGCAAACGCTTGGAGAATTGCGCGGGAATGGCTCACGCTTGCACGAGTTTTTGAGTCTCGAAGAAGTTGAAGAGACTCTCAACAAACTCATCACGCGAGATCCTGATCCGTTAGTCGCGCGTTTACCTCGCCAACCGGGACAGAAGGACGGACGCTTTGCTCATTTGCTTTCAGGTGAGATCGATCTCCAGGCCATCGAGCAAGCTCCGCCGCCGATTCCGTCGTCACGTCGCACGAGCCTGGAAGAAAAAGTCGAAGCGTTGACTGCTGAAGTCGAGAAACTAAAAGAGCAGTTCGAGCAGTTCAGGAAACAGTTCGAGTAATCTGCGTAATCTGTGGCTGTGTTTCACGCGTGGGCGTACGGCCCAGCTATGCAAATCAGAGGGGACCGAAGTATAATGTTCGTCCCTTATGAATCTCGAGATTTTCCATCCAGCAGTGGCGCGCTGGTTTGCGCGCAGCTTTCCGGCAGCTACCGATCCGCAATTGCGGGCATGGCCCGAGATCAAGAAACACCGGCATACTCTCATCGCCGCGCCAACCGGATCGGGAAAAACTCTTGCCGCATTCCTCTCAGCCATCGATGACCTCGTTCGACTCGGTCTCGACGGAAAACTCGACGATTCCACACACGTCATCTACGTCTCACCGCTGAAAGCTCTCAGCAACGACGTGCAACGTAATCTCCAGGTTCCGCTCGAAGGAATTCAGCAGGAACTGAAAGCGCTCGGTCTGCCCGAAGTAAACATCCGAACACTCGTTCGCACCGGCGACACGCCCGCTTCTGAACGAACTGCAATGACGAAGCGTCCGCCACACATCGTTGTCACGACGCCGGAATCGCTTTACATCCTGCTGACCAGCGAAGGCGGACGACGCATGCTGGAGACTGCGCGAACGCTGATTCTCGACGAGATTCACGCAGTGGTCGGCGACAAGCGCGGCTCACACCTTGCGCTTTCCATTGAACGACTCCAACAACTCGTTTCCAAAAACGGATCGCTCGTTCGCATTGGCCTTTCGGCCACGCAACGACCGATTGAAGAAGTCGCGCGCTTCCTCGTCGGCACTGAGAATATCGACATCAACAACATTCCCGACTGCACCATCATCGACAGTGGCCACGCACGAAAACTCGACATCGCCATCGAATTGCCTGAGTCGCCTTTGCAGGCCGTCATGTCGGGCGAGGTCTGGGATGAGGTTTACGATCGGCTCACTCACCTGATTCGCCAGCACCACACTACCCTCATCTTCGTGAACACACGCCGGCTCGCTGAACGAGTCGCACGTCACCTTGGTGAGAGAATTGGCGAGGAGAACATTGCCGCCCATCACGGAAGTCTTGCACGTGAACAGCGGCTGGTGGCCGAACAGCGACTGAAGTCGGGCGAGTTGAGCGCACTCATTGCGACCGCTTCATTGGAACTTGGTATCGACATCGGTGATGTGAATCTCGTTTGCCAGCTTGGCTCGACTCGTTCGATCGCCAGTTTCCTGCAACGTGTAGGCAGGTCGAATCACACGGTTGCGGGTTTTCCAAAGGGCAGGATCTTTCCGCTCTCGCGTGATGAGTTGGTTGAGTGTACGGGGATTATCGATTCAGTTCGTCGTGGTGAGCTCGATCGTTTGGAGATACCCGAAAAGCCTCTCGACATTCTGGCGCAGCAGATCGTGGCGGCAGTCGCAGCCGAAGAGTGGTCTGAAGACGATCTGTTCCGAACGGTCAGACGCGCTTATCCATATCGCAATCTGGAACGTGAACAGTTTGATTCGATCGTGCGCATGCTGGCGGAAGGATTTACGACGAAGCGCGGGCGACGGTCGACCTATCTCCATCACGACGCGGTCAACCAGCGACTGCGCGGCCGCAGAGGCGCTCGATTGGCTGCGATCACGTCAGGTGGCGCGATTCCCGATACGGCTGATTATGCCGTCGTGCTCGAGCCCAGCGAACTGGTGATCGGATCAGTGAATGAAGACTTTGCGATCGAGAGTTTACAGGGCGATATCTTTCAACTCGGAAATACTTCGTGGCGTGTGCTGCGAGTGGAGCAGGGGAAGGTTCGCGTAGAGGATGCGCATGGACAGCCTCCTTCGATTCCGTTCTGGCTCGGTGAAGCGCCGGCCCGGACGCATGAGCTGTCTGTTTCAGTATCGCGATTGAGAGAAGAGGTTGGGACGCGGGTTAACGCGAATGAAGATGGATCCGGAGTTAATCTCGAAGATGCCTTGAAGTGGTTGACGGATGAAGTGGGAGTATCTCAATCCGCCGCGGAGCAGATTGTAGATTATCTGGCGGGTGCGAAGATCGTGCTTGGAGTGATGCCGTCTCAGGACAATCTCGTTCTGGAGAGGTTCTTTGACGATAGCGGCAGCATGCAGCTAGTTCTGCATTCGCCGTTTGGGAGTCGTTTGAACCGGGCGTGGGGATTGGCACTGCGGAAACGATTTTGTCGCAAGTTCAACTTTGAACTGCAGGCGGCGGCGACAGAAGATGCGATCGTGCTCTCACTTGGACCAACACACAGTTTTCCGCTTGACGAGGTCTTCCACTATCTGAACTCCAAAACGGTAAGACAGCTTCTCTGCCAGGCTTTGCTTGATGCGCCGATGTGGAATATTCGCTGGCGCTGGAATGTGACTCGTTCCCTCGCCGTCCTGCGCCGACGTGGTGGTCGCAAGATCCCGCCCCAGTTGCAGCGCATGGATGCGGAAGATCTTTTAACTGCCATCTTCCCGGACCAGGTGGCGTGTGCGGAAAACCTGACCGGCGAAAGAGAGATTCCAACACATCCGCTCGTCGATCAAACAGTCAAAGACTGTCTGGAAGAGGCGATGGACATCGATGGTCTCGAGCGTCTGCTCACCTCCATCGAGCGAAACGAAAAAAATCTCTTTGCTCGTGACGTGATTGAGGCTTCGCCCCTTTCGCAGGAGATACTCAACGCGCGACCATACGCGTATTTAGACGATGCACCGCTCGAGGAGCGTCGCACGCGGGCCGTGTTTCAACGCCGCTGGCTCGACCCGGAGACGGCCAGCGATATGGGTAAACTCGATCAGGCGGCCATCGATCGGGTGCGCGACGAAGTTTGGCCGGACCCGCGCAACGCCGATGAATTACACGATGCTCTCGTCGAATTGGGTTTCCTCACCGAAGCAGAGGGTTCAGGCTGGCAGCAGTTCTTTGCAGAACTGAATGCGGATCGTCGTGCTGCGGTCATGACTGCGGGAGAGAAGAGATTGTGGGTCGCGGCCGAACGTCTGCCACAACTCCAACCGAATTATCCAAACGCACAACTGGACCCACCGATTGTCGCGCCTGAAAGTGTTTCGCGTCTCGTGTGGACTCCTGAAGACGCACTCGTCGAAATCATTCGTGGACGACTGGAAGGATCGGGACCCGTTACGGTCCCGCAATTGATCGAGTCGTCTGGTTTGAACAAATTGGAAATCGAAACTGCTCTGCTGAGGCTCGAAGCAGAAGGTTTCGTGATTCGAGGGAAGTTCACCCCCGGCACGACGGAAACTGAGTGGAGCGCGCGTCGTCTCCTCGCGCGAATTCACAGTTACACACTGAATCGACTGCGACAGGAGATTGAACCTGTCGCCAGCAGCGACTTCATCCGCTTCCTGCTGGCCTGGCAAAAGGTCGCGCCAGATCATCAGATGGAAGGTCCGGAAAGTCTCAAAGCGATCATCGAGCAGCTGGAAGGTGTCGAGGCACCCGCGGCAGCGTGGGAAGGCGAACTCCTACCGGCGCGCCTCGTCGAATACGATCCCGCATGGCTCGACGCTTTGTGCTTGTCCGGCGAAGTGGTTTGGGCGCGACTCACTCCACTCGCACGTTCGACAGCCGTCGAGAATGGAGAAAGATCCCGCGGCTCAGGTCCGGTTCGAAATACTCCGATTGCACTGTTGCGACGAAAGAATTTTGGGCTCTGGAGCTCTGTGTTTCCGCAACCAGGGCCTGCCAGCGTTTCAGAGTTTTCAACCACCACACAGACTGTCTACGACTTTCTCATGACCCGTGGCGCATCGTTCTTTACTGATATTGTTGAGAACACGAAGTTGTTACGCAGTCAGGTTGAAGAGGCACTCGCTGAACTTGTTGCCAACGGCATTGTTGTTTCAGACAGCTTCGCAGGACTCCGCGCTTTGTTGACGCCGGGAAGTCGCAAGACGCAGGCGGCTGCGCGACGCAAACACCGGCAGCCGGTTTATGAGATGTCGAGTGCTGGTCGCTGGTCGATACTGCAACGCAACACGGCGCCAGACCTGAACGATCAAACGCTGACTGAAGAGGTTTGCTGGGCGCTTCTCAAACGCTACGGCGTGGTTTTCAAACGTCTATTGGAACGAGAAGGGATAGCACTGCCGTGGCGGATATTGCTGCGCTTCTATCATCGTCTGGAAGCGCGTGGCGACATTCGTGGTGGGCGCTTCGTCGCGGGCATCTCGGGTGAACAGTTTGCACTACCTGAAGCGATTGGAATGTTGCGTGCAATTCGACGTGCTGGTCCGCAGGAGAGTTTGATTTCGGTGAGCGCGGCGGATCCCTTGAACCTCGTCGGCATTATCGTTCCGGGCAGTCGAATCACGGCGCACACGAGCAACAGGATTCTTTACCAGGATGGCGCGCCCATCGCTTCCTTCGAATCCGGCGAAACGCGCTTCCTGGTGGAACTGAGCCGGACTATGGAATGGAAGGCCAAAGCTGCCCTGATGCGCAAAGCCACCCGACCCGAGCTTCGTGCCTACCTCCAACGCCCAGCATAGTTGCCACAAAGGGCCACAAAAAGCACAACAGGCACAAAAAAAATCCGATTTGTGCTTTATGTGCCTTTTGTGCCTTATGTGGCTATTTTCTGGAAAGTGGCGCTGATTGAGACTGCCTTAAGGTTGGACAGGCGTTAATCCCAGTTCAACAAGGTGTCTATGAAAGCATTAGCCCAAACAAACCAAATCCTCTCGATACACTTTCCGTTCACCCGGCGTCGCCCGCTGAAGTATTCACTCGTGAAGCCGCGCACCTCAGTGCCTTCGACCGACGAGTTTATGCGCGTCAACAACGCGACCGTTCGCGAAGGCAGATCTCATCGTGTGTGGCCGCCCGAAGTTCTGCGACGATTTCAGACCGCTGAAATCATCACCGAACTACAAACCCAACACTACGTGCTCCGCGACAGAAGCATCACGCGAGTCGCTCGATAGGACCTATTGCGTCGCGGTTGGCTGCTGCTTGTTTTGCTCGTCGAGCCAGGCCTTCAGCGGTGCGAAGTAATCGATAATCGCAGTCGCATCCATCTTGTCTTCGCCGGTCATTGCTTTTAATTCTTCCGGCCATGGCTTACTCGTTCCCATAGCGAGCATTGCTTTCAGCTTCTCGCCGGCCTTCTTGTTTCCATAAATCGAGCACTGGTAAAGCGGACCGCTGAACCCGGCTTCGCGACACAGTGCTCGGTGAAACTGAAACTGCAAAATCGCCGCGAGAAAATATCGCGCATACGGAGTGTTCGCGGGCACGTGATACTTCGCACCCGCATCGAAGTCCTGCTCACTGCGTGGCAAGGGCGGCGCGATGCCCTGATACTTCTCACGCAAATCCCACCACGCTTTGTTGTAGCCATCCGGTTTTACTTCGCCTGAGAAGACTTTCCAACGCCACTGGTCCACCAGATAACCAAACGGCAGGAACGCGACCTTATCCAGCGCGCGGTTCAACAGAAATCCCATATCCGCTGTCTGGTCTGGAACCTTATCGATAAAGCCGAGCTGTTTCAGATACGCCGGCGTGACCGACAACGCGATCGTGTCGCCAATCGCTTCGTGAAACGCATCGATTGCGCCGTCCTGGAAAAGGAAAGGCTGTTTGTCGTACGCCATCTGATAATAGTTGTGGCCCAGTTCGTGATGGACGACGGAGAAGTCTTCCTCGTTGATCTGGATACACATCTTCAGTCGCACGTCTGTTCCAAAGTCGATGTCCCACGCGCTCGCATGGCAAACGACTTCGCGATCCGCTGGTTTCACAAATAACGACCTTTCCCAGAAAGTCGGCGGCAGCTGATCGAAGCCCAGAGACGTGAAGAAACCTTCACCATAGCGAACCATCTGCTTTGCATCTGTATTCTTCGACTTGAGTATTTGTGTCAGGTCGTAGCCACGGTCGGCGTTTGCAGGAGCGAGCAGCGGATAAACATTCCCCCACGTTTGCGCCCACATGTTTCCGAGCAGGTGCGCGGGTATCGGCTTGTCTTCGCTGACAACGTCTTTGCCGTATTTCTCAGACAGCTTGTGACGCGTATAGGTATAGAGCGAGTCGTAAAGCGGCTTGACCTGCTGCCACAATCGTTCCATTTCCGTTGCAAACGCATCAGGCTCCATGTCGTACTTCGAACGCCACATCGCGCCAGTATCCTTGAAGCCCATCTCCTGGGCGCCCTTGTTACTCAGCTCGACAAAGCGCTCGTAGTTTTTACGGATCGGCACGGCAATCTGGTGCCAGCCGAGCCACGCTTTCTTCAGTTCTTCGGGATCGCGGCTCGAGCCCATGATCTGTTCCAGATCAGGAAGACTCAAACATTTTCCCTTGTCGCCGTCGGGACAGTATTTGCCCTTGCCGTAGTCGCCTTCCATTCCGGCGGCGATCTTTGTGAGCTCGCCTCTCAGGGCAGGATCTTTCGGCGCCGGTAAAGTCAGCGAGAGCTTGAGCAGTTTGAGCTTGCGTTTGTCTTCCGGAGAGAGATTCGCGCTGTCGAAGCGACGTGATTGGTCGGCGAGCTCGGTTGTCGCGGCGATTAGGTTCTCGTTTGCTTCAGCGGCCATCGTTTCTGTGTCGTCGGTGACAAAGGTGCTTTTCACCCAATCAGCGCGGCCTGCTTTGATGCTGAGATCCATGAGCCGCTTTTCGGCGTCAGCAAGGAATTTGTCTGCGTCACTTGTCCCAGCGGACGATGAAG
>DASYPN010000417.1:0-6435 GCA_036006625.1 Pyrinomonadaceae bacterium | reverse complement strand
TCGTACGTGAGAAGGCGGACGTAAGGTCCGACGCGCTTACCGTTCGCGTAATCGCGACCCTGAACTATGACTTCGAGATCGGCGGCATACTTCTGTTTTCCATTTTGTTCCTCGAAAAGTTCAGCGGTAAGAGCAAGATGCTGGACGGCTTCAACTACGCGACCCCGATCGGTAATTTCGCGTGGCATGTGATTGTTTATACTAGATAGCGTTGCAAAGATAAATGAATAAATACGCCGAAGGCGTTGGCTAGTCCCAGCCCAGGGTTGGAGCACCGCGACAACCCTGGGTATCTCAACAAAGAACACGCTCCAACCCTGTAAGGGTTCGGCAATTGGCGAACCCTTACAGGGTTATTCTTTCTTTTTATTGCAGTCCCAGGGTTGTCGCTGCGCTCCAACCCTGGGCTGGGACTAGCCAACGCCTTCGGCGTAATTAGTGAGTACGCAAACAAAATTAGTGAATACACGAACGAAACCTTCGGTGTGCTACACTCGCGAAGCAATGTTGCCAGAAAATCTTTTCTCGCTTCCCCTTGAACAACAAATCGGACAGTTCTTATTTATCGGTCTTACGGGTACCGAGCTTGATGCCGAAACACGCGCCTTGATTGACGAAGTTAAGCCCGGCGGCATCATTATCTTCGGACGCAACGTCGCTGGTCCAGAACAACTGCGATCACTGCTCGACGGCGTCCGCGAATTGCTGCCGACACCGCCGCTTGTCGGCATCGATCAGGAAGGTGGACTCGTAGATCGACTGCGACGCATCTTTACCCCGATGCCTTCCGCGCGCACGATTAGACAGCACGGCGACCTCGCGGCAGCTCGCTTGCTCGGCAGGGTCACCGGCGAAGTGCTGCGCATGCTCGGTTTCAACATCAACTTCGCGCCTGTCATGTCGATCATGACCGACGATCGTGATCTGCTTTCGAATGGTCTTTACTCGAGATCGTTTGGACGCTCGCCGGGCGAAGTTCTCGGTTACACCACCGTCTACATGCGCGGCCTGCAAGGCACCGGCCTGCTCGGCTGTCTGAAACATTTTCCGGGCATCGGCGCCGGTGAAGTCGATTCACACGAAGAGATGCCGGTTGTGCAACTGTCCCATGACGATCTGATCGCACAGGATCTCGCGCCTTACATCGAGCTTTTCCAGAGACGCGACGATCGCGTGCGCTGTGTGATGGTCAGTCACGGCGGTTTTCCAAACATCGACATCCGAGAGGCAGTGACCGGTGGCTTACTCGAACCGGCTTCACTCAACTACAACATCGTGACGAAACTGCTGCGTGAAGAACTCGGCTACAAGCATCTCGTCGTGACTGACGATCTCGAGATGGGCGCGATCGCGCGTCACTGTGAAATCGAAGATGCTGCCGTGCGCGCGTCTCTCGCCGGTGAAGACATGCTGCTGATCTGTGCCAGTCCTGACAAGATCCGGCGCGGTTATCACGGTCTACTCGAAGCCGCAAAAAGAGGTACGCTGTCGAAAGAACGGATCGATGCGTCGCTCGAACGCATCGCCAAGACGAAGACCATTATTCAACCGCCATACCCGCTCGATCTCGAACGTTTCCACGTTTTGTCGGACGAAATACTCAAACTAAATTCCAAGCTCAATTACACCTACGGAGGCACGATTAAGTGAGCAAGGGCAAGCTTATCCTGCTGGTTCTTTTAATTTCTGTGTTGCTCGTTCCGCCTGCATGCCGGCGTCGCAGCGACGCGTTCGTGATCGCGCTCGGCGATAACATACGCACCATCGATCCGATCGGATCTCCGTCCGTTGACGCGGCCAGCGAACGCGTGCGCACGCTGATCTTCAACAGTCTCGTCAAAAAGAATGAGAAGTTTGATTACACGGGCGAGCTCGCCTCTGACATCAAACGCTCAGACGATGGACTGGCTTACACGTTTACACTTCGCGACGGCGTCAAGTTTCATGATGACAAAGTGCTGAGCTCGGCCGATGTGAAGTACACGCTTGATCTGCTTTTCACCAGCGACTTCGCCAAGTCAGCGAGTTTTTATGAAGGCACTGGCGCCGACAGACACAGTTACATCAGAAGCGTTGAAGCGCCTGATGCAAAGACGGTTGTTGTCACTTTAATAAAACCGTGGGTTGGTTTGCTTTCTAATCTGGTACCGGTCCCGATAATTCCGAAAGACAGTTACGAGTCGCAAAAAACGCATCCGCTTGGCACGGGTCCATTTAAGTTTGTTCGTTACGACAACGCGCAACAGGTTTGCGACGCTGAGGCATTTAACGATTACTGGGGAGGCGCGCCGAAATTGCCGGCAGTTCGCGTGCGAGTAATCTCGGATATGAACGCGATGCAGGCGGAGTTGCAGGCGGGACGTGTTGATATCGCACCGATGCCGACTAGTCTATCGCCGGATGCCGTGAAACGACTTGAGCAGGATCCGAATCTACAGGTCAAAGCATTCCCGGGATCGAATGTCAGGTTGTTGACCCTCAACACGTCGTCTCCGCCACTCGATAACGTGAAAGTGCGGCAGGCAATTGCCTATGCGATCGATCGTGAGAGTTTGATCAAGAACCTGATACTCAGTTTCGCGAAAATTGCCCATTCGATTATTCCGGAGGAGTCGTGGTCCTATTCTACGGGTCAGGTTTATTCTTACGATCCCGCTAAGGCAAAGCAGTTGCTGGACGAAGCCGGATTTCGGGATCCGGATGGCGATGGACCACGAATGCGTTTTGAAAAGCCGATCGTTTACAAACTCTCAGGTAGCAGTATCGGTGGACGCCAGTACGCGGGTGTGATCCAAAACTCTTTGAAGGAAATTGGCATTCCAGTTGAAATCCAGACTCCGGAACAAAACACACTCTTCGATGAGCTGAGGCGTGGTAATTTTCAGATCGCATACTCGCAATGGGTGGGTGGAAATCAGGATCCAATCTTTTACAAAGACCTTTTTGCTACGTCCGAAATTCCGACGCAAACGCGACCATCACGGAATCGGAGCCGTTACAGCAACCCCGAACTCGATGCGCTGCTCGACGAGGCTGTGAACACATTTGACCGTGCAAAAGCACGAGAGCTCTACGTCAAAATCCAGGACATCATTAGTCGCGACGTGCCGATCATTCCGTTGTGGTATGAATCCAACATCGTGATTGCGAAGAAGAACGTACAGAACATTCAGGTGAATGCGAGTGGCGACTGGGATTTTGTGCGGAATTTGAGCCGGTAAGCTGTTTCATGCAAAGGCGCAAAGCAAGACGCAAAGCCGCGAAGAACCTTCTTTGCGACTCCGCGTCCTTCTTTGCGCCTTTGCGTGAAACTCTTTAGAACTCCGTAATCGGGAGTGAAGCGGTTGCCGAGAGCGCCGGCATCACGCCAGCATTCAAGTAGTCCCATGCCGCCAACCCGATCATCGCGGCGTTGTCGGTTGACCACTTCAACGGCGGCAGACAGAGTTTCACGCCCATGCGTTCGCAGAGTTCCGTCGTTCCTTCACGCAATTGCGGACTTGCGGCAACACCGCCGACCACCACCAAACACTCCGCCGGATAAGCCTCCAGCGCGCGCTTGCATTTGGTGATCATGATTTCCATGCACGCGCTCACAAACGACGCTGCAACGTCTGCGTGATCCACGTCCGGATTCTTGTCAAGAAATCTTCCGACCGCCGACTTCAATCCTGAAAACGAGAACTCGAAACCTTCGTTCAGCATCGGACGCGGAAACGGAATCGACGGCGTTCCCGTCTTCGCAAGTTTGTCGACCGCCGGACCACCCGGAAACCCGAGACCCAGCAGTCGCGCCACCTTGTCATAAGCCTCGCCGACCGAGTCATCACGCGTCGAGCCGAGAAGTTGGATCGCTGTCAAACTCTCCATGCGCGCGAGGAATGTATGTCCGCCCGAAACAAGCAACACGATCGCCGGAAGCTCAACGCGTCGCTCGACCAGATCTGCACTGCGCAGGTGCCCACGCAAGTGATTGATGCCAATCACAGGAACATTCCAACCGAGACCCAACCCGGCAGCCGTGTTAACGCCCACGATCAGTGATCCAATCAATCCGGGACCTCTCGTGACACCGATCGCTTTCAAATCCGGGCCTTTGACGTTTGCCTCTTCGAGCGCCCGCTCGATCGTTGGAACGACCGTGAGCGCGTGCGCACGACTCGCAAACTCCGGATACACACCACCCCACCGTGAATGGATATGCGTCTGGCTGGCAATGATCGACGAAAGAACATTCCCGTCGCGATCGACAACCGCGGCGGCGGTATCGTCGCACGATGATTCAATTCCCAGAATTACGTCTTTACTCATGATAAATACTTAAAAACCTCTGACTCAGGAACAACTCCAACACGTTCGATCACCGGCGGGTCGACTCTGCAATTCACGAGGGTCGACGCGGTAGTCTGCAAGAGACCTCCGTCAATGTATAGATCCGGCGCGCCATCCAGTTGGGCCAGAATCTCCGCCACATTGTCTGGCGTTCCTGCGCTGTGCGCATTCGCGCTCGTTACAAGCAACGGCCCCGCTTCGCGCAACACCGCAAGAAGGCGCTCGTCATTTGGTATTCGCACAGCCGCTTCGTCGCGTCCTTCAAGCCACGCCGGCCTATAGTCTCCGCGAAACCCAAGCGCGAGGGTCAAGCTTCCCGGAATCAGCGGTGACCGCAATAGACGTCTCGCAGACTCACTGATCTCAAACCCCAACGGCTCAAGCTCCTCATTGGACGAAACCATGATCGGCAGATTCACATTCCGTGGCCGTCGCTTCAGCGCAAATAATCGATCGATTGACTCATCAAAATTCGGACTCACCGCGAGTCCGTATACAGTGTCCGTCGGCAGTAATACGACGCCGCCACTCCCCAAACACTCAACAATTTGGTTAACCTCACTCATAGAAAACATTCGACTGATCGTTCAGTGCTTCAACTTGACCCGTAGAACGCTCTCCACTGATCAGTGCCTGATGTCCCAGCCTCAACAACACGCGTGCGTCGGGATTCTCGATACCGGTATCAATAACTCGCGTCTCTTCCAACAACGCCGCGAGCTTATGTCGAATCCGTCCCGCCACAGCGACTTCACGAAACTCGCTGTTAATCATTGCGAACGCCTCATGCAAAGGCCCGAATCGCATGATCTCAACACGACCATCACTGATCAAGCCGACGTATGCATTGTCGTTCGACGCGGGAACTGCACAAATCACAGGCAATTCCGTGGTGTCTCTCGCTTGCGCAGCAATGATCTCGAACCAGTTGAACGGATAGATATTCACTTTCAAACTAAACGCGAGGGCATTCACAAACGATATCCCCGCGCGCACAAACGTTAGCGAACCAGGTCCGATATTGATCGTCACTCCTGCAATCTCACTCGCATGCGCTCCGACAAGCTCGAGCCCACATTCAAGCAGCGCGCCCAACGTCCGAAACGGCAACACACAATCGTCGATGGCAGAGTCAAAGATCGCCTCTCCTCCGCGTCCAATCACGACGCGATACTCATTCGACGACGACTCCACTGCCACGAAACAGCTCATGCCTGCAATTGCGTCCTCAAACCCTCCAGCACTGGCTGCCAACGTTCCGCCTTAGCAGTAAAAGTCAACTTGCGCCAGTTGTCCTCGTTCTCAACAAACTCGAATTCAATCGTCAAAGCATCCGGAAAGTCGTGCTCCACTATTTCGCCCCACTCAACAGCCGTAATGCTCTCAGCAATGTAGACGTCAAGTGCCAGATCGCGAAACTCTGCCACACTTGAAAGTCGATAAGCATCGATATGGAGAAACGTTCCTGCCAGCATTGGATAAAACTGCGCGATCGTAAAGGTTGGACTGGTAACATCGGATTTCGATCCAAGCGCAGCAACGAGATCCTGAACAAATGCAGTCTTTCCACTAGCCAGTGCCCCCTTCAGGAGGATCGAGTCGCCGGTACGCAACAACGGAGCTAGCGCACCAGCAACGCGCGCCGTTTCCTCTCTTCCCTTGCACGTGATACTAAACCGAAGCATCTTTTTTGTTCTTTTTGTGCCTTTTTGTGGCTAGGGTTGTTTCCAAGTCGTGTCCAAACGTGTCTTTTTCAAGCTCGGCGCGTCCAACACGTTCGCATCGAAGCCCGAAACGTACGGCTTCACCAGCGAATACGACGACGCAAAATAAATCGGCACTGCCTTCAGATCCTTCAGCGCCTGCGCCTCACTCTCGACCGCTACAGTCGGTTCGGGCGACGGGCTCGGACGTGCACTACCCTCGGGAACGGGCGACGCAGCGGGCAACACATGCACAACATCACGCTCGAACAACATCCTGAGATTTACCAGTTCGCTCGTCGTTTGCATCACGATGCCACGGCGCACGATGTCGTAATCGCCCGCTTTGATGCCTGCTTCATACTCGTCCCAGTTGCGAATCACGATCTCCGTCTCGATG
>DASYPN010000416.1:0-19479 GCA_036006625.1 Pyrinomonadaceae bacterium | reverse complement strand
CAGGAAGTTGGGATGGGCAACGCTCGTGTTCGCCCGCCGCGCCTCGAACTTGCCGGTGAAGAACTAGATGAGGCGCTCAGGACAATTCGAAAAGTTTTAGCCGCGGATTAACGCGGATTGTTGACGGATTTCATCCGCGACTCGCAGGCCGTGATCGAAGGCCTCCTCGAAAAGCGCCACACCACTCAACTCTGAATGCGCGAAGTGAATTGATCGAAACGGCTTTGCCGCTTCACGACGCGCTGTGCCCCACATGAATCCCGTTCGCGGGCGAATCATCGCGTGACCCCAACGCATCACGTCCAAACGCTCGACGAGATTACGAATATCTCCGTGAGCTCGTGAAAGATCGGTGAGCGCGATTTCAGCCCAACCGCGCCAGTCTGTCTCCAGCAACCGCGTACGCGCGGCCCGCGCGTTCTCATCGCAAAGCGGATAGTAGTACGTAAGCACCGTCGGGCCACGATCCAAGCCGCGTTGATGTGTGGCCACGACATAGCCGAGCGAGGGGCTTTCGTAAAGAACGTTGTCCCACGCGAGTGGAAAATCGCGCGGCGAATTGGCTTTGGGCCGATCCTTCAACGTCAGATTAGCCACCATCCACGCGCCAAAATGAAATTCGGCAATGTGCGGCGGCGGATTGTCGCGATACGGACGTATGACATAACGCGCGACAAATTGTGGCGCCGCGAAGATCACACGACTCGCGTGAAAGCCGCGCGGTGTACGCCCATCGCGATCGATCGTAATCACGTCGACGCCGCCATCCGTCGGGATCAACTCGACCACCGCGCGATCGAGTTGAATATTTGTTTTCACTTTCTCAAACAGATGATGGACGAGACGTCCATTGCCTTCCGGCCACGTGATCAACGACTGCGACTCGTTTTCAGGCGCCACGACCCGCGAACAGAAATAAAAAAGCCCGGCCCAGGCACTCGTCTGATCGAGCGTCATGCCATAATCGTCGCGGCAGGCGTAGTCGACCCACCAGCGCAGACGCGAACTTGCTAGTCCACGTTGATTCATCCACTCGCTCATCGAAAGTCGATCGAGCGCGGTTACTTCTGCGTCGTCTGAACACGCAGATACGGGAAGCGTGAACGCCCGACGTCCTTTTGCGTCGCGCCACGCGATCCAGTGGTCCACCTCGGTATTGAATTTCTGGTATTGCTGTTTGTCGTCTTCGCTTTCGCCGGCGTGAAGGTAAAGGCCTTCGTACCAGCGTCCTTTATAAAAGACGCGTTCTTCCGGATCGCGACAAAGAAACTGCTCGCCAATTATCGGCTCGCCATTCTTGTCCTTTCCCTCGACTACGCCCATCTCGTCAAGCAGCGACACGAGTGGCGCGTTCTCTTTCATCGGTGCCGGAATGTAATGAGCGCCCCACGGGAAGGAGATCAGTCGATTTGATCCCGAGCGAGAGGTCCCGCCGGGTGCACTCTCCAACTCGATCAAGACGAAGTCTTTGAAACCGGAGTTTTGCAGACGCCACGCGGCCGTGAGACCAGCAACACCGCCACCAACGATGACAAGCGGAATCTTGGACCACGCCTCCTGCGGCACTTCAACGCGCCCACCATCGCGCACACGATGCCCAAAGACATCGGACGCGCCAACAATCTCACCCGCGGGAAGCGGCAGCTCCTCATTCCGCCGGCAGGCCGCAAGCGCCACCGGCAGGCCAAGAAATGTAGCTAAGAGTTCGCGCCTATTCATAGCCACAAAAAGCACAAAATGCACAAAAAGCACAAAAAGGCATCACGAGCCCAAACGGTTCCTGCTTTATATTTTTGTGCCTTTTGTGCTTTTTGTGCATTTTTGTGGCTCTACTCAAATCTCTTCCACTCGCCCTCGTAATATCTCACCAGCACCTGGTTATCGAGGCGGTTGATCTCAACGGGCACCGGCTCAATGTCCTTCGAGAGCGTAAACATCGCTGCGAGTGTCTGATCGTCGAGAAACCTCAGACCGGCCATCGGATTTCGCGGCACGTCGAACGGCGTCGAGCGCGCAAGCGCAAATCCCCACAGCCCAAAACTCGGCACCGCGGTGTAATAAGGCCGCACGACGAACCCGGCCGCTTCGAGTGTGCGAACGATGCACCAGTACGAATTGCGCGCAAACATCGGCGACGTCGATTGGACTGACACTGCCGCATTCTCGGTCAATCGCGTTCGCAGCAATTTATAAAAGCGCGTCGTGTAGAGTTTTCCGAGTGCGAATGTATTTGGATCGGGAAAGTCGACAATCGCAGCGTCGTACAGAGGCTCCTTCGTCTGTTCGACCCAGATGAAAGCGTCTTCATTGATGACCTGAACCCGCGGGTCGCTGAACGACTGCTGATTCAACCTCGCCAGCAGCGGAAAACGATTCGACAGCTTCGTCATCTCCGGATCGAGATCGACAAGCGTGACGCGTTCGACCGACGGATACTTCAAAATCTCACGCAGCGCGAGCCCATCACCTCCACCCAACACGAGCACACGCTTCGGACTGTTCGAAACAATCATCGCGGGATGAACGAGCGCTTCGTGATAGCGATACTCGTCAGTCGAGCTGAACTGCAAGTTGCCGTTCAGAAACAACTGAAACCCAGCGCGCCCGCGCGTGATGACGATGCGCTGGTAGGGCGTGTCTTTCGTATAGACGATCTCGTCCGCAAACATTTCATCTTCGGCCATTGAAGTGATCTTGTTTGCTTTAACAAACGCGATGAGCAGGAGTGCGATCACGATCACCGCTTTCACGCGCAATGCGACGACCTGTCCTTTGATCAACGGTCGCAGCAACCACGTGCCCCACAACGCCACACCGGCATTCAACATTCCAAAAATAAGCGACGTGCGAATCAGACCGAGCTTCGGTACGAACAAAATGGGAAACAGGATCGAAGCGACGAGGGCACCGACGTAGTCGAAGGCGAGCACACGCGAGACGAGCTCTTTGAATTCGATCTCGTCTTTGAGGATGCGAAGCAGGAGTGGTATTTCGAGACCGACGAAGACTCCGATCGCGAATACGACGAAGTAGAGCACGGCGTAGAAATAGCCAACCCGCGAGAAAGTGAGAAACAGCAGTGGCGCTGAGAAGCCGCCGAGCACTGCGACCGCGAGCTCAATGTCGACAAAGCGTCGCGCGAGGCCTTTGTCGATGAAGCGCGAGAGCCACGAGCCGACTCCCATCGCAAAGAGATAGATACCAATGATGAGGGAAAACTGTGTGACGGAGTCGCCGAGAACGTAGCTTGCGAGCGTCCCCGCAAGCAACTCGTAGATCAGTCCGCAGGTCGCGACGATGAGAACGTTGAGAAAGAGTAACGGTGGACGCTTCAAACCTTAATGGACCGCCGAGGCGATGATCAAAGCGCTACCGAGAATGACCGAAGCGATCACGATAGCGAGCGCGATGTTCTGATCGTCTTCGATCTCTTTACGCACCGAGAAAGGCGCGGCCTTCGCGATAATCAGAAATGCGAGGGCAAAGATGATTAGACCGATGACGACGAACACCAACGTGGTGACAATCACTGGCAGCAATCCTTCGAGCGGAATCGCCAATCCTAAAATGGCAACTGAATCAATCATCATTTTCCTCCGTGTAAGCCGTAGTGCCAGAAGTGGAACGAGCGGTAACCATTCTGTCGCGCATCGGGCGGCAACTGCCGTCTCGACCCGCCGCTAATCTCCCAGCCGAACATCGCAGCGACGGTGTACAAACTCACCACCCCGACGCCAAAGATTGTGTAGAGTGCTTTAAGCATGCGTGAAATCTCCAGGATGGTTTCACGCAAAGATGCAAAGTTAAAAGCAAGAGCCGCAAAGAAGAATCATCCTCTTTGCGCCTTTTTGATCTTTGCGCCTTTGCGTGAAACTCAATCGTCATCATCACTATCATCATCGCCGCCGCCAAACATACTCTCCGACCAGCGACGCCGTTCAAACCCAATGTGATAAATCACCATGATCACCGGACCGATAGACAAAACAATCAGCGCGATCAGCAGATTAATCCCGTGTGTAACATTCTGTTCGATCCTGATCGAGACAACCGCAGGCTGCTGCCACTTTTCCCACTGTCCTTCCAAACGCAACACATATCTCCCGGCCGGCATCGACGACGTATACGCCGAATCGCTTTGCCCGCCTTCCGACCACGATTCGCCGTCTTCAACGCCCTGGTAGTACGAGATATCGATCGGGAACGACTGGACCACGCCAGTTTCGTCGTTGATCAAATCTCCTTCGAGATAGACCCACGTGTTCTGCACCGGCGACTCGCCGATGACTTTAATGTTGCGTCTACCCTCCAACTCGAATGGCTCGCTGAAGAAAACCTGCGTTCCATCTTCATTCGGTAGCGGCGCGAAGTTCACAGTTTGAGAAAACACCTGCTTGCTCGATCCGGAAACGAGAAACGCTAGAAATCCAGCCAACAGAACCACGACGAGAAACGCGAGCCAGTACTTGTAAACCCACCAGTGTTTGTACGGCTGATTGGGCGCGATCCCGGAAGGTCGTGGCAGACCGCTGACCGAGAACGCCTTTTCGATCTGTTGCACCGGGATGTACGTCCCGAGCGACCAGTTGATCTCGCCGGTCGTACGTTTTTTCTTCCCCGCGTCGTCGCTGATGTAGACGGTCGAGACTTCCTTCGACAGCATGTATGGCGGCGCAACATAATCAACGCCACGCACCTGTTCACCAGCTTCGACTTTCCAGTAAAACTCGCCGACCACGACTTCAACACGACACGGAGCATCCTGGAAAATTCTGTAGTGCTTGCCCTGGTAAGTGGCCGATCTTGCTATCTCATACACTTCTCCTGGCGGCACGGCCTGCACGTAGTTCCAGTGATTGTCGCTATGGACCAGCCAGCGAAACCCGATTTGCGGATTGTAGAGAAGATACTCGCTCCAGAAGTATTGCGTGCCCTCGACCGTCACGCTGCGAGCCATCGCGCCGATCACCGTCATCTTTCCTTCCGGCACATCGCCGGTGGCGCCGAGTGGAATCAACGGCTGAAACGCTGGTTTGTCGAGCGCTTTGAGAAATTGAAGTTGTCCCTGGTTGACGTCGAGTAATGAGTTGCAGTTCGGACACGTGACTCGTTCCGTCTTGTCGGGCGCGCGTAGTTCGAGTGGACCGCCGCAATGTGGACAGCCCATCTGCGCAGCACCGACACGACGCTCTTCGCGTTCGGGCGCGCGCGTCGCAGTGATGCCGATCTCTGCGAGAGTTACCTGTTGGCCCAGGAAGACGAGTGGTGGCGACTGGTTGTAGTCGAGTGTGCCAAACGAATTGTTAACGCCTGAGAGGTCGGCGTAGTAATAAGTTTCACCGGGCGTTAAGAGATAGGGAATCTCACCTTTCGCCCCGAGTGCGGTGGCGCGACCGGTTTCGGCGACCATCAACGGCGTGGGCCATGGCAGACCCGGCACTTGTTGTCCGAGTTCTAATTGATCGAACGACGGAACTTGCGCGCCTTCAGGAATCGGATACTGGAACGTGATGTAAAAGCGTCCCTGTGCTTCGGCGAGCCAGCCGAGCCAGCCGTTCGAGAACGTTGCGTACCACTCGTCCCACTGTCCGCCCATCTCATGGCCGAGTTGTGCGCGTCCGGTTAACTCAAACGGAACGTCTTTCCACTTGCCGCGCAAACCGACATCGAGCGGCGAACCGGTTTCAACAAGTTCGGCCACCTTGCCGAGATCTTTCAGTTCACGATCTGTTCGCGCGATGGCGGAGCGGCAATACCCGCAGATGACGACAATTGATTGCCCGCTCTTAAACTCAACCGGCGCGCCACACGACGGGCAGTTCGCCACGAGCACACTCATTTAGCGGCTCCTGCGACGGATTCCTGGATTACTCGTTCGAACACGCGCACTTTCACTTCGGTCGCGCCGAGCATTTCTTTGAGAGTTGTTTCCCAAGTCCATGAAGCGCGCTCGCGACAACAGTAAAGATTGAAAGTCGCCGCGCGAAACTCGGGATAGGTGTGACAGGTGAGATGCGATTCCGAGAGCAGTGCCAGGCCGCTGACGCCGCCCGGATGATCGAATTGGTGCCACTGGATCTCGCCGAGAACGTTTAGCTCGAGATCGCGGATGACGCGATTGAAAACTGCACGCAGGCGATCGAGATCTGCAAGCGCTGCCGCGTCGCACCCGCTTGCCTCAATTAGCCATTCAGTTCCTAGAGTCATAGTTGCGCGACAGCATAATACTATACGACCTATATTTCGGGCGCCTCCTTGGAGTGCGGTGACTTGTCACCGCTTTGGTAAAAATACCAAAGCGCCAACGAGTTGGCGCACTCCAAAGAGACGACCAATTCATTCGCCTGATAATGATGCGTGTGGCAGGATCGAAAGTGGTATCGGTTCGAGGAAGCGCGAGAGCGTTGGTGCGCCGCCGTCGGTTTCAGGACCGCGGTAAACGTCAACCGCCGGATACACGAAATGAAGCTCCTTCTTCGCGCGCGTTGTCGCAACGTATAGCAGCCGGCGCTCCTCGTCATAATCGTCAAACTCGTCCTGAAACCTGCTCGACGGAAACCAGCCATCAGTCATCCAGATCACAAACAAGTTGTCCCACTCGAGTCCTTTGGCGGAATGCACCGTCGAGAGGGTCACAAACCCACTGCTGCGACGCGGCGCATCATTCTGCACCGCTTCGGTTGGATCGAGCGCAATGTCGTCAAGCAACTTCGCCGTCGATTTATAACGCTTCGCAATTGTTTGCAGGTGTTCCAGGTCGCGGCCACGTCGTTGCACATCGTCGTATTTATTCTTCAACAGTGGTTTGTAGAAACGAAGAACGGCCGACAATTGTTCGCTCGGAGTCTTGCCTTCGAGCATCGCGACGAACACACGCGCGAGACGCAGCAGTTGTGCTTTGTAAGCAGCGCGAGCAGGGAAGCGAACAAGTTTCTTGAACAGACCGGCTTTGGTTCGCGCCGAACGAACCTCTCTCTGTTCGACGCCGAGATGTTCGAGTATCTGATAAACAGTTGCGTCGCCGATGTGATCGATGAGCTTCAGCGTCCGAAACCACGAAAGCGTGTCGGAAGGCTTCACAATCACTCGCAAAAACGCGAGCGCGTCTTTGATGTGCGCCGACTCCGCAAACCTGATCCCGCCAAACTTCCGGAACGGAATGCTCTGTTTGCCTAGTTCGATCTCGAGATCAAACGAATGAGAGCTGGAGCGAAACAGTACCGCGATTTCACTGAGCGGCACACCTTCTTCGCGAAGCTCTGCGATCCGCTGCGCAACAAACCGTGATTGCTCGTTCTCATCACGCGCGCTTACCACCACGGGCGCATCGCCGCCTTCGATCCGCGAGTAGAGACGCTTCTTATAACTCTCTTTCACGTCCGCGATGAGCGCGTTGGCGACGTCGAGAATCGGTTGCGTGCTGCGAAAGTTCTCTTCGAGCTTGATTATTTGTGTCGACGGAAAGAGTTTCGGAAACTCGAGCATGTTGCGGTGGCTCGCACCGCGGAACGAATAGATCGACTGAAATTCGTCGCCCACAACTGCGACGTTGTCGTGCCGCGCGGTCATGAGTTTTACAATCTGCGCCTGCAGCTTGTTCGTGTCCTGATACTCATCGACCATGATGTAACGATACTGGTCCGAGATCTGTTCCCGCATTTCGGCGCTGTTTTCGAGCGCTTCGCGGAATCGCACGAGGAGATCGTCATAGGTCAGCATATGACGGCTGCGCTTGAAGTTTTCAAACGATTGGAACAACGTTTCGAGATTGCCGCGCTCGTCGACGAACTGCGGGTAATGCTGGTTGAGCGCCTGCTTCAAGGTCAGCACTTTGTTGACCATCATGCTGAAGATGGCGGCAATCGTGCGTTTGCGGGGAAAGTGTTGTGCTTTTGAGATGCGGATCTGCCGTCGCAGCAGATCGATCAAATCTTCAGTGTCGCTTTGGTCCAACACTGTAAAGTTTTTCTGCACGCCCGCATGGTCGGCAAACTTGCGCAACATCGAATGACCGATCGAATGAAACGTGCCGCCGGAGACTCTTTGGCAACGCGCGTCAGCCAGAGCTGCGGCGCGCGTGAGCATGCTGGCG
Source organism: Pyrinomonadaceae bacterium (assembly GCA_036006625.1). Classification (GTDB taxonomy): domain Bacteria; phylum Acidobacteriota; class Blastocatellia; order Pyrinomonadales; family Pyrinomonadaceae; genus PSRF01. Next base: position 11,387 of record DASYPN010000416.1, on the reverse strand, counting down.
GCAGCTCTGCGCGTGAATGTCAGTAATAGAACCGACTCCGGTTTCGCGCCGATTTCAACGAGGCGAGCCACACGGTAAACGAGTGTGCGTGTTTTCCCGGTGCCTGCGCCGGCGACGATCAGCAGCGGGCCTTCTGTCGTCGCGACGGCTTTGAACTGCGCCTCGTTGAGTTCCTTCTCATAATCGACCACACGAGCACCGGCGGCGGTGCGCTTCAACACCAGCTTCGTTCTGGGAGTTACCGGCAGCGTTTTGCCCAGTTCGAGCTCTCGTTTGAGCGTCTTCAGCTCTTCAGCCAGATCGGTGATAGTTTGATAACGATCCTTCGGGGTCTTGGCGAGTGCTTTGGTCAGGATTCGTTGAAGATCAAACGGAAGGTCCGCCCGACCATCCGAAGGAAAACGCGGATCGCGGTGCAGGATCGCGTGCATCGTGTCGATGCGATTGTCGTGAACAAACGGCGCCGAGCCGGTGAGCATCTCCGTCAGCACTACGCCAAACGAGAACACGTCGCAGCGACGATCGACTTTCTGGCCCAGCAACTGTTCGGGCGCCATGTAGTTGACGGTGCCCAGCAACGTGCCGGATTCAGTTTCGACACCGCGAATAAGCGTTTTCTGTTCACTGTCGGCAACGAGTGCGCGTTCTCTTTCTGCGACGAGTTTTGCGAGTCCGAAGTCGAGGATCTTTGCGAAGCCGTCGCGGCTAAGCATCAGGTTCTCGGGTTTGAGATCGCGATGAATAATGCCGAGTTCGTGTGCGCGAGCGAGTCCGGTCGCGATCTGAATCGCGATGTCCAGAGTTTCTCTGAGTTGCAGACCGTTGTTCTTGATCTTCTGACGGAGCGTCTCGCCTTCGACGTATTCCATCGCGATGTACGGCTTGCCGTCTTCTTCGCCGACTTCGTAAATGGTGAGAATGTGCGGATGGTTCAGTGCAGACGCCGCGCGCGCTTCCTGAAAGAAACGCCGGCGGCGATCCTGTTGCGAAACGTACTCCGAAGGAAGCAGCTTGATGGCGACGACGCGCTGTAGTTTGTTGTCGTAAGCCTTGTAGACCGCGCCCATACCGCCCGCGCCGATAGGCTCGACGATCCGGTAGTGAGCAATGGTTTTAACCGGCAGGGGCTTCATCTGAGGGACCGACAATTGTACTAGATTTGGCGTCAAGAAGATTCCCTAATTAGAACCGGCATCGTAGAATTGTCGTATCCTCAACTGAATAAACCATAGGAGCGACTGCATATGTTGTGTCCGCGTTGTACCTCGAATCAGGGTGACGACATAAAGTTCTGCACGTCTTGCGGAGCTAACCTTCAGGCGGTTCGGGAGGCACTCGATACGCCCGACGGTAAGAAGTTTGACTGGAGCAACACCTGGGTGGCCGATATGTTCATGTCGGGCCAGATGGCTGAAGCCCGCAAGCTGGAGATGGAGCGTCGCCTCGGCATCACACCTGAAGTAAAGCGATATAACGAAATCAAGGCCGGTGTGATTTGCAGTAGTGTCGGTGTTGGGGTTGCGATCTTTCTCTATTTCATCATGGGCGCCATTGCGAATCAGTCTCCGGCTCACGACCAGGAGTTGTTGAGGAGTATTTGGGTAGCAGGGGTTATTCCGTTCATGGTCGGACTCGCCCTGATCGTCAATGGCCTGGTCGTGAGCAAGAAAATGGTCCAGGTGATTGAACGCGAGCAACAGAAAAACGCGCCGTTGTCAGAAGGCATGCCTGCCAGAGGCCTGCGCGCGGCGGATACGAGTGAGTTCATCCCGACGAACTTCAGTGTTACCGATCAAACCACCCGGCATCTCGAGAGTACAGAGCGAAAGATCAAGTAATGAACAGGATTGCGGGTTTAGAGAAGAGTCAGGCGCCGTGGCACCTGCGGTGGTTCTACACGACGATGCGCAAGATGTTTGGCAAAGACCTGACGCCGGTGAAGATGCAGATGCGCCTGCCGGGGATGGTCTGGGGCAGTATCGCGATGGAAGCAGGACTCGGCCGAAAGCGCAAAGTGTCGCTGCGGTTTATTCAGCTTGGGAAAGTGCGGATAGCGTCGCGTGTTGGATGCCCGTTTTGAGTTGATATCAATTCTGCCGTCGGCAGAAAAGCCGGGCTGAGTGATGAGAAGTTGCTGGCCGTTGTGAAGAATGACCTGTCGGTGTTTTCGAAAGACGAGCTGCTGGTAATCGAACTCGCGGACGCGATGGCCGATACGCCATCGAATATCTCCGACGAACTCTACGCCCGGCTACGCGAGAAGTTTTCCGAAGAGCAGTTACTCCAACTAGGCGGCCAACTCGCCTTCGAAAACTACCGCGCGCGTTTGAATCGTGTCTTCGACGTCGGTAGCGACGAACTTTTTAAGCCACAGATGAACGCGGATAAACGCTGATCTGCGTTCATCCGCGTTCATCCGCGGCTAATTCTTTGTTAAGTTCTCGAGCTCTTCGGGTGTGCGTGGCCAGTCGTCTTTGAGGAGACGAGACAGGGCGCGGTCGGCGAGGAGTTTGCCGCCGGTCTGGCAGGTGGGGCAGTAGTTGGTTTCGTTCGAGCCGTATCGAATGCGCTGAATCTTGCTCCCGCAACGTGGACACGGTTCGCCATACTTTCCGTGCGTGGCCATGTCAGCCCGAAACGCTGTGACCTTCTCCGGAAAATTCTCACGCGAGTCCGCACGCAGACGCTCAACCCAGTCAGTCAACGTCCGCTTAATCGCCGTAAAGAGTTTCTTAATATCTTCATCACTCAGTTTTTGTGTGAGAGTAAACGGCGAGAGCTGCGCGTCGTGGAGAATCTCATCGGAGTAAGCATTGCCGATGCCACTAACAATGCGCGGATCAGTGAGTGCTCGTTTTAAGGTGTGATTCTTAGTCCGAATTGCCTGGGCAAACTCTTTGAGCGTTGCGTCGAATACTTCCAGACCACCGGGATTGAGATTATCGAGTCCCGCTTCACCCTGGACCACGTGTATCGAAGCGCGCTTCTGGGTTCCCGCTTCAGTCAGTGTGAGGGTGCCGCTGCTGAACTCAAATGCGGCCACGTTACGACCTTTAGCAGCCTTCCCGCGCTCGTTGTACCAGTGCAGTCGCCCTGCGATCATTAAATGCAGGACGAGCCACAGATCTCCTTCGAAGCCGAAGCAGATCCGTTTCCCAAGCCTGCGCAGCTCGACGACCTTCTTACCTTCAACGCTGGACAGAGGCGGTACTGCCGTACGCAATAGAAAAGGACTGGCGATACGGACGCGTTCGAGAACACTGCCTTTGATTCGTTTCTCGAGAGCCTCGATATAAACAACGATGTCCGGCAGTTCAGGCACTAATTATTGATTTACTTAAACTGCGTTGCGGCTCTTCACCATGCGCCAAATCCAAAGCACGAGGATCGCGCCGAGTATTGAGAATATGAGACCGGCCGGCTGAAAACCGTTGCCGCTGTTTCGCCAGATCGCCATACTCACGAGGCCTCCAATTAGAGAGCCGACGATACCTAAAACAATGGTGGCGATGACGCCCATCGGATCTCTGCCCGGCATGATCAGACGGGCCAGTGCACCCGCGATTAATCCAATGATCAACCACCAAATGAAATTCAGCATGGTTTATCCTCCCTTTTGAGCCGCTTTATATCACTCCTTCGGAGCAGTCACAACTGCCGAAATTGAGCGCCACCTTGGAGTGAGAAACCAAATACTGACTTCGTCCAACTATCATTCACTATTTAATCTTCTTCGCGCCATAGAGTTCGGTAAAGAGGAACTCAATGCGCCCGCTCTTCCCTGGCACGAAGACGACCTCGTTCTCGTTCTGCTCGCCGAAGGTGAACTTTCGTTCGCCACTCTTCGTCATCACGTAGTCTTTACCATCAAACCTCATGAACAATTTCCCGTCGCGCAAAGAGACTTCCCAGGTTTGTGGTGCGTGTGAATAAGTGCCGGCATACTCTTTCATCTCCGACTCGGTCGGAGGCGCAACAGCGGCAGGTTTCTCCGGCTCATCATCCTTCAGCCCGAGTCCCAACTCCGTGGCCTTATTCAAACTCTTGCGCATCGTCTCGCCGCTCTTGTTTGTCAGCACAATCACCGCGAACTTTCGCGACGGCACCATCTGAATCATTGACCCGTAGCCACGACTAAACCCGCCGTGGCCCACAAACTCCAGTCCTTTGTATTTGAACACAGTCAGTCCGTAGCCGTAGAACGAATCAGTCTCGCCGGGCACCGGCACGTGATGCTGGACCATCTGATTGATCAGTGAAGGCGACAGCAGTTGCTTGCCTTCAACTTTGCCATCATTCATCAACGCGATCACCCAGCGCGACAGATCCTTCGCATTGGAGAAGATCGAGCCCGCCGGCCACATCGCGACGTTATTGAACATCGGCCGCAAGATGGTTGGCTTTCCGCCTTCGACCGCGTGGCCGGTTGCGAATGGATAGGTGATCGCCATGAACGGTCGCAGAGTAGTTCGCTCCATTCCCAACGGGGTGAATAACAGTTCTGTCATCGCATCAGCGTAAGGCTTGCCGTAAAGCTCTTCGACGACAAATCCCGAGAGCCAAAAGCCGGCGCTCGAATACGAGTAGATCTCCCCCTGATCCGCAAAGAAGACATCGTCTTTCCAACCACGCACCATGTTTCCGAGCGCGTTATCGTCGTTTGAAATCACAGGAGCGGTAAAATCTCTTATGCCAGCGGAGTTGCTTAACAAGTAGTGCGGCGTCACCTGACTCAGCTTCGCGTCCAGTCCCTTGACGCGATTGCCAATCGGCTCGTTCATCTTGATCTTGTCTTTTTCGGCGAGCGTGAGCAGCGCGGCGGCGGTGAACATCTTGGTGGTCGAGCCGAGACGAAACAGCATCTCGGTTTGCATCGCAGCGTTGGTTTCAACATTCGCAACTCCAAACGCTTTTTGATAGACAATTTTGTCGCCGCTGATAACCGTGATTACTGCGCCCGGCGTGTTCTTCTCCTTCAGCTCAGTTGGAACGAGCCTGTCGAGCTCGCTGTAATCGACCGGCGCCGAACTCGCTGAATTAACAAACGCGACGAAGCACATCAGGATCATCGATACGAACCGCTGCATTGAATGTCTCCTTTATAGGTCCGATAAGTCCTATAGGACCTGTTTAATAACACCACAGAGCGCAGCGACTTGCCAGAAAACCCGCGACTGTGATTCGATGCGCTCCAATCAGTTGGATCTCGCCGAAAAGCAGGAGGACTTTCCATGCAATTGCCCCTCGAGCGCCGGTCTCTGCGTCTGATCCTTGTTCTGGCTACAGTTGTTCTGACAGCCGCTGCATTCTTTTCAACTCCACAAAAGGCCGCGCAGTCGTTCACGTTGGAGCAGATCAAAAGCTATCCATTCCCTAACGAGCTGACTGCATCTGCCACAGGCTCGCGCATCGCATGGGCATTCAACGAGCGTGGTGCTCGCAACGTTTGGGTCGCTGAAGGTCCTGACTTTAAAGCACGACGGCTGACAAACTACGAAATCGACGACGGCCAGGAGCTGACGAGTCTGGCAATTTCCGCCGACGGCAAGTACGTAGTTTACGTTCGCGGTGGCGATCACGGCTCAAACTTCGACAGTTCAGTCGGAGTCAATCCCGGATTGACTACAACCGCGATGAAGGTCCAGGTCTGGAGCGTTCTATTTGCTGGTGGCGAACCGAAGCTCCTCGGCGAAGGCGACGAACCTCTAATCTCGCCGAAGAGCGATCGCGTAGTCTTCGTAAAAGAACGCGGGATCTGGTCTGTGCCCATTGACGGTTCGACCCCTGCGAAGCGCTACTTCTACGCGCGCGGCGAGTGTGGCTCGCCCGAATGGTCGCCTGACGGCACTCACCTGGCCTTCGTCTCCAATCGCGGCGACCATTCCTTCATCGGCATTTACACAACCGACGCGACTCCGATCGTTTATCTCGCTCCATCAACGTCACGCGATTCGAGCCCGCGCTGGTCGCCTGATGGTAAGCGCATTGCATTCACGCGACGGCCCGGAAACGGCGGCGCTCCTGAGCCAGTGCTCGAACGACGCGCACAAGCATGGTCCATCTGGACCGCCGACGCTACAACCGGTGAGGGACAACAACTCTGGAAGAGTCCATTTACCCTCCGCGGTTCTCCGCCAACAACTCACGGCGAAACAAATCTGCACTGGGCCGCTGCCGGTCGCATCGTCTTTGTTTCTTACCTCGACGGCTGGCCGCATTTGTATTCCATTCCAGAAAACGGCGGCGAGCCGATGCTGCTGACGCCCGGCAACTACATGGCCGAATACATCTCGATCAGCAACGATCGCCGTTACATGCTCTTTGCCGGCAACTCTGGATCTAATCCTGACGATATCGATCGCCGGCACATCGTGAAAGTTCCAGTCGACCGCGCGCAACCGATAATGTTGACTTCGGGATTAGGTCTCGAGTGGACGCCCTTTGTGACTGGCGATGGCAAGTACATCGCGTACATTGGCGCTACCGCGCAACGTCCGCCGCTGCCAGGCGTGATACCAGCGACTGGCGGCAAAGCAATGACGCTCGCGGAAGATCGTGTTCCAGGCGATTTTCCAACCGCTCAATTAGTCACTCCGAAGAAAGTCGTTTACAAATCGCCCGATGGTGTTGAAGTTCACGGACAGTTATTCGAACCAGCGGGGTCGGGAAAGAAGCCTGCGATCATTTACGTTCACGGTGGACCACCGCGACAGATGCTCCTCGGTTGGCACTACTCTGACTACTACACAAACGCATACGCGCTGAACCAGTATCTCGCGAGTCGCGGTTACGTCGTGTTGTCCGTCAACTATCGTTTAGGAATCGGTTACGGTCACGACTTTCATCGTCCGCCGAATGCCGGCGCGCAAGGCGCGTCTGAGTACATCGACGTGAAAGCCGGCGCCGAGTACTTGCAGCGATTGGCCCAGGTCGATGCGAAGCGAATCGGAATTTATGGCGGGTCGTACGGCGGATTTCTGACGGCCCTCGCGTTGGCTCGCGACTCAAAACTATTTGCAGCAGGTGTCGACATTCACGGCGTACACAATTGGACTGCCGAGCGCGCGGCTGGTCTACTGGAGAATCGTTACGAGAAGATTCCTGATGGTCAGCGCGCGCTTGATGTCGCATGGCAGTCGTCGCCGGTCTCTTCCATTGCAACTTGGAAGTCGCCGGTGTTGCTGATTCACGGTGACGATGATCGCAACGTGCGTTTCAGTCAGACAACGGATCTGGTAAGACGGCTGGATAAGGCGGGAGTGACTTACGAGGAGCTGGTTATACCTGACGACACGCATCACTTCATGCGTCATACGAATATCGTCAAGGTTGACGCAGCGGTGGCAGCATTTTTCGATCGTGTATTTGGGATGAATCGTGGCAGCGAATGAAGTCCGACATTATCCGTGTTCGTCCTGTGGCGCCGATCTTCTTTTCGAGCCACAGGACGGCTTTCTAACGTGTCCTTACTGCGGTCACAAGGAAGCGATCTCGGAAAGCAAGGAGCGCGTTGAGGAGCAGTCGTACGAGCAGCACCTGCAAATTCGTCCCGAGCAGATGGCGTCGCTGGCCGCGGGTGCGCTCGAAGTGCAGTGCCAGAGTTGTGGTGCGAAATCGATCTTCAAGCCGCCTGAAGTTGCGGGAAGATGTGATTTTTGCGGCGTGCAGATCGTGGCCCAACCGAAGTCAGCGGATCCGATTCTGACCCCGGGCGGTGTGTTACCGTTTGCGGTCACACAACAACAAGCGACGGGAGAGTTACGCGAATGGCTTTCGACGAGATGGTTCGCGCCGAACGGCTTGAAGCAGTTCGCACAGCCGGACGCGATACAGGGCGTCTATCTTCCGTTCTGGACCTACGACACAAACACGAGAACTGATTACGAAGGACATCGGGGCGAGTACTACTACGTGACCGAGACCTACACCGAGCGTGATGCGCAGGGCCGTGAAGTGCAACGCACGCGACAAGTGCGGCACACACGCTGGTATCCAACCTCGGGAACAGTTGTTGGATCATTCGACGATGTGTTGATTCCCGCAACGCTCTCGCTGTCGCCCGCTCGTCTCACATCGCTCGAACCGTGGGACCTGGAAGCGTTGCGTTCTTACGATCCGGCGTTTCTCTCGGGCTTCAAAGCGCAACGTTATCAGGTTGATCTCGCCGGCGGTTTCGAGCGCGCAAAGGAAGTTATCGCGCCTGCGATTGAGATCAAGGTGCGCAACGACATCGGCGGTGACGAGCAAATGATTGAGAGTCTCTCAACGAATTATGCTGACGTCACTTTCAAGCATTTGCTGTTGCCTGTTTACGCGGGCGCGTATCGATATAACGGCAAGACATATCAGATCATGGTCAATGGTCGTACGGGTGAGATCCAGGGCGAGCGCCCGTATAGTTTCTGGAAGATAGCGTTGCTGGTAGTGACGATTCTGATCTTCGTCGTGATCCTCGTGATTGCGTTTAGCGGTCGCTAACTATTTTTGCAAATCGGTTTCTTCATCGCGAAGACGCTTCCACCTACTGTGCCGAGAAATGCGCCTCCCCATATCGAGAGAATTGCAATTGTTTCTGCTGGCCCGCCGCAACTGTGAGGGACGTTGTCGCTGCTCCTCAGGAAAGCTCTGTAAATTATTGCGCCGGCGAAGTAGAGCACCACGCCGCCCGAGATCATTCCGGCCGCGGAACTAATCAATACGTAGAGGAAATTGACAACTCGCTTAACCCAGGTCAGTCGTTTCTTAAGTGAGTCGATTGGCGCCTCGATCGGCAGGATCGGAAGATTCGCTTCCTTGGTTTCACAGCCTGCGCAGTTTGTTTGAAACCGGTAATCAATCGTCGTGTCACAGCTTTGACAATTCATCGCTAACCTCGTGATGCCGTAAAAATCTGACTCTCGAAAAGTTTTTTGAGATAACATCCCGCGAAACCCGAGCGCAATCACGATTGTGCAATGCGCATGCCGACGGAGGTAAGAGGACTATGAACGATGAAACTAAGGTTCGCGGAGCGGGCGGCACGCCCGGTGGACTCGCCGAGTTCTTTCTCGGCCTCGTGATGGCGATTGCCGGTGCCTACCTGATCGTCAATCGCGTTGTGGTATCAAGTAGTTTCTGGTCGATCGGAGGATACAACACCTTCGGTTTGTCGCTGGTCCCACTGATCTTCGGTATCGGCATTTTGTTCTTCAACGGCAAATCCGTTGTCGGTTGGCTACTCCTGATCGTCGGCATCGTGATCATCTTCGCAGGCATCCTGATGAACCTGCAGATCTATTTCCAGTCGACGAGTCTCTTCAACACGATCGTGATGCTGGTGCTACTGGCAGGAGGAATCGGACTAATCTTTCGCGCCCTCGCCCCTCACGGCCAACGCGATCCGCGATAGAGTTCAGGACTGTTTGCCGGCCATGAGCGTATTCGTGTTGGCCTGCAGGATATAATTCTTTATTGCCTTTCTGATTCGAAACACTCGAAGCCTGAGAGCATTGGCCCCGATGCCGAATTGTTTTGCCAAAGCCTGGCGATTGATCTTGTTCTTCTCACCGCCGCTATAGTGTTTAAGAATTAACTCAAATGCGTGTCGAGGCAGCGCGCCGCGAGTTAGAGCGAAGTGAAAAAGCATCGGGCAGATTGCTCGAAACTGTGGATTTGTCAGTGCAGATCTGATGAGGAAAGCTTTCGTGCGTGTAGTCGGCACCACCCCAGCGCGTTATCGGCACTCAACTCTCTAATAACGGCTCTTAGTCCACTGCGATTCCCAAACGATCGGCGCACTTAAAGAGCGACAACCCAAGAATGCATGCAATCACGAGATAGAAGTAGAACGTAAACGTCGCGTTGATGAAATTACCCACCAGGTTCCCCATGAATGGGAGTGTGAAGGGCGATGTTACAACGGCGACTATCACGCCCACCACGAACGCCATCACCTGGACCATGATGACCATTCCGAACGCTTTGAAGTAAGTGCTTCCCATACGCCGAATCGTATCTATGCCGACGAGGGGATTCAATACTGAACCAGGACTCTGCGTGTAACCTGCGACTGCGAGTGCCATTGGCGAATAGAACACTCCCCACGCAATCAACAGCAGGAACAACAGGACGAAAATAATTCCGGCGCCGAAGTACGGCAACAAGTACCTCAGTGAACCGGCGGGATCGCTGGCCTCCGACTTGGATTGTTCAGCTTCACGCGCAATCTGCGCACCGGCTTGAGCCTCCTGGAGCTTCTTGTTTGCTTCTTCCAGTTTTTGTGGATCGGCGTTGGGATCGGTGAGCGTCGAAAGCTGTTCTGGAGTAAGTGACTCCGAAGCGTGATCTTTATGACCGCCACTGATCGCTCCGAATATTAGTGCGAAAACGAGAACGATAAGTGGACCCCACGAGACGACGACGATCCCAATTCCAAGAAATATTGGAACCACAAGATCGTCCCATAGCGAGAACGCGCTGAAGTCGGGCATGAAGCTGCGATTGAGTCTGCCCCACGCAACCTGACTGATGACGTGCGAGACGCACCCGAACAATAGCACCCACGCCACGATGCTTCCGCGGAAACCTGCGAGCATGAGAAGTCCATAGATCAGTGCACCACTCAACAACGCAAACTTGTGTTGTAGTGGATACTGAACGGCGCGCACGAAGTCGTCCATTCCGAAGGCTGAGCTTCGAAGTGCAGCACGGGCCGACTTTTCAACGATGACTTGATACTCGTGACACAAGTCGCCGCACAACGGGCACATCGGCACCCTGCCGTCCGCGAACTTCGGACACTGCTTGCAAAAAGTCGCACCGCACATGCGACAGACATAGTGCGGAGCAACGTCAGGGTGGTTGTGACATACAGCCTGGGCCGGTACTAACGTCGAATGGGTCGAGTAGTTTGGCGGATTGGTGAATTCAGGATTCGATTCTACGAAGGTCTCAAACGAGGTGGTTTGCGTGTGAGCAGGCGTCGTCACCTCGCCATTGAAAGCATCTTTGAGTTTGGGGACGCGTCCCGCGTCGATCCAGCTCAAGTTGCCTTTGCTGACTTTGTCGGTGGGCAGAACGCAACCTTCGACGATCCACTGTTTCAGCGTTTCGAGATCGGTTTCGAAAATTCCCTCAATTGTACTGACACGCCAAACTTCGGGTTGTGCACTCATGGGCTTTGTCCTCTTAGGGCTGGCAGGTTGAAGTGGGACTGCCATGTGGGTTGGAAGCGGGTTAGCCGCTAGTTCGAATACTAAAGCCCTGAATTTAGCTGCGTCAACTAGTTTTTGGACCGTGTGGGTTCAACTGTAGGGGCGGCCCTCCGTGGCCGCCCGTGGTTTGTGTAAGGGTTCAAGATGCAACGGCCTCGGTTTGGCGAACACGATCAAAACCACGGGCGGCCACGG
>DASYPN010000415.1:0-8462 GCA_036006625.1 Pyrinomonadaceae bacterium | reverse complement strand
TGGTTACGGATACAGCTTCTGATCTCATCGGCCGAGCCATCCTCCGTCGATTACCAGAACGTGGCCGTTGATGTAGTCACTTGCGCTGGATGACAGGAAGACTGCGGCGCCCGCGAGGTCTTCGGGCTCGCCCCAGCGTCCGGCTGGAATGCGTTCGAGGATTTGCCGGTTGCGTGTTTCGTCTGCTTGCAGGGCTGCGGTGTTGGCGGTTCGCATGTAACCCGGAGCGATCGCGTTTACGTTGATCCGGTGTTTGGCCCATTCGTTTGCGAGTGCTTTGGTGAGTTGAGCCACGCCGCCTTTTGATGCTGCGTATGCAGGGACGGTGATGCCGCCCTGAAACGAGAGCAACGAGGCGATGTTCACGATCTTGCCTCCGTCGCCGCGTTCGATCATCTGCCGGCCTACCAGCCTTGAAAGACGAAAGACGCTCGACAGATTGACTTCGATCACTGCATCCCAATCTTCATCCGAGTAATCCGTAGCAGGTGCACGGCGAATCGTTCCGGCGTTGTTGATGAGTATGTCGATACGGCCGAAGCGCTCGAGTGTTTGAGCGACGAGGCGCTGGGTTGTTTCAGCTTGACCGAGATCGCCACTGATTGCATGGGCCAAGCCACCGGCGCTCGTGATCTGATTGCAAGTTGACTCGGGTGAACGCGTGTTGCCGTGGCAGGCAACGCGCGCACCTGCTTCGGCGAGTGCGATCGCGATCGCAGCCCCCAGACCGGTCGATGCTCCGGTAACCAGAGCAACGCGGTCGTGTAATTTGAATTGATCGAGAATCATATAGGTCCTATAGGACCAATAGGACCTATACTGCGCTATTGAGAAAATCCTCACGAAGGGGGGAGAAAATATCGATCAAGATCACTTCTTCATCCATCATCGTGGCGCCGTGCCAGCAGTTTGACGGGAAGTGCAGCACGTCGCCCGCCGACGCGATCTGCTCTTTGCCCTCGATAAAAAATCGCACGCGTCCCTGCTCGACGATCGTCATCTGCTCGTGCGGATGATCGTGTTCCGGAGTGACCAGAAACGGCTTGAAGCGGAAACGACAAATCATCATCCGGTTGCCGACGAACATCTGTCGCTCGATTCCTTCGGCCGGATGCTCAACGGGAATGTTGGACCAGTTCAAATGACGCGCAAAGTTGAAACCGTTTCCATTGCCATTTCCACTGCCGTTATTTTCCGAAGAGGTGTTGGACATTTCTGTTTCCTCTACTTCTTGTCGCTGACGGCTTCCAGACCAGAACCGCCTGCCGCATATTCAGGCTGCACATTCACAACACCATAGAGCCGGTCTTCGCCCTCTTTGATCGCGGCCATCATCCACAGAAAGTTTATCTGTCCACCCGGCGCGGCGACGTTCGGGTGATAGCCCTGCGGCATCAACACACAGTCGCCTTCGCGCACCACCTGGACCAACTCAGGCTTGTTTGGATTCGTGTAGACAAACTGCACTCCAAACGACGGCGCGGGCATATCGATAAAGAGATAGGCCTCCTCGAGCAGCTTCGAATGTTCGTGAGGCGGCCATGACGTCCAGTTGCCGGGCGTCGAAAAAGTCACACCCGCCATGATGCGGCCCGCCTCGACGTTCGCGCCGATGAGCACGTTTAGATCGCGTTCTGCGGGCGGCTTGCCGGCGATCAGATGAAGCTTCGGGTTCTGGCGGACTTCTTTGTACGAGACAAACTTCAGTGGGTAGCGCTTGGCTACGGGAGCGGAAACTTCAGCGACGTCGCAGCCTTCCGGCGCATCGACTTCGATCTCCGAATCACGCGGAATGTAAACCGCGTCGTAGCGAGCGAGATCAAACGCTTCGCCGTCGGCCTTCACAGTCGCCTTGCCGTTGAGACAGATCAATCCGATTTCGTGATCGTCGCTATTGAACTTGATCGCCTCGTCACCAGCGGCCAGCGTGATGCGACCGTAGTGCAGGTAACGCGCGGCAGTCGAACCCGGAGCGACCGCGGTGCGCCGGCCCCTGCCTTCATGCGTCCTCGGCACGAAACAAGTTTCTGGTGTGATTGGGTTTTGAACAACTTCCTTATCCATGAATACTCCTCGTCACTTTAGACAGGATTAACAAGATTTTCATGATTTACAGGATGCATCTTGTTCATCCTGACAATCTTGTTCATCCTGTAAAACTTCACCTTGGCGTCAGGGCCAGCTTGTATTTTAGAGCGCCGCTCGTCACCTCGATATCCCTCGCTTCAAACACGACGTGCAACGGTATCGCCCCGTGCACACCACGTCCGAGCGCGCTGCTGCCGGTCGCGAGAATCGTCGTCTTCACCGGAAAGCTCGCGCTAACTAAACTCACGTCGAGTGATCCCTTCTCGGACTTAAACCTGTCGACTCGCACTCCATTCACCACATCCGTCTCCAGTTGATCGAACGTCGTCGGAACCGCAAGCCGCCAGCGACGAATGCTAACAGGCTGTTTTGAACTCAATGTTTCTTCACGAATCAACGTGCCGTTTTCAATCGCCCACACAACGTCACTCGTCAACCCAACGTCCTGAACTTTTCCCGCCGGCGTGCCAACCACAGCCCACCTGGTCCAACGAACATGCAAGCTCTGCCCATCAGCCGCCGGCTCGATAACGTCAGCCCCATCCGTCGCCACAACCGTGCGCCCATCTGCCAACTCCACATACGCCGTCAACGCTGGATAGATCTGCTCGACCGGCGCAGCGAAACCTGGCAGTCCGTGTGGCGCGGGCAAATAGTCAGACATTCCCGGCTTTGGACCGCTCGTGATCGGCAACGCAAAGCGAAGCGCGCCCTGTCGCACTACCCACACACCCGCCGATCGTTCCGGCGTCTTACGAAAGAATTCGAACCGCGCCACGGGTGAAAGATTCGGCACGACTGGAAACGTCGCAATGCCTTCTTTCTCGAGTGCGTTCATGATCGGCGTGTGCGAGTTCGCGAGCTTGCCGAAGAAGCCGGTCGTCTGCTGCCACTCACGCTCGCGCGAGATGTACGCGTAGTTGCCACGTCCGAATGCAAAGATCGAAAGCAGGTGCGCATCACTGCGATAGTCATGCAGCAGATAATTCCACGCCTGATAGTAAAGCGCGGCAAGATCGCCGAGCGGCGCAGGCCTGAATTCCGGATGCGACGCTAAAAAGCCGACGATCTCGGGCGTGTCGAGATAACTGACCACGCCCTGACTGCGCCCCCAGTTGTAACCGTAACCATCTTCCGAAACGACGTCCCACCAAAGACGCATCTGTCTGATCAACGAAGGCCGTACCTTGTCTAACAGATCTTTGCGGCCTGCCGTCTCCGCCGCTTCATAGATGTAACGCGCGTACTCGTTCGAGTAACGATCGAAACGTCCGGTTGGCGGCGCATCATCGGCGTAAAGATTGCCCTCAGTGAATTGAACCGCAGCGCGATCAAGTAACTCGTCGACAAACGTGCGATCCGTGGATACACCCAGTTCGTAACTAATACTCGCGATGCGCGCTGCAACCCCGAGATAATTCTCGGCGTGATTGATGAGTCGCTTCGTCCGCGGATCGTAGAAACTCTCCGGGTTCAAAAGTGCCCGCCAAGCCTTCTGTTCCTCCGGAGTCAGGCTCAACCAGAGCGGATTAGTTTTCAGATCGCGTCCAAAGTGGCGCAGCGCGAGTGCTGCATACAACTGTGAAAAGGTCTTGCTTCCATTTCGAGCTTCAATCAGCCCGATTTGTCCGACGACCTTTACCAGATCCCGGCCCGCCAATTCTTTCTGGCCGGTCGTGTCCGCATACGCCGCAAGCGCTCGCATGAATGTGCCCCACGAAAACTCACCAGTGGTCGGCACACCAAGAACGCGATCGGGCGGCGGCTCCAGCGACTTGATCGCGCTCAGATGAGCGGCGAGCTCCTTGCCGAGGAACGTATTTACCTCGTCACGTAAGCTTGCTGTTGAAACCGTGCTCGCCCGAGCGGTAACAAAAACAGAAACACAGATAACGCAGAGAAAGACTGATTTCATTTAAAAATTCAGCTTCAAACCAAACTGAATATTACGAGCTGGACCAGCCGTCGTGATGCGACCAAAACCTCCCGTCGTGAGCACCGTAGGGGGCGGCCTGAAATTAGCCCGGTTGAAAGCATTAAACATGTCCGCCTGGAAGCGAAGGTTGAAGCGTTCGGATAACGTGAACGTCTTGCGCATCGAGAAATCCCACGTTTGCAGGTTCGGACCCTGAACGATGCCAACGCCGCTGTTACCGCGACGAGTAGCCGGAGCAGGCGCAAACGCCGTCTCACTGATCCATTGGTTGAGCGGACCAAACGACGCAGCGCGGACGTCGCCACCTACATAATCCGCGCGCCTCGTTCCGATCGCCGTGTTAGCTGTGACGGTTAAAGGCGCCCCGCTTTGATAGCGCGTGATACCGCTTATTTCCCAGCCCGACAACACGGCCCCACCAACACCTTTCATCTTGCTGAACCATGGCAGGAGATAGTCGTACGTCGTCACGAAGATATGCCGGCGATCGAAGGTCGCCACGCCATAATTCGAGTGGCGGTTGAATGGATCCTCTCCGACGTCAACACCGTCTCCGTTTCCGCTTGTGTCGGTAAGCGTCTTGGACCATGTGTAACCGGCTGTCAGTTCAAGGTTGCCTTTCCGTTTAGCGGCGTAGAGCTGCATGCCGTGGTAACTAGAGTTGGCGTCAGAAAGCCGGTAAAGGATCTGAGTAAATCCCTTGAACGGACGCAAGGCATCAACACTTGCGTTTGGACCACCATTCGCAGGTAGATTCGCCGTCAAGGCTTTGAATGACACCTGATTGATGTCTGGCTGTCTAATCAAGTGTCGTCCTAGATTCCCAACGTAGTTTGCCTCGACGAAGAAACCACGAGGCAACTCCCTCTGAACACCCAGACTAAAGTTCATCGAGTAGGCGATGTCCAGATTAGGATCGATGGAGTTGATATTGCCGATCAATGCCGCATTAGCGGGAGTTCCGCCGGCGGGATTCGCGAGATTACCGTTGCTAAAATTGGGCGTACTGACAAATGGCGGCACATTGACTTGCGAGAAGATTAGGTTGCCTTCGACTTTGTCGTAGTACATACCAAAGCCGCCGCGAATAGAAGTCTTATCGTCATGAAACGGAGCATAGGCAAATCCAAAACGCGGAGCCAGGCGGTTTGCCGGCTGGTAAAAACCTCGGGGCGCACCGGCGGGAACAAGGGCCAGAGCCGCATCGCTGGTGCTGACCCTGCCACGCTCGTCGAGTGGAACACCATCACCGGCTCTGACTAGCCCGTTAAAACGATTGCCTCCCTTTGTCAGATCGATTGTAGCGTTATTGAGTACGGTCACTGCTTTAGTTGGATCATAGCGACTGAGGTCGAAGCTCGCCATGTTGTTTGCCTGAGTGTACGTTGGGCCGAAGTGGTAGAAACGAGCGCCGATTTCAAAACTCAAATCCCGCGTAATTTTCCAACTGTCTGAAACGAAGGCCTCGACTTGATTAAATCTGAAGAAGCCGATCGGATCATTGTCTGCTTCCTGATAGGTACGGAAATTTCCGAGCAATGCATCCGCGAAAGCGTTGCCGGTAGTAACGGCGCCAGAGGCAGCACCGGAATTGAAAGCAACGTTGCCTGTATAAATAGAGCGACCGTTCTGATCCTTGCGATTACGAATCACTACAAGGCCGGTCTTGAGCGAATGCTTACCTCGAATAAAGGTGACGTTGTCGCTAACCGCGATATCCGTCGTCGGTGACAACAAGGAACCGTTTGGTCCGTTAAAGTTTGCCATCGAGCCGTTTCCGGAGAAGGTAACGTTCGGAATGCCTTCGTCGAAACGTCCTCCCGAGAAAAGTTGTGGATAGGTAAAACCAAACGTCGAGCGCTTCCAGAATTCACCAACCGGGGGCACTCGCTGACCGTTCCAGGTAGCGTTGGCTTTAGCTTCATTAATGAAGTTTGGTGTTATCAACCAGGTATATGAGAGTTGGTAGCTACTTCCAGGACGGAGTCGATTCGTCGGCACTGTCGGCAGTTGCGAGTTTATGAATGTGCCGAAGGGATCGATCAGATCGTACATATCGTGGAGATAGCGACCGTAGATACTGTGTTTGGAATTGATCCTGTAATCGATGCGGATGTTGTCTTCACGGTAATCGAAAGGATTGGGCTGCTGAAAGGTCGCGTTGTTCGCGGTTGCCGTATCAGAGTAGGCGACTGCGATTTTTTCCATTTCGGTATAGACCGCCGCTATGGCTTTGCCGTTTGGAGTGACACCAACAGGCTGCCCGTTGAGTCTGAGGTTTGCCAGATTGCGTCCGGGGATTGGTTGCCCGGCGAGGACCGTTGTGTTGTTCGCCGGATTGATTGCCGTATAGCCAACGGGAACGTTTAGCGCGCCCGGACGTAAACTAAAGTCGCCCAGTCGTTCGGCTCTGGTTGGCATGTTGCGTGAAACGGGAGGCGCGTCCTGACGGATGTACTTGTACTCCTGGCCCACGAAAAAGAAGAGCCTGTCTTTAACGATCTTGCCGTTGAAATTCCAGCCAAAGTTATTGAAACGCAACTTTCCCTTTTTAGGAGAGAAATAGTTACGGGCATCGAGTTTGTCGTTACGACCGAATTCATAAACGCTTCCGTGATAATCATTCGTCCCACTACGTGTGACGACATTGACGGCGGCGCCGGCGTTCCGACCATACTCGGCAGAGAAGTTCGAAGTCTGAATCTTCACTTCCTGAATAAAGTCGATCCCGACGTTGTTGACCTGACTATTGTTGCTGCCTGAATCCATGTTGAAGCCGCCATCAACCGTGAGACTGTTGTAATTCGGGCGATTGCCATTGATAGCAGCCTGACTGATGCTTAAGCTCGTCGTGAGAGCGAGCTGATCCTCGTCAAGAATTGCCGCGCCTGGAATCAGGGTGACAAGCTGCATGTAGTTGCGACCGTTTAGAGCAAGGTTTTGAACCTGTCGCTTATCGACGACGCGAGCAACTTCACCCGACGTGGTGTTGACCGTCTCGCCCGCGGCAGTTGAAATCTCAACCGTCTCTGAAACCGCGCCCGGCTCAAGCGTGATGTTGACAGTTAACCGCGTATCTGCCGCGAGGACGTTGTCAGTCTGAACTGCCTTCTTAAAACCTTTTTGCTCGACGGCGACGGTGTAGCTTCCCACCGGAAGATTCGTGACGGTGTAGAAGCCTTCGCCATCAGTAGTGGCAGTCCGTTCGAGGTTGGTTGCGTTATTTCGGATGGTAACTGTTGCGTTAGGTATGACCGCACCCGAGCTATCTGTGACAGTGCCAGAAATGCGTCCAAAGATCGTTTGACCGCTCACGCTTATAGCCCCCAGGACGACCAGCAGGATAACGGCACAAAGTGAGAAGGAGCTTTGATAAGTTTGCGTGCGTTGCATGTCTAACACCTCCAAAGGTAGTCGGGTTGTGATGGGACTGCTTAGAGAACGCGAACTACGTTCTCGCTAACACGGAATAGGAACGCCCAATTTTAGCTCTCCTCTGTGGAACCTCAGTGTTCTCTGTGTCTCTGTCGTTGGTTGTATTGTGCATTCCTATAACCACAGAGACACGGAGAACACTGAGGTTCCACAGAGAAATCCAAGATCTCTACGCGACCATCGGAGCCGCGAACGCCGGCGCCGCAACCAGTGCGACGGCACCACGCAGGCGCGGGTGATCTTCTGCGGGCACGACGTGGATCTCGGTCGCGCCGCCAAACTCAGTCAACGTTCGTTCACGCAGAGCACTACGAACAATTGGTTCGATCAGGCTCCACGCTGTAGTTATTTCGCCGCCGATATAAATGCGCCCGGGATCGAGAGCATTGATGATCGAAGCGAGCCCCAGGCCGAGGTAACGTGCGGTGGAGTTGATCGCAGCGAGTGCTTTTGCATCGCCCGCACGAGCACGCGCGATCAGGTCTTCGACAGAGAAGTTTGCAGTTTCAGTATCGCGCGGTCGCGGTTCAGACAGGTCCTGGCCGAAGTAACGCGAAAGAGTCGCGAGGTTAGAAATGTAAGCTTCCCAGCAACCGGTCGCGCCGCACGAACACTTTGGACCATCGATGCTGAGAGGCACGTGACCAAACTCGCCCGCGGTGTTGTGACGACCGCGCAGCACTTCTCCGTTCACCACGATGCCGACGCCCACGCCGTCTGAAACGCTCACAAAGATCGAACTACCCGAAGCGATAACGTCGCTGCGCGTGGCCCATACTTGTGCGAGCGCGCACGCCTTACCTGAATTCTCGATGTGAACGGGCACGCCGAGAGCTACAGCAAGTGGATCGCGGAGGTTGACGTCTCGCCACGAAAGCGTCGGCGCGTGCATCACGCGACCCTTCGCAGGATCAACCATACCCGGGACAGCGACACCGACACCTTCGCACGCACCGACCTCTTTGTAATCAACAAGGATCTGCTTGATGCGTCGCGCAAGCTC
>DASYPN010000414.1:0-13556 GCA_036006625.1 Pyrinomonadaceae bacterium | reverse complement strand
CGATGCGTGCAGCGCCAAAGGCGCGGAATATGATAGCCAGGGGCAAGCGCTGAGCAACGCGAAGCGCGTCGCCCCTGGTTATCAGATATCAATTGCAGAGAGCACTGAAAGTGCGAAATATTGTTCGAAGTTATTCCGCTCTTTCAGAGCTTCATCGTCATCATGATTGTGATCCAGGGGCGACGCGCCTCGCTGCGCTCGACGCTTGCCCCTGGCTATCATATTTCGCGCCTTTGGCCCTCCGCAGATTGAATCGCGACCTTTGTGCAAAGCCACCATGAATCACTGTTTGTACGCCTCACACACTTGAAGCTAAAATCTCAACGACCCCCGCACAATTTCTTCAGCGATAAGTGAAAGGCAGGGAACTGTGATGGTCCATGAAACGGTCGATGGCACGTATCGTCAAACGAATCTTCAAAATGAATCGCCCGAATATCTTGCTGCACGCGAGGAGGTGCGCCTCGCGGAAATCGAACTGATGCGACAGCGTGAACGCGTTGCGGAGCTGCGCCGCCGGATGCCAAAAGGTGCGACGATTCAGGATTATGAGTTTCTTGAAGGTCCGGCTTCGCTCGACGATGGCGACGAACCGGTCAGAAGAGTTCGCATGAGTGAATTGTTCACTGCGCCTGATCGTTCGCTTGTGATCTACCAATTCATGTTTGGAAAGAAACAGACCAAGGCTTGTCCGATGTGTACCGCATGGATCGACGGCTACAATGGCGTTGCTCATCATCTCGCTCAAAATGTCGACTTCGCGATCGTCGCTGCTGCTGACCCGTCGACGTTGCGAGCGTACGCGCGGACTCGCGGTTGGGATAGATTGCGTCTGCTGAGCGCCGGCGAAAGCACTTTCAAATACGATCACGGCAGTGAAGATCATGAAGGCCATCAGGATTCGACGGTTTCGGTTTTCACTCGGGACGGCGACGGCACGCTGCGTCATTTCTACAGCGTTCATCCACGATTGGACCATGAGATTAAAGAACGCGGCATCGACGAGATGAGTCCGATTTGGAATGTTCTGGATCTGACGCCGCAGGGCAGGGGGACGTTTTACGCCTCGCTCGACTACGGCACGAAGGTTCAGGCGGCGAAGCGTTAGCGAATCCGATGAGACCGTCTCCCCCTACTCGGTTAGTATTTTTATTCTTTGCCGCTACGATCTTTCTCAGCGCCCTACTGCTGTTCTGGGTTCAACTGATAATCGCGAAGATGCTTTTACCGCGACTCGGTGGGACCCCGGCAGTTTGGACCACCTGCATGCTCTTCTTTCAGGTGCTGCTCCTCTCGGGCTATTCGTACGTGCTGTTTACAACAGCCTGGATAGGTCCACGCAAGCAGGCACTTCTACACGTTGTCGTCCTCGTTCTTTCAACTCTTTACCTGCCACTAACTCTCGTTGGCAGGTTTGGCTCCGTATCCGAACAAAAGTATCCGGCTCTCTGGCTCTTCGCTTACCTGCTAACTGCGATCGGCTTGCCGATCTTTGTGATTTCAACTACGAGCCCGTTGCTCCAGAAGTGGTTTACACGTACAGGTCACGTATCGGCAAACGATCCTTACTTTCTTTTTGCCGTTAGTAACGCAGGCAGTCTCCTGGCTTTGGTGAGTTATCCATTACTGCTGGAACCCAATCTGAAACTGTCGCGCCAGAGTCAGCTCTGGGTTGTGGGCTATGTCGTATTTCTCGCTTTGAGTGTGGGTTGTGTGTTGCTGCTGTGGAAGTCGCCGCGTTCCGAGAACGTAGACGATCTTGAGACAGCTCAGAAGTCTCCCTTTTCACTCAAACGGCGCCTCTACTGGGTTCTCTTGGCCTTCATCCCGTCGAGCTTACTGTTCGGCGTCACGAGTTACATCACCACTGAGATCGCACCAACCCCGCTGTTATGGACCATCCCGCTCGCTCTTTATCTAGTGACATTCATACTCGCGTTCGCCCGCAAGCTGGTACTGCCCGAACGACTGCTGAATACAGCGTTCGGAGGATTAGCTTTACTCCTCACGCTCGTGATCGCGGCAAACGCGACTGAACCGACGACGGCCATCGTGCTGCTGCACCTGTGCTTCTTCTTCGTTGCCGCCCTCGTCGCTCATGGCAAGTTGGCCAGTGATAGACCAGATGCTACGCGCCTCGCGGAATTCTATTTATGCGTGGCTATCGGAGGAATGTTTGGAGGCCTATTCAACACCTTAATAGCTCCGCTCATCTTCAAAACTTTGATTGAGTATCCCCTCGTGATTGTGCTGGCATGCTTAATTCGGCCAGGCGACACCACAGACGACTCATCGCGCGATCGTTTGTTGGATTTTATTTTGCCGCTGGGTGCGGGTCTGGTCGCGATCGGCCTCGTCTTCCTCGTTAATCAATATGACGTTAGCCCAGCCGTAGCGGTCGCAATTATTTTTGGAATTCCGTTAGTGATTATCAATCACCGCTTACGGAACCGGCCGGTTCGATTTGGTCTGGCTCTCGGCGCAGTGATGTTAGCAAGCGTCGTTTACTCCGAAACGCTCAACCGCACCTTGCACGATGAGCGGAATTTCTTCGGAACGTTGAGCGTTAGGCTCGCTCTGTCAGGCGCCACTCGCATACTTTTCCACGGCGATACGATACACGGCCGGCAGTTCATAAATCCGAGTCTTCAGGGTGAGCCACTGTCATACTTTCATCGCGAAGGACCACTGGGCCAGATCTTCGACGCATTCAACGATAAACCTGCGTCACCGAACGTCGCGATTGTCGGACTAGGAGCCGGATCGATGGCGTGTTACTCCCGTCCGGATCAGCATTGGACTTTCTATGAGATCAATCCGGCAGTGATCAGCATCGCGCAGAATACGGATTATTTTACTTACCTGCAGAAATGCCGAGTTGGTCCAACAGAAATAATCCTGGGTGATGCGCGTCTCCAACTGCAAAACGCGCCCGACCATCATTATGGCCTAATCGTTCTCGACGCTTTTAATTCCGACGCTATTCCAGTGCACCTGATGACGCAGGAAGCGATCGCGCTTTACACGTCCAAGCTCGCGCCTGGAGGGATGCTTGCATTTCATATTTCCAATCGCAGTCTCAAACTGAATACTGTTCTTGCAGAGGTCGCTAAGCAAAATAGTTCAATGAGTCTGAGTTTTGCTGACGCTGAGTATGATCCGGTCAGAGGCAAGGACCCTTCCGAGTGGCTGGTGATGGCGCAGCAATCACCCGCGTTTGATAACCTGGCCCATGACCCGCGCTGGCGAGCGTTGCAACCCCGAGCAGAATCGGATGCGTGGACCGACGATTTTTCGAATGTCCTGCGCGTTTTCCGGTGGTATTGATAGGCGTGATGTGGCAAACGTTGACACAACTCGAAGAGCGGTGCAGTCTTAGCAATCTGAGCTGGCCCTTGAGATCGAAGACATAGGCAGTGATGCGTTCAGTGTTCTTCCGAACCAGCGTTCGCTCGCCGGTGGAGATCTTTACTTTGTAGAGATCGTGCCATGCAGCGTCGCGATCATTCATAACAACATAGATCGCATCGGCTCACTGCGCGGCACCGAATAGATGATCGCGCGGATGCCTTTAACGTCCGTGAGATTGCGAGCCGCCAGCACATCTTGTCCCGAAGCAGGCGCTTCCGACGGATTGACTGCGTAGACGTTGTAGTTCTCATCGCCGGCTTTGTCCTGCACGAAGAGGATGAACTTGCCGTCTTGAGACCAGAAGTACCCAGGGATCGGCCGCTTCGTATCGGCCGTGATCGGTTTCGCCTTATCGAACGACTCGGCAGTCTTCTTCACCCAGATGTTGCGCGTGCCTTTGAAGGGTTTGATAAACGCGATGAACGCTCCGTCAGGAGAAATCTGCGCCCCGGCAATTTCCGGATCGCCAAACAACAGCTCGCGGTCAATCAGCGGCGGACTCTGCGCCCACACCGGCGCGGCGAGCGCGATTAGCAAAAGCGTTGAAAGTATCAGCAAGCCGATAATTGAACGGCGAGAACGCATGAAACACCTCTTTCGTTGAGTGGATGGTTGATGGAGAAACTCATGAAATTGAAGACGTGTTTTACGCACACAAATCCATTCGGGTTTCAAAAATCCACACAAATCTTGACAGCTGCCAGCCTTCGCATCAATCATTCACGCATGAGCGTCAGAATGAAATTAGTTACTCTTTGCTCACTGATTCTCGGACTTTTACCCATACTAACGCCGGCCGTTCATGCACAGCAGCGCTCGCGGGAGGAGATTCTGAGGGAGGCGGGGAGGCTCGTTACTGAGGCTGAGCGACGAAAAGGTGAGGCGTATAAACAGGTGCAGGCCGGTGCTGACCGCAAACTTCTTTTCGAAGCAGACAAGTCGATCGCGGAGAGTCTCGAGAAGGCAATTGAGCTATGGCGGGAGGTTCGTCATGACGAGCGGCTCCGAGCGGGAGTCGAGGAACTGACCCGCATCTATTCTGTTATCGGCGAGTACGACCGCGTCGTCGCCCGACTCACGCACGAGGCTGAATACTGGCGAGAACGGGGCGACGTCGCGGCCCAAGCCGACACTCTGTATACACTCGGAATCCGCCAGTTGCAGATGAGAAGAGAGAACGCCTCAATCGAAACGCTCGAGCAGGTGCTGGCATTAAGCCGGTCCGCCGATCTGCGATCATTGGAGCCTAATGTCCTAACGCAGCTCGCGAGTCTTTATGAGAAGGCAGGGCGAGTGAAAGAAGCCGAATCATCTCGCGCTAGCGCAAGTAAATTGTGGTCCATGCCAAACAACACCACTGCATCTGCCAGAATGCCCGAGCGCATTCCACCAGCAACAATACCTGCTCAGTGGGTTGATTTGCCGAACGCTCCAGCGGCAGCGGAGTACCGCGTCATTGAGGGTGTGAATGAAGCAGTGCTGGTTAATAGATCCTCGAAAGGGATCGAGATGGTGTTGTTCGGATGCGTTGCTCTCGATGGCAACACGAAGGTGCGTGTGTTGTACGGACTCGGTGGAGGAGGCTTAAATCACGGTGGTGTACGACCCGGCTCTTATTACCGGCCTTTCACTCGCCTGAATGGTCCATTGAACCGATGGACCGACGAAAAGATGAGTTGCGAAGGTGCGGCCAAAATGACTTTGATCGAGGCAGGGTTCGACGATAACAGCTCATGGAAAGCAGATGGAGTCGTCTGGACGACGCCTTAGTCGATACTTTTCCTGGTTTCAACCGCCGTGGTCGATTTGATCGAGCAGCTTCTGCGCCGCCGCACTCGCTTCTTTGTATTCGGGCTGGTAGTTCGGGTCCGGCGTCATCGAAAGAATTTTTTTGATCTCTTTGCGTGCGTCGTCGTTGCGTCCCACCTTCCTGTATGCTTCGGCCAGGTGTAAATGAAGAAACGCATTAGGTTCGCCATAGCGTAAACCTTTTTCCATCTCATCAACAGCCTTCTTCGGATCTCCACCAAGGATGCTCGGGGCGTTGAGATAGACCAGACCGAGCACCATGTGGGCGCTGCCATTCTGATAACCCTCGTCCAGTCGCAGCACTGTTTGCATCTCGTTGCGAATGTCATTCACGGTTGCGAGTCCTTGAATGGTGGAGTGTTCGGCGGCTCCTCCGTAATTGGCCCCCAACCAGAAATGGCCATCAGGTTTTTCGTTCTGCACTTGGACCGCAGTTTTGCCGGCGACGATACCCGCCTGGAATGCATCGTCACGCTCCTTGGAATCGTCACTGTGCGTCGCGAGATAGTAGTTGAACTTCGACAGTTTCCAAGCGGCATCGTAGTTCCCGGGATCTTTCGTCAGCGCCTGTCGTAATGTAACGATGCCGCGGCGCAGTTGCAGCAGATCTTCTCGCTGACTGTAGAGCTGCTCCGCGCTCGCGATGTCAGTTGCGGCGGAAGCAGTGTCTGCTGCCGCCGATTCATTTCGCGTTTCGTTATCACACGCCGTAGCTAGCAACAACAAACAGATGAATGTCGCACCAATAATGTAACGATGAATCTTGATCATGATTGGGATCAGATGCGGCCGCCGCTCGCGGAGTTCGAAGCTTTTTTGTGAGAAGTGTTGAAAGTTTTTTGTTTTATCGCGACAACGATGGCGAAGCGCCAAAGGCGCGGAATACAACAGCCAGGGGCAAGCCGCCGAGCGAAGCGAGGGGCGTCGCCCCTGGTAACGTATAAATAGAGACAGTTGAGCTCTGAAAGAGCGAAATAACCAGCCGTTGTATTTCGCACTTTCAGTGCTCGCCCTTAAATTTTATTTTTCTACCCAGGGGCGACGCACCTCGCTTCGCTCGGCGCTTGCCCCTGGCTATCATATTCCGCGCCTTTGGCGCTCGACAGATCGAAGTGTAGCGTGCTCGATAAAATCCGATTACCGCTGGCCATCATATTCCGCGCCTTTGGCGCTCGACAGATCGAAGTCTAGCGTGCTCGATAAAATCCGATTAAGATGAGCACGCTCTACGAAGCGTGGAAACTCGCCAGCAGCTTAAAACTATTCGACATGCCAGCTTAACAGGAATTTCGAGCGGCGTTTCTCGTAATGCCACTAGCTGAAGGTATAAAACTCGGTCGCTACGAAATCCGTGCGCACATCGGTGCGGGTGGGATGGGCCATGTGTACCTCGCGCAGGATACGAGCGAGTTGGACCGCACAGTCGCGATCAAAATTTTGCCTGCCGGCGTCGCCGCTGATCCGAAGTGGATGCAGCGCTTCATCCGCGAAGCAAGAACAGTCTCCAGCCTGAATCATCCGAACGTCCTTACGATCTACGAGTTTGGAGTGCACGACTCAACACGTTTCATGGCGATGGAATATGTTGAAGGCGTCACCCTGCGCGAGCACCTGAACGGCAACCGGTTGAATCTTCACGAAGTGCTCGACATCGGCATTCAGATCGCATCCGCTTTGAATGCGGCGCACGAGTCGCACGTTATCCATCGCGATATCAAACCGGAGAACATCATGCTCCGGCGACGCGACGGCATCGTAAAGGTGCTCGACTTCGGTTTGGCGAAACCCATCAAGCAGGACGCGGATCCGAAGGCGCCACTTCACACAGAGACAGGGATCGTGATGGGCACCGTGAGTTACATGTCGCCCGAGCAATCTCTGGCGCTGAAGACGCTCGACTATCGCACTGACATTTGGAGTCTCGGTGTCGTGCTTTATGAAATGGTTGCCGGGCGCGTGCCGTTTGAAGGGACGGATCTGTTACAGCAGATAGTCGCGATTCAGGAGCAGCCTCACACTCCGCTATCGTCGCTTGTTAAATACATCCCGGAGCAGTTGGAACACGTCGTCGACAAGGCCCTCGCAAAGAACCCGAATGACCGCTATCAAACGATCGCCGACATGTTGGTCGACATGCGGAACCTCAAGCGCCAACTGGAGAATCAGGCCGAGGACGATCGCACCGCCATCTTCGATCGCACATCGTTGGACGGCCAAAGCTTGCCGCGAAGAGTGTCAGGAGCGACTGCGACCACTCAGCAAAACAGAACTTATCCTGTTTCGAGTGCAGAGTACATCGTCAATCAAGTGAAACTGCACAAGCGCTCTGCGGCAATTGTCTTGGGAGTGTTGGCGCTTGCCGTAATCGCGACGATGTTTGTGTACTTCAAGAGTAAGCGCGTTACGCCATTGACTGACAAAGACACAATCCTTCTCACTGAATTCGACAACAAGACCGGCGAGGACGTCTTCGATCGCACCCTGCGACAGGGTCTCGCCGTGCAATTGCAGCAGTCGCCCTTTCTCGACATCTTTCCCGAGACGCGCACGCGCGCGACGTTGCAGCTCATGAGTCTTTCGCCGGACGAGCGCGTGACTCGTGAGCGAGCGCGCGAGATCTGTCAGCGACAGGGATTGAAGGCCTTCATCGCCGGCACGATTGTGAAGTTTGAACGCAACTATTCAATCACGCTTGAAGCACTCAATGGGCACACGGGCGATCAACTGGCGCTGGTCCAGGTTGAAGCCGAAGGTAAAGACGACGTACTCAAAGCACTGTCCCGCGGGGCGACGGAGTTGCGCGAGAAACTTGGCGAGGAGTTGAGCTCGATCCAGAAGTTTGACGCGAAGTTGGAAGTAACCACTTCGTCGCTCGAAGCGCTCAAGCAATATGCGCTCGGACGAAGCGAACAGGACCGAGGACAGTTCTTTAAAGCCATTGAGTTTTATAAACGCGCCACCGAAATGGACGCTAACTTCGCGACGGCGTGGTTAGGACTCGCTCTCCAGTACGCGAACACGAGTCAGCCGGCGCTGGCCGCGGAGTGTTTGTCGAAGGCGTTCGAGTTGAGTAATCGCGTTGCCGAAGACGAACGCGCGCGCATCACCTATTTCTACTATCAGATCGTGACTGGTGAGTTGGAGAAAGCGATCGAGGCGCAGGAGTCCTATGTGCGCAGTTATCCGCGTGAAGCGCGCGGGCCAGGCAATCTTGGAAATCTCTATTCGATCACCGGGCAGTACGAAAAGTCTGTAGCGGCCACGACTGAAGCGTTTCGACTGAATCCAAACACGACTATCTGGCCGGGAAATCTGGCAGAGGCACTGATCGGACTCAACCGCTTCGACGAAGCGCGAGACGTTTGCAAGCGGGCACTTGCGCAGAAATTGGATAGCACGAGTATTCGTGAGCGACTTTATACCGTGGCTTTCGTCAGTGGTGATGTGCAGGGAATGCAGGAGCAGGTGGCGTGGGCGAGCGGAAGAACCGACGAATATCGAGCGGTGTACTGGCTGACCCAATCGTCGTCGTTTGGCGGCCGTTGGCGCGAGTCGAATGAGCATTTGCGTCGCGCGACTGAACTCGCCGAGCGTGCTAATGCGAAAGAGGTCGTCGCCGGTTACACCGCGGATCAGGCGCTTCGTGCGGCTTGGCTAGGCCAGTTGGCGCAATCGTTAACGTTGGCCGAGTCGGCGCTGAAGATGGAGCGGAACCGTAACGTTCTGACGCGTACCGCGTTCGCCTTCGCGCTTGCAGGTGATGATGCAAGAGTACAGCAACTGGTTAACGAACTTGAGGAGAAACATCCGCTGGACACGATGGTCAATCTCGTGTGGATTCCGGAAATAGAAGCGGTGATTGAGTTGCGTCACAATACAGGTCAGGCTGCACTCGAGCTGCTGGAGAAAGGAGAAAAGTACGAAACGGCCGCCGCGCTATCTCCGCAAACATTGCGCAGCATGGTCTACCTGAAGCTCGGTCAGAGCGCGCAAGCCGCTGCAGAAGCACGAAAGATCCTGGACCATCGTGGTCAAGGGCCACTCTCGACATTATGGCCGCTGGCGCATCTCACACTCGCGCGAGCTTCAGCCATGCAGGGGCGACACCGGCCAGGCACGCAAGTCGTATCAGGATTTCTTCACGCTTTGGAAGGATGCCGATCAGGATATCCCGATCCTGATCGAAGCAAAGCGCGAGTTTGAAAAGCTGAAGTAAGGTGCTTCACGGATCACCCACCGAACTGTAGGGGCGGCCCTCCGTGGCCACCCGTGGTTTGGGAAGGGATTCAAGAAGCGACGGCCTCCGAATCGGCGAATACGATCAAAACCACGGGCGGCCACGGAGGGCCACCCCTACAGTACGTTCCAAGTTTAAAGAGTGTCGTAGTTGACTCGAACGCCAGCAAAACCGGTCACTCCTGATCGCGTTACTTTCGGGCAGCCACCGATGGAGATGTCGCGGAGGTGAGGAAGGGTGGTTAGAAAGGGAATGCCTGCGTCGGTGATGAACTTGCAGCCTTCGAAGGAGATTTCCTCCAGCGTTTTGATTTGGCTTAATAGCTCCAGGCTCGTGTCTGTGATCAAGGTGTACCCTGCGTGGTACTTTTTCAGCTTCGGCATGGTCGTGAGGTGACTTGTCGCGACGTCGGTTGTGTCGCGACAGTACGTCAGAATCAATGACTCGAGTTGCCGGCTGCGGCCGACGTGACGGAAGCCTTCATCGCTGACGTCCATCGGTACCAATTCTTTTAGAGAAGGGAAGTCGGGCAAGGTCGCGAGGGTTGCGTCATCGACGAACTTGCAACTGACGGCCAGACCTTTTAACGCAGGCATCTGCGAGAGCGCGACAAAGCCTGGGCCCTTCAAGTTTGGACACTCACGTCCCCAGAAGTATTCAATCGTCTGAGATCGACCCAAAGATCTGAAACCCTCGTTAGTAGCGACGGTGCCCTGGCCCATCAACATGCGAAGCTTTGGGAGCGCGGCGATGTGTCGCATCGCGTCGTCGTCGCAGAGTTCACCCTGGCAACCGAGGTAGACCAGGTTTGATAAGCCGTCGAGAGATTGAAGATCATCACCGCGCAAGTTCGACGTATGCCAGAAGAAGCTCAAACCGGCGAGTCCATCAAGCCCGCGTAAGTGATTCAGTCCTTGCCGAGTGAATGGCCCATCGATGAGAAGATTGGTGGGCTCAGCACTGAACGACATCAGTCCGAATCTCGGTTCTTCTGCTTGCCACGTCTTGAAGGCGGGAAACTGCTGTAGCAGCGCGAGTCCATCGTCGCTAACGTTCCGGCCAGTTTTGAAGCGACGTAGGTTTGGTTTTCCCGCGAGCGCAGCGATCGCGCCGTCGCTAGTGTTGCAGCCCAATAGATCAACTTCTTCAAGGTGATCGCACAAGTCTAGATTCGAAATTCCCTGGTCAGTAACGTTGGCTTGCCAGAACATTTTGAATACACGCAGTTCACGCAGGTGATCCAGCACTTCCAAACTACGATCCGTAATTTGCCCGCCGAGAACCAATTCGCGCAGTTGCGGCATGCGAGCGAGATGCTGGACACCTTTGTCTGTGAGACGCCTCGAGCCGTCGAGGTTGAGCGACGTGATTTGATCCAGTTGCGAGATGATCTCGAGATCGTCATCCCCAATGAGATTCGCTGAGTTGATCCTTGTAAGCCCCAACTCCTTTATTACCGCGCAAACCTTTTCCCAATCTTTGCTCGACATCGGTTGGCGCGGTTCGATACTGTTGTTGGTCCAATCAATGCGGTAGAAAGGCGGCTCTGAGCTCAAGACGAACGGTGCTGAATGCATATCACTTGCGGGTGCGCTGCTTGACTGGCGGCGGTGCTGTTCGAGTTCCGAAGTCACAACGAATAATAGACTGCAAGCAATCATGCGAGCAATAACTCGCAGTGATCAGCAGATTAATTTGCTACAATGCCGCAAACGCCCAGAGTTCTTGCCTTAACCATAAAGAATCAACGACAGGAGAATCAACATGGCACCCCCGACGAAGTTGGCCCACGTGGTTTATATGACAAGGCGCTACGACGAAATGATCGCGTGGTACCAGCAGGTCTTTGAAGCAAAGGTTCAATACAAAAACCCGGCACTCGCATTTCTTACTTACGACGACGAACATCATCGCTTTGCCTTTGCCAACATGGCGGTATTTAGTCCGGATGGCACTGAGACTGAGGCGGCTAACAAAATCGGAGTCAACCACGTCGGATACACCTATGCGGATGTTGGCGAGCTACTGAAGAATTATGGTCGTCTTAAAGAACAAGGTATTACGCCGTATTGGCGAGTTCATCATGGACTGACGCTGTCAGCTTACTACCGGGATCCTGATGGTAATCGGATGGAGTTTCAGGTTGACTGTTATGCCAACGCGAAGGACGCGCACGCTTACCTGCACAGTGATGCATTTGCCGCGAACCCGATTGGTGTTGATGTAGATTTTGATTCATTGCTCGAACAGTTCCAAAGCGGCGCGCCGATGGAGAGTTTGCTTGTTCAACCCGCAGGTCCCGTCACGCAAGTACCCACGACACACGGGCTGTCTCCAAGCACGGCGCCTGACTCTTGAGGCTGGCTTGTGACACAGATGAAATGCTGAATCTTTCTGAATGAAACTCAATACGCGTGAGATTGTCGCTGTCTGCATCCTGCTCGTTGTTCTTAGTCTGCAATTGTTCTTTTCCGTACGGCGAGAATCGCAGACGTGGGATGAGGCGAATCACATCTTTACAGGATACCGCTCGTGGACCCACGGCGATTTCGGATTGAATCCTGAGCATCCACCACTCGTGAAATCGTTTGTGACCGTGCCGTTGTTGTGGTGGAGGCCGAAGTCTCCCGATCTCGAGGAACGCTTCTTTAAAGAGGACGCATTTCTTCGCGGCAAAGAATTCCTTTATCAAAATGATCCGGACAAGATTCTCGCACAAACGCGCACGGCCGCCGCGATTTTGACACTGCTTACCGCGTTAGTCGTCTTCTTCGGAACGCGTGAGATGTTTGGATCTGCTCCCGCCTTTATTGCACTCACTCTCGTTACGTTTGATCCAAACCTTCTGGCTCACGGCGCGCTGATTACAACAGACGTGGCACTCGCCTGCTTCATGCTTCTCAGCGTTTACATGTTCTATCGCTTCGTGAAGTCACCTTCGGCTTTGAGGCTGATCGTTACGGGAGTTTCAGTCGGGCTTGTGCTCGCGGTGAAACACACGGGTCTTCTGGTTCTGCCAATTCTTTTTTTACTCGCGATATGCGAAATCATCGTCGGTGAAAAGCACGAAAAGATTGCCCGTCGCGCGCTCAAGCTCATGGGCTCGTTGGCGCTGGTTACGCTAATCGGTTGGGTGGTGCTATGGTCCACTTACAGATTTCGCTATGACGCGCGGCCCAACGGTCTGCAATTGAATCCACCGCTTGCAGCTTACGTCGAGGGTTTGAAACCTTACGAAGCGTGGCCGATTCGAACCGCGGCTCGGTTTCACCTTCTTCCTGAGTCGTATCTCTACGGGCTGGCCGATGTAAAACTTACGGCGAACTACTACACGAGTTACGTGCTGGGCAAAGTGTACGCACACAACGTGTGGTTCTACTTTCCCATCGCGTTTCTGATTAAGTCGACTGTTGCTGTGCTGGCTTTACTTCTGTTGACTCTCGGAGTTATTGCGACTCGTCGCCTGAACCACTGGCGAGAAATACTGTTTCTGATCGTTCCGGTGATCTTCTATCTGATAGTCGCATTGACTGTCGGGATGAACATTGGCGTGCGACACATTCTGGTAGTTTACATTTTTCTCTATGTTCTGATCGGCGGCGCTGCGTGGGCGTCGATCGTCAAGAGTCGAAAGTGGGCTTACGTTGTTGGAGTCTTGCTGCTGGTCCACGCGGCCTCATCGCTGCTCGCGTTTCCAAACTACATCCCGTATGCAAACGAACTCTGGGGCGGACCTTCGCAAACACACAGGTATTTGACCGATTCGAACTCTGATTGGGGTCAACAACTAAAGAGCGTCAAGCAGTATCTCGATCAGCGTGGAGTGAAAGAGTGTTGGTTCCTGTATTTCGCGGAGGGTGTCGCCGAGCCGAGTTACTACGGCATACCGTGTAAGCCCTTGCCGACGATCAGCACCTTATGGTTGAACGTGCCTATCGATGTTCCAACTTCGATAAATGGACCGGTGTTGATCAGCGCCAGCAACTTGTCGGGTGTCGAATTCGGACCGGGATCGCTTGATCCTTACGGTCACTTCAAGCCGGTCAAACCTACGGCAGTAATCGATAACGGCGTGTTTGTGTTTGACGGAAAGTTTGAC
>DASYPN010000413.1:0-37634 GCA_036006625.1 Pyrinomonadaceae bacterium | reverse complement strand
GGAGAAAACAATGTCTAGAATGCTTACCCGATTCTGCTTAGTTACGCTTTGCCTGATGGTTTTGAGCGCCGCGGCAAGTGCTCAATCACCCCTGACGGCCAAAGCCGGAAGTGCCCCAGCCGTAAGTCCAGCGGTTGAAAGTGACAGGTCCCGTGACGGTTTGACCGGCCCGGTTCGCCGCGTGCGAACGGAAGTTGCCAAGCTGTTGACCGCCAATGGTGCCCAGACTGAGGCGCAACACAAGCTCGTTGAAGTCGTCGCCTACGACATCAAGGGCAACAAGATCGAGAATCAGTATTTCCCGATTGCAGGCGCAACCCTGACCGGCAAAGAAGTCTACAAGTACGACGAAAAGGGAAACATCAGTGAGATGACCATGCTCAACCCGGATGGAACTTTATTGAGCAAGGAAATCTACAAGTATGAATTCGACTTCGCCGGCAATTGGAACAAGATGACGACCTCCGTAGCGGTCGTCGATTCTCGCGGCATAACCTTCGAACCAACCGAGGTTACATATCGCTCGATCATGTATTACCTCGATGAGAACATGGTGCGAATGGTAACGCCAGGCGCTGCCACCACGCCCCAACCCGTCACTCCCGTGGTTGCACCTCCTGTCACCAAACCGGCTGAAACAACCAGAACGAATAGAAGGGGCGACAAGAAGCCAGCGGTTGTTGTTCCCGACTTACCATCGGCATCAACTTCAGCCACCAAACTCGCGTCCGCTCCAGTTGATCTAAAAATTCAGAGCGTCAGTGCGAGTCAACAGATTCCTTTGGTGGACCTCGGCTCAGAACCGCCACCGAGCCCGGGACCGAAGCCGATTCTCAAGCCTGTCTCTGGTGGAGTACTCAACGGCACCGCGATATCCCTGCCGCCGCCAACCTATCCTGAAGCCGCGAAGCGGATGAGAGCTCAGGGCGTGGTTACAGTGGATGTGATCCTCGATGAGACCGGCAAAGTGGTTGCAGCGAATGCGTCAAGTGGTCCAGCGATGCTGCGCGATGCGGCAGTTCAGGCAGCGCTCAAGGCCAGGTTCTCCCCCACTAAGCTCTCCGGGCAACCGGTAAAAGTTGCCGGCGTGATCAACTACAAGTTCGCGCTTGCTAATTAACCTACCTTCGATGGCGCGCTGATTTGTCGGCGCGCCATCCTCTTCCCTCTTTTCCAACCTACTGTTCTCCTAGAAGGGACTTGTTCTCATGGCATTAACTGGACACCTCAGCGACCTTTCACTTTCCGAACTGATTGAGTTTTTTTGTAATCAACGCAAGAGCGGCCGTCTTAAAGTCTTGTATCCACAGGGCGCCGGCTATTTTTATTTGCAGGCGGGCTCCGTGGTTGATGCGCGCATTGGCGTGCTGCATGGAATCGATGCCGTTTACTACGCGCTGACTCTTCCGAATGCTGAGTTTGAATTTAGCGCTGACGTTGAAGCGAGTAGCCGCACCATCAATCAGCCATGGACGCAGGTGGTGCTCGAAGGATTGAGGCGTTTGGATGAGAACATCGCGCCGGGCGTCGCATTTCCTCCGGACTATGTTCACGACCCGGATGAGCTTGCAGGTAAGAAACAGGATGTTAACGTCGAAGTCAGTTCAGAGACTGAGAGATCATTTCCGCCCGCGTTTCTTACTTTTGGAAAGGAATCAGGAAAGAGTCGCAAGCCACTTTTCATCGGGGCAATCGTGGTGGCTGTTGTCGCGAGTGTGGCTGTGATCGGAGTACCGGCAGGTTGGTACAGCAAGAAGAAACCGGTCGCGGCAGCAGAGAATGTGAGTCAGGCGCCTGTTCCCGTAAGCAGTCAGACAGAAACTCCCGCACAACCGCAACCATCGAGCACTGAGGCTCAGTCAGCGACTGAAGATCCCGCGGCACTGGCAGCAAAACGTCAGCGTGAAAAGGAACGTAAGGCCCGTGAGGCTGCCAAGGCAGCAGAGAATCCGACAGCCGTTGCTCCACCGGTTGACGCTGCGAAACCGGGTGCGAAGAGAGTTGTTGTTACGGTTACTTATGACGAATCAGGACGCGTGACGCAGGCGTCAGGTGGCGACGCGAATGCGTTGAGAATCGCACGACAGAAGCGCTTCCCACCGGGCAAAGCCGGCTCAGCGACAGTCTCGATCCCGATCAACTAACGCGGATTTAATTCGAAGAGATAGGTCCTATAGGTCATATAGGACCTATTTTTTTATTCCCACGATCCCGAGAATCACCAGAAGCCCACGCTTCAATCCCAGATCTCTTTCGCGCGGGTCATACCATTCATCAAGGCTATGCGAGGCGCCGGAGCTGCCCCCGGCGCCGAGTGTGATCGCAGGTATTCCGAGAGAGATCGGAAGATTGGAGTCTGTCGACGATTGATCGAGTCGCGGCGTGATGCCCAACACCCGCGTTGCTTCCAGTGCGACCTCCACGAGCGGTGAATCAGCAGGCGTCTCACCAGTCGGTCTCTCACCGATAAGATCAACTTTGAGATTGAGCGGCGGATCACCAGTGCGTCTGGTCGCATTTTCTTCGTCAACCGCTTCTCTCATCGCACGACGAAAGAAAGCATCCAGCCGCTGCAACTCTCTTTCGGCAGCCGAGCGTAGATCGACCTCCATACTCGCATGACTCGGAATCGAGTTAACGCTCGTCCCACCTTCAATCCGTCCGACATTGTATGTGGTCCGAGGCTCCTTCGGCGCCGGATAACCAGCCAGTCGCGAGATCGCGCGTCCGATTGCGTGGACCGGATTCGGTAACCCGAAGTCGCCCCACGAATGTCCGCCTGGTCCAGTAATCTCGACACGGTAACGATGCGATCCGAGCGCGCGATTTGTAATGCGATCGAGGCCTGGCCCATCAAAACTCAGAAAAGCATCAATCTGCGAAGCCCAACGCCCTTTCGTAAAAAGATGACGCACACCACGCAGGTTGCCCTCGCCTTCTTCACCAACTGTGCCGACGAATAATATCGATCCTTCGATCGGTATTCGCTCGTTTCGGATTGCCTGCGCTATCGCAATCATAGCGGCGAGGCCACACCCATCGTCTGCAATTCCCGGAGCAAACAATTTTCCGCCGCGCCTGATAACAGTGAAGTCCGTCTCTGCAGTGAAGACGGTATCGAGATGAGCGCTCACGACGAGCAGCGGCGTTTGTGAAGAACCTTTAAGCAGCCCAAGACAGTTGCCTTCGTCGTCAATCTCAACGTCAGTTAGTCCGAGATCCGAAAACTTCCGACTGAGATACTCTGCTCGTTCCTCTTCGCCAAACGGTGTTGCGGGAACCGAGCAGATAAGAATCTGTTCCTCTGTGATTGCGTCAGCATGTGTTTCGAAGAAACGGAGTGCACGCGTCACGTGAGGCGACAACATTATCTGACGAACAGTCGAAGAGGATTTGAGAGCAGAAGACATTTCAAACCAGTTCCATGATCTCGCTCTCTTCGAGCACCCCACTTGCCGCTTTGGCCCGCTCGTAAATACGATTCACGCGAGTCTCACTCGGTTCAAGTCCACGCTTCTCGAGCCAGTAAATCACGTTTGATTTTCCACTCATGGGACCAATCTCGATTACTTGTTCGAGCCCAAACTCTCCAGCCGGAACGCCGGAATAAACGATGTCAGCGAGCCGCTGGTCGCCTTTGCGGTAACTTTTGATAACCGCGGCAGCATGAACACCGGTCGCCGTGCGAAACGCGTCGCGGCCAAACACCGGATAGTTTGCCGGCACATTCCAACAGCACGCACGCGCCGCGGTTTTGCAATAGTCACCCAGACGCGATAGATCATTATCGATCCAGCCAAGAAGCTTCAGATTCACCAGCAACTGATCGAGTGGCGTGTTTCCGACGCGCTCGCCCATTCCGAGTGCTGATCCATGAACCTGATCAGCTCCGGCCTTTATTGCCTCCAGGGAATTGATGACGCCGAGACCTCGATCCTGATGCCCGTGCCAGTCAAGGCGGATATTGCCGCCCTGCTCTTCGATGATGCTCTTCACGAATCTCACAACTGCGCGTGCGCCATCAGGCGTTGAATGTCCGACGGTGTCGCAGACGCAAACTGCTTTCGCGCCGCAGCGAATGGCGGTCGTGTAAAGCGCGCGTATTGTTTCCGGTTTGGCGCGAGTCGTGTCTTCAGTGACGTACATGACCGGAAGTCCCTGGCTGACGGCAAACGTCACCGCTTCCTCTGTCATTTGCAGTAACTTTTCCAGGGTCCAGTCTTCTGCAAAAAATCGTACGGACGACGAGCCGATGAATGTACACGCTTCGATCGGGATGCCGGCGCGTTGCGAAATCTCGACGATAGGGACGATGTCGTTACGATGAGTTCGCGCTGCGCAGTTCGGTCTGATCTTGAGTTTCTTGTCGGCGATCTCACGCGCTAATCGTTCGACTCCGGCCGCGTGTGTTCCTCCGGCGCCGGGTAGACCGATGTCGGCGGTGTCGATTTGGAGGGCCTCCATCAAGTGAAGCAATTCCAGTTTTTGCTCGACGGGCGGTTCCGAAACTGAAGGCGACTGCAAACCGTCGCGCAGTGTTTCGTCGTCAATACTGATATGGCGATCGGGTGCGGTGAGAGACGGTTCAACCGTATTCCAATCGTAAACTAACTCATCGATTGTCACTCAAAGCACCTCCAAGAGCTCGCGTTGATAGTCGGTTAATTAACTCGGATTACAGCAACCACAGAATTGAATGTCAAGATGCGGCTTCTTGCCATCGCCCTGCTTCTGAGCTAGTTTTATGCGGCTGGTCCACACACGTCTTTCGATCCCCAACACCGAGGAACTGTTAAAAGTTGACCACTCCGAACGACCCATTTGACGAGTTGCTTGAATGGCTCGATCCCGACCGCGAAAAAGCAGGTCAACGCTACGAAGCGATTCGCGCCGGATTGATACGAATGTATGTGGCCAGGGGTGTGAGTGACGCCGAATACTATGCGGACGAAACTATGGATCGGGTCATGAAGCGACTGCCCGAGATTAAGGCTTCCTACGTCGGCGACCCGGCGCGTTACTTTCATGGCGTGGCGCGAAACATTGTTATGGAGGCAGGGCGGCGGAAGGAAGTCGCGACAGACGTGTTGCCGCAAAGCTTTGCGCCTGAGCCGTCCAGGAGCGATACGTCGGAATGTTTGACGAAATGCCTGCAGGAGTTACCGCGAGACAAGCAGGAGTTTATTCTCGACTACCATCTTTACCACGGACACGAAAAAGTGGTGCATCACCGGCAGATGGCGATAGAGCTCTCGATCAGTGAGGGTGCCTTGCGTACGCGCGCGCATCATCTGCGTGTAAGCCTCGAAAAATGCGTACTTCGGTGTGTTGACCATCAGGGGCAGAACAAAACCGGGGTTCAAAGTCATAGTAATTAGCGGCGTGTGGGAGGAGTTACTTCAATCAGCAAAGACCAGGAAAACGAGATAAGACGGTATTTGTTTGGGCAATTGCCGGAGGCAGACGAAGAAAGGCTTGAAATTCGGCTGCTGAGTGAACCGTCGTTTGTGGAAGAGTTTGATACGGTCGTTGATGAAGTGACGGATCAGTACGTGCACGACGAGCTGCAGGGTAGTGAGCGCAAGGGGTTTGAAGAGAGTTATTTGAGAACAGCTCAGGGCAGGCGGAAGCTGAGGTTTACGTCAGAACTGCTGGATCGAGCCGCCAATCGTGACGTTCCCGGGCCTGTTATCCAACCGGGGTTCTTCGATCGTGTGCGTGCGTTTTGGCAGGTGCAGTCATTGCGGCTGGCGGCGACAGCAGCGGCCCTCGCGATGATTGCCGGTGGCTATTACCTGACTCTGAGGCCGGCGATGAATTATGCGACGCTGGCCTTGTCGATCAGCACTGCGAACCGTGGTGAAGGTCCTACGCCGCAGAAAGTGAAGCTTGAGTCCGGCGTGCCTGGGGTTGAAGTGAACCTCGCTATTCCTGAGCAGGCTAAGGGCGCCAAGGACTATAGCCTCAAGTTGGTTAGCGGTGATGGAACGTTGCACGATCTGCAAATTGAGAAACGCGATGATCAGACTCTGACGGTCAAAATCCCCGCATCGTTACTAAGTCGCGGACAATACGCCATTCAAATCTCCCGCCTCGACGCCGGAACCGTCACGCGAATCCCCGGCAACTACTATTTCAACATCGAATAGAGGAACACAGATAAACGCGGATATAAATCCGGATTTTATCCGCATTCATCTGTGTACAGTTCGGCGCTGATAGCCCCAGGCGATTCCGAGGA
Source organism: Pyrinomonadaceae bacterium (assembly GCA_036006625.1). Classification (GTDB taxonomy): domain Bacteria; phylum Acidobacteriota; class Blastocatellia; order Pyrinomonadales; family Pyrinomonadaceae; genus PSRF01. Next base: position 31,393 of record DASYPN010000413.1, on the reverse strand, counting down.
GTAATAGCAGGACTAAAGCAAGACCGACGATATTCTGAACCGCGCGGGGAGCGCCGGTGGGAGGAGGTAGGCGGATCGGTTCTTTAAACTCGCCCTGAAGCACGAACCCTGCCCAGTAATGCGGTGACTGCCACGCAGGATTCTCACGCAGCGTGTTCTGCGCTGAGCGCAACGCCTCCGCCGGCCGCATTCCTTTCTGCAACATATTCGCGTAGAAGTGCTTCATCAATTCCGCCGTCGCCTCATCATCCACTTTCCACAAACTCGCCACGACACTCGACGCTCCGGCATACATGAACCCTCGCGTCAGACCGATCAGCCCTTCGCCTTTGACGTCTTTGCCCAATCCCGTTCGACACGCACTCAACACCACGAGATCGACCGGAGCATGGAGCCGGTACACATCCGGCATCGTGATAAAGCCATCCTGGTGACGACCCGTCAAATCAACCGTCGACAGAACGAATCCGGAATGTTCAGGTTTCTTCGGATCGAAAAACCCATGCGTCGCGAAATGCAGAATTGAGTACTGAGACAGATCGAGACTGTCCAAAGTCTCACGTGAGGCTTCGAAGCCACTCACAACACGCGACTTCGCGCCAACTATCTCGATGAGATTTTTTAACTCACGTTTCGTGTATAGCAACGGCTGAATACTGTTTGGGTCAAACGCGTCTGCTTCGACGTCAATATCGCGAGTTTTCGCTGTCTGAACTTCGCCGGCGCTCGAGTCTTTGAATTGTGCGTAGTTCGAAGCAAAGACCGGATCGCCAAACGCCGCGAGCACTTTCGCTCCGTGCCGGCGCTGCTGCCACTCCTGGCGCAACTGTCCGAGCGTCGAAGCTGATGGCGCATTTATAATTTCGTACTTCGTAACGAGGGGCTCGTTATTCGCCTGTGGATTGGGTAACAACTGAAATGGAATGTAATTGAGTGCGCCATCGGCAACTACAATCACCCTTGAGGCAGTCAGCTCATCAGTCACAGGCCGCAAAATCATGTCTGCCAATTCTGCGGTAGCTTTGCTCAGTTGGCCATTAGTTTCACCGGCGGGCGCTTTCGAAACTCCTTCGTAAACTGCTCTCGCGGCGGCTGTGATCACGTCAGCTTTTGGTAACTCGAAAACTTTCACACCATTGCGAGTGACGGCCCATACGTAACTCGCTTTCGGTCCGAGAAAATATTCAAGCAGGACGGTTTGATCGTCTGCGACGACGAGGTTTTGAATCTGTTGAAGCGAATAGCTCCGTGGTTCCTCCATCTTGTCGTAATCGGGATTCAATTGGCGCATCCTGGCAGTGATCCGCTTGTGCTGCTCTCGCAAGCTCGTTAACTTACTCTGAAGCTTATCCAGGTCCATTTTTTTGTAGTTCGTGGCGAGAAGAGAGACAGTTTGGTCCACGGTGGTGCGGATCGCCTGGCGAAGACCCTTTTCTTTTTGCGCAAGCTCTGGCGCCACTCCGACCAGTACGGTAGTTTGCGTATCACGCAATAACTCCGCGAGGGAACGAGCTCTTGCAAGTTCACTGGCCTCAAACGCGAGGGCTGCTGCGTTTTCTGATTGCTGCGACTTATGTTTACGCATGAGGCACTCGATGTAAGCCTCGTAACGTTCGTGAACCCGGGCTGAGAACGCGGCTGCGAAGAAAAGCGTGGACAAATCGCCTCGAACCTTTTCCGTTTGTTCGATCGAGTCTCTTAAATAACCTTCCGCAATCTCGTACTTACCGTTATTCAACTCGAGCCGCCCAAGTGCAAACCTGACTGACGAATCGTCCATTTGATACGACTGCTGGCGAAACATCCGCGAGGCTTCGAGATACCTCTTGCGGGCATTGCCAGTGAGTCCCTGCTGCTCGTAGATCCGGCCAATGAGCGCTTCGACTCTCGCCGCTTCTTGTAGACGTTGCTTAGTCTTATAAACGGGAAGAATCGGTTGCAGGTGTTGAAGTGCGACGTTGTATTCACGCATGGCGAAATATACGTGTCCGAAATACTCGTGACACTCTGCGATGTACAACGGTACCGGCTTCGGCGAGCGTTCAAAGTTGGTTAGTGCCTGTTGTAAGGTCGTTAAGGCTGCGGAATAGTTTCCCAGCAGGAAATGGGTGTAGCCGATGTGGAGGAGCATGCGGTTGGAACTGCGCTCGTCTTGCGCCTGCTGAAAATAGGTCATCGCCCGTTGAAACTGTACCAGCGCGCTTTCCGAAAACCCGCTTTCGTTAAAGAGGGCGCCCAGCCCGCTCGCAACCCGCGCCATGAGTTCGGGTTTACTTTGTTCATCAAGCAGACTCTGAGCTTGTGTAAAGTACGAAATGGCGTTCAACCACTCGCCTGTTCGCACATCGATGTATGCAAGCGATATGAGAATACCGGCTTGCTTTGGAACATCAGACTGCTGACGCCAAATGGCAAGAGCCAAATCGTAGTACCGCGTAGCGTCGGCCATCGCACTCTGAGAAAAAGAGTAGTCACCGAGTCGCTCATACGACGTCGCGATGCCCTCGACATTATTTACAGATTGGAACAGCGCCAGTGCATCCTCCGCCGTGCGTGCCGCGAGCGCGGTGTCTCCCTCCTCATGGTGAGTTCTGCTAAGTTCGAGGAGTTCGTAAGCGCGCTGGTTTGAATCCGCCGTTGAGGGATTTGCTCGTATTGCAGGTACGCAACACCCACTCCACCACATCGCGTACAGCAGTAGAGTGAGTGTTGCTTTCATCATAGTCTCGGTAGGTTTATTCGCTTTGACTTAAGAAGTCACCAATTAACGAACCGCTTAGCGGCATTGCTTGAGCTGTTCTCCTCCTGCCGGTCTCTTTACTCCGAGTATCACGGGGATAGTTCTTAACCGACGGACATTTGCAATCGTTGCCCATCTTGTCCCATGGATCGGATTTGGCGAGTGCAAAACCCCCAAGCGGGCCTTCACCACTGTAGACCAGGTTTGCGATATCTTCCTGTAATTTCTGTTCCTCGGTCTGAACAGGAGTGTCAACCACGAGTCCGCTTTTCTCAAGACGATTCTTTAGGAAACCCACTTCAACTGACTTCGCTTTGCGCTGGGTGACCGTGAAGTACGCGTCAAGAAAGTCTAACCATGAAGCTCGCTCGGGTGCAAAGTCGTTGTAAATCCTGTAGGTCCTGTATTGCTGCATAATCCTGCTGCCGTCCGAGGGTCGAGACCACGGAAAATAGACAGACAGGCCATGTGAATACTGGTAAGCAGGACCAACAAACTCAGCCGCCGTGACAACTTTCGGTTTCTTCGAAATCTTTCCTACAGACTTTCCATTCGGTACGTCGGGCTTCGCAACGATTTCCATTACCTTGACACATTCATCCCTGATGGTGCTAAGCGGTGCCTTTACTTCACCGCCGCCCTCTTCTATCCGCTCGCATCGATCCACGATGGAGGAGCAGAAGTCATAGATATCGATATACATCTCATCGAAGAAACTTTGCGCTTTCCAATGGGAGTACAGGATGACATAGGTGCTCGCCGCGTCATTTTTCTTCTCATCTTGTGGCGAAAGCGCCTCGATCATCGCCGTCGAGAGGTTCGACAACGCGTCATTTAGATCCGACACTCTCCAAAGATCGCACAACGTCAACTGGTAAGAGTAGCCGGCCAGGAGAAAGTCCGCGCTGTTGTGGATACAGTAGTAAAAGATATCTCCGATCAGTTCCCGGATATCGTTGAGATTTCTGTCCACCTCTTTGAAGATGCGAATCAAAATCTCACGATAGGGCCAGCTTCCTACGAATGTGGCTCCCTGAGATGCGAGCAGGTAGTTGGCTGTGCCCTGTAGCTGGTAGGCCACTTCGAGCGAGCTCACCGAACAACTGTTGAAACTAATCAACTCGAACGCGGCGCCCTGCTTGTCGAGCTTTCCTTTGAATTGCGACAGTACATCACCCATTTGCTGAAGTGTGATCGAGTGCTCTTTGGCATGCTCGTCGTACAGGAAAATGTCATTACCGACAACCACCCCGTGTCCGACAATAAAGAGCATGTAATGCTTAGCCGGATATTGAGACTGACACAGATCAAGGAAGCTCTGCAGAGACTCGCACGGACTCGGCTCATCCGAAGCCTCGCTGGTTGTGTCGTGAGGACCGCCATTTTGCGACACGGCGAGTGGCTCAGCAGCTTTTTCGGCAAGATGACTAGTGGTGCCGTTCTTTGGAAGTTCATCCAGGTTTGGGGCAACGTAGTGTTCCCCGTGGTTTTTAGACATTACCCTGTCGAGTACATCACGGATCCGGTCTTTTTTTCGGTCGAATTCGTTTCCCCACAGCTTGTCTTCGATCAGGTTGCGCACAAACGAGTCTTCCTTGTCGAATCCGATTTTTGACTTACCGGGAAACTTCAGTTTGTTAATAAGGTTGACGTCAAAGATGTGAGTCGGCGTACCTTCAGCGTAAGGATCAAATTGCGCGACGACGTTCACGTCTTGATGAAATCCGGCGGCTTTGAGCGCCTTGAGCTGCGAGACAATGCTGATGACGAGTGGATTATCGCTGGCGAAGTAAAACATCAGCGTCCATTCCTTAGTCTCCATAGTGAGATCCTCCTTAAAAAATTTGGGGGTCAAGTAGTCATAGCGAAGACTCTTCGAGGCTTCGCAAGTTGGGCTCCATAAGGCGCTAACAGGTTAGTCGTACAGAAAAGACCGGGGATGCTCTGGGCAATGCAGATGCGAATCAGAGGTCCGAAAGGCTATTCCTATGCAGTCGTCCTGTCAATATTTCTTTGAGCCTTCGATCCTTAATGATCAGGAACTGAAAAATATGTCTGAAGCCGATTGAGATTGCGGTTTTGACGGAGTGCGCTCGCTGTGTTATAGCCTCTCACGCAATTCAGCTTGCTTTTATTTCCCGACGGCAGGAACCAATCGAGTAACTGTGGCACTCAAGACAATCGCCCTGGGGTCTGATCGTGCGGCTAAAATCATGGCAGTGCGTGCCAGTGTTGCGCGCATTGCCACCATTGACCCCGATTGGGCTAACGCGAACGTTGTCGCGAGGCGTGTTGAAACCAATGTTCCGGCCATGCCGCTTACGGATTGGCAACTGATGCAGGGAGCGCGTGAACGCGCGCTGGCCGCCCGCGACGTGTTGCGAAGTCGAAGACTGGAAGCTGACATTTACGTCGGTCTGGAAGGCGGTTTCCATTCAGTCTCGATTGAAGGCGAATGGCACACGTTTCTGCGTGGTTGGGCATTTGCGACTGATGGAGAACAAGGCTCGTTTGGCGCCGCCCCGTCCATTTCGGTACCCGCACAACTCGTGAAAAAGGTGGTCGAGGGCCGGCGTGAGCTGGGAACCGTTATCGACGAAGTAACCGGCGGTCGCGATATCCGCAGCAAGCAGGGAGCATGGGGAGTTTTGTCACGCGATCTGGTGACGCGTTCGATGAGTTTCGAACTGGCGCTGATTGCAGCCTTTGCGCCTTTCTATAACCCCAGACTCTACAAACTATCAGACCAAGATGGATGAACTATTCGCACAAGTGAATCATGAGGAACCACCGCCGCGCTCGCGCGAGAATGCGGGTTGGGTGGAAGTAATTGCCGGATCGATGTTCTCAGGGAAGTCAGAAGAGCTGATTAGGCGTTTGCGCCGCGCGAAGATTGCGCGTCAAAAAGTACAGGTGTTCAAACCGGAAATAGATTCGCGCTTTTCGGAGAATCAGATCGTTTCGCACTCGGAGATGCGTCACGACTCGGCTAACAGTCGATCGGCGGCTGAAGTGCTTGCGAAAGTCGATCCGGATACAGAGGTCGTCGGGATAGATGAAGGGCAGTTTTTTGATAACGACCTGGTTGAGGTGGCGAACACGCTCGCGCGTCGTGGCGTGCGCGTGATCATTGCCGGACTCGATCAGGATTACACCGGCAAACCGTGGGAACCGATGCCGCAACTCCTCGCGATTGCCGAATACATCACGAAGACACACGCCATCTGTATGAAGTGTGGACAGCCGGCGAATTACTCACAGCGCACTTTCGATTCCGAGGAGCGCGTGGCAGTCGGCGCCTCCGACAAATACGAAGCGCGCTGTCGCATGTGCTTCGTTCCCCACGCCGACGCCCCCACCACCCACGGCGATTGAAGAAAATTCTTCTGGCAACTAAATGTGGTTCAATCTCGTCTCAAGCCGCAAGAAGTCTTCATTCGTAACGTTCTTCTAACCGCAAGTTAGTGGTCCAACGAGTCGTCTCCCCACAGTCCAATTCACTACTCAGGAGTACGACAATGAAGTCAAAACACTTAATCGCAATTGCGTTTTTCTCTCTTCTCATCGGTCTCCCTTTAGGACTCTTCACAACCACCACAGGCCAAAAACCGCAGGAGTCCAACTACACATTTTCCGGTCCATACACTCACGGCAATCTGACCGTCTTTCTGGTGCATGGGAAAGACCTCACCAAGAAAACATTTCTCACTCTCCAGGAAGCTCTCGCGCAAAAGAAAGTGCGAGTTTATGAGACAAAGGAAGTGAACGAACTCGCAATAAGAAATCTTTCCAACCAGGACATCTACGTTCAAGCAGGCGATATCGTCCGTGGTGGTGATCAGGATCGCATGATCTCGGTCGACTTCATCGTGCCGCCAAAATCCGGACGTATGCCGATCGCTGCATTCTGTGTCGAGTCAGGTCGTTGGAGTAAACGAGGCAACGAAGAATCAGCAACTTTCAGCAGCTCTGAAAACTCAGTTGCAACGAAGGAACTGAAACTCGCTGGGTTACGCGATAACTCCCAAGAGGCGGTTTGGAAAAATGTGAGTCTCGCGCAAGACAAGTTGAAGCGCAGTATCAAGGCGGAGGTGATAGACAGTGCGTCAGCGTCGAGTTTTGAGTTGACAGTCGAAAGTCCAAAAGTAAAAGAGACGACCGAGGAATATATCAAGGCGCTTTCAGGAATCGTGCAGAGCAAGAGCGATGTGATCGGGTACGTCTTTGCGATCAACGGTCATGTGAATAGCGCGGATGTATACGCGTCGCGCGACCTGTTCGCAAAACTCTGGCCCAAGCTACTCAAGGCCAGCGCAGTCGAAGCAATCGCCGAGTTGAACAAAGATCTCGAAGTGAAACCGGTCGCGAGTGAGGTGGTTGAGACATTTCTGGCGGATGCGGCGAAGCCAAGTGCTGCGGAGAAGGACGTGACGCGGCGTGTAAAAGTCGTAACACGTGAAGACGACAACAATATTTTCTTTGAAACTCAGGATCGTGCGCAAAAGGATGGCTGGGTTCACAGAAACTACATCAAGAAGCAATGACCAGATCGAGATTTTGGTCATCGCGATCCTGATTTAAAAATCACATGGCGAGCGACTTGTTCCGTAGGTCGCTCGCCATCTCTGTATGAGGACATGCACTCAGCATGCAGTCGTGAGGGATTTCGGTCGCGCGTGGGGTGTTTTTCTTTTTGCGACGCTTCAATTGTTATGACTTTTGATCGCTAAACATTTCGAAAATTTTTTCGGATTGAAGTAAGTGAGGACTTACTCGATAACGCGGAAAGAATAATTGTCGATGAACTCGTCTGTACCTGAACCGACGCCACTGAGTTTGACCTGGTAATCTCCCGGGCTCAGCATTTCTCCCGTTACAGTAAACGGAACAACACACTGCTCACCCTTAGCCTCGATTTTTATTTCGTCAGAGATTTTCAGTGATTTGTTTTCGCGAAACAGTTCCGACTTGTAGTAGGAAAAAGTGGGCTTCGCTAATTGAAGTTCGAGTTTGACTTCGACTCCGCGAGGCGGGAGGTTGACGCTTTGCGCGGTTGACCCCTGCGTTTCGGGAGAACCTGGTTGCAACGTAACGGTCATTACCTGAGACGTTGTTTGCTGCACTACACTCGCCGCTTCTCGTCTGTTTACAAACCCTCTGATGAAGATTATTCCGGCGGCGCCAAGGATGGCGGCTAACAGCCCGAGCGACGCCAACCGCCGAACTGGTGTATGGAGGAACGAGAAAGACTGACTCGGAATCGGAGGTTCTTCTACGTGAGAGTTCACGTATTTCTGAAGTAGTTTGCCGAAGCGCAGGTTCTTTTGCCGTTCGGCGGTGATCAGGAAGTGACTCTCAAACTGCTCTCGCTCGACCGCCGATAACTCACCTGTCACATACTGATCGATCAACTCTTCTTCATCGATCAGGAGCTCTTCGTAAACGCTCGGCTCTGTCAAAATTCTTTCTTCAAACTGAGTCTTATGATCCCTATCCAAAGTACCCAACAGAAACTCGCGCATCTCTTGTCTTTCGGTGTCGGGATTCAAATTATTCTCTCCGGGCGACAGATTCGCTCTAATGTTAATGACTGAAAAGGACCGGTTATTTCATTACAGGGAATCTTGGATACACTTCTCGATACATACCTTCAGGCCTGTTCGAATACGAAAAACCCTTATGCGCAACGCGTTTAAGGTGATTCCCAGTTCATCAGCGAGCGCTTTGCGACGTTCTGCTTGAGTTTGTCCCTTAGCTCCGTAGTCTTTTAGCAGCAAGGCTCGATCCTCTTCACTGAGCCGGGCGACACAGCGTTCCAGGCAGCGAAATTCGAGCTCGGCGCGAGCGGAATCAATGGGCGCCGACTGAGACTGTGGCGTTTTTCGCCTCAAATACTCCGTATATACCCATTTCGCAACACCGTAGAAGTAGAGCGCGGGATCGCCATCGAACTCCTTTTGGATTTCGTTGACCTTGCTGGTGACGCGGTTGATGGTCTCGTCGGCAAGATCCTCAGCGTTAATGCAGCCTCGGCCAGCGAAGAAAACGATTAGACGGCTTCGAATCTGCTCGTACTTAATTCCGGCCTGTTCGCGATCGGAATCAAGCCAATCAAGCAACGCGTCGAAAGCCTCTTGCGAGAGCGACCAATTTTTATTCATCAGGCGTGGGAGCCCTGGAAAACTCCGACAGGAACGTAAGGATGTACTAAGACTCGCAGACAGTTAGCTGATAGTGGGGAGTATGTCAACAATAAAAGCCGTTGAGGTGGTTTTAGATCGAGTATTTCGATCGGAATGGGGCGAATCGCCACACGTGTCCACAGATTACACAGAATCGGCGTAATCTGTGGATGATCTTAGTGTGTGATCTTCGTGGAGTAGAGGATTCCGTACATCGCGTCTTTGTGGCGATCGAAGTCCTTGCCCTCGGAGGAGAGCATTAAGTTAACCATCTGCACCTGGCCCAGGTACTTCCGGTAAGCAAGCCATTGCAGGCGGCGAATGCCGTCAGGCTTTTCCGGATTAGCCTCGCGAAACTGAACGCCCGTCAGCCCGTCAATCTCAACCCACTTCAACTCGTCGACCTCGCCATTCTTTGCCCGCGTCTTTGCTCCATCGTAGAACGCCTGGATACTGACGTCGGTTGGAAAACTCTCGTCCATCGGCGAGATGTTGACGTTCAGCGTTGCGGCATCCGAACCCGGCGAGTGCCATACGAACGACTTCGACTCATTCTCCAGTTCGGTCCACTTTGGTGGGACCGTGAACGACATGCCCTGTCGATCCCACTTTATATCCTGGCCACCGGCAAGCGCTGCGGTCTGCGCGGCGGTGGGTTGACCCTTTTCAGCGGATCGAGAGCTCGAGCTGCTCGAACCGGAAGACCCGGATGAACCGGAATTGGAACCGCTTTTATGGAGTCTCTCGGAAAGATTACAAAGGGAAAGGGCGAAGCCCAGCAGCAACAGGACCAGAATGTGTTTCATGCGCAGACTTCTATTCCAAAAGGTGAAGCGAAGTCAATACTTGTGTTATCCTGTCTACCTTCCCTTCGAAAACACCCCCTGTTGAATAACGCGCGTAAGCGCTTACTCTTCGGAGATGCCAATATGAAAAAAGCCGACGTCAGACCGCCGGTCATTATGCTTGTGTTAGCTATTTCGATCGTCGTTATTGCAGCCAGTGGGTGTGCGCGTGGTCCAGTAGCCAATGCCAACCTAAACACGAATACAAACGTTAACGTCAACGCAAATCCGAGCGGCGCAAACATCAATGCCAGCACTGCTCCTTCAACCTTCGCCGCCAAAGAACCGGAAACGTACAAGGCGACACTTGTCTTTAGTGCAGAAACTGAAGGAGGAGACAAGGCGATAGGTATCCCGCAGTTGTCAGCAGAGGTTGCGAAGAGCGGAAGCGACCGGCGACTATCCTTCAAATTACCGGACGGATCGGATCTGGTTTATCTCGAAAAAGCCGGCGTGCAATATGGAATCGCTCCGGCGCGTAAACAGTATGCGGAGTTGACGCCCGAAGCCACAGGCTTTCAACTTCAGAGACTGATGACACCCGGGCAGGTGGTGTCGTACCTGGATAGACTGAAAGGCATCGAATTCGTCGGCGAAGAACAACTCAAAGGCAGAACCGCTCTGAAGTATCGCTACGCAAAGACTGCTGACACGAAGACCTCGGCAGGCGAAGTCAAAACGGAATCGTTTGTCTATGTCGACAAAGACACCGGACTGCCGCTTCGCGCGGAACTTTTCAGTGAAGCCACCGGTAATGTGCAGGGAGTAAAGGGCGCGAAGATCGTTGCGGAGATGCAGAACATTTCGACGACTGTCGATCCGAGTCTTTTTGAAATCCCGGCAGACATGAACAAAGTTCCGGAGGCGCAGGTGCGAGCGCAGGTAAACGCAGTGACGAATACAGTGGCGGCTGTGCTCAGAACTCTGCTGACAAATATGAACTCAGCGCCACCACCGCCACCGGCGTCGCCAACCGTGTCATCGGCGACAAGTCCGAGTCCAGCACAGTAAAGGTAAACAGATGAGATACGTCTTGCTACTCCTCGTTGGAATTTTAGTTGGCGGCGGCGCTGCAGTCTTTTTCCTCGGCACGCCGCCCGCGAAGGCGGTGCCGGGACAACCGGTCCAGGCGCCAAACCAGGGAGGAAATCCGCCGAGCACGGTAGTCATAGCTCTGGAACAGAGTTTTGTCGACGCCGTGCTCGCGACGACATTCAGTGGGCTCGGCACGCCGACGTTTCAGTTGGGCCAGACGCGAAACGGCGGCGAGCGCACTGAGAACGCGGCGCTGCAGAGTGGCTGCACAAATACGATAACGCTTTTGGCTGAGGGCAGCGGCACGAAGACCGGCGTGCAGTTTCGCAACGGAAACATCTACGCGCCGCTCGCCTTTACAGGCAGCTACAATCTCGCCGGCAGTTGCATGCAGTTCAAAGGCTGGGCGCAGACGAGCATTAAGTTATCCTTCGATCAGGAGAAACAGACTGTCTTCGGTTACCTGAATGTTGAGGGTGTGAATCTCGAAGGCGTGAATCCGGTCGCGAATACATTTGTGACGGTATTCGTGCAGGGCGCGATCAATCAGAAGGTGAATCCACTTGTTCTGGTGACTGAGCCACAACTCTCTCCGATGATTCCGGTCAAAGCCAGCAACGGCGCAGTCAAAGCGCGTGCGAAAGACGTGCGCGCCGAGATTCTCGACGGCTCGCTCAAACTTTACTTGACCTATGAGTTCAGCGGTGTGAAGGGTCAGGGGACGTAGAATCTGTGTAATCCGTGGATGGTTTAGTTGCGAGCAATCGCTGGCGCTCAAAGTGGTCCGCAATTTCTTCCGCAGTTTTGCGTCCAACGAAAGGTATGAGTTCGTTCACTCCCGCGCGCGAGATCCTTTGAATCGAACCAAAGTGACGCAGCAGTCTTCCTTTGCGTTTATCTCCCACACCGGGAATCGCCGTCAGTTCAGAAGTAAAGTCACGCAACTCGCGACGCTTGCGATGATAAGTAACCGCAAAACGGTGCGTTTCATCGCGGACCATTTGCAGCAGACGAAGTATTAACGAGTGTGAGTCGAGATAGATCGGTTCATCTTCGCGACCTTTCATCAGCAGATACGCAACGTCGTTGTGTCGTTGTGGCGGCTTCACGATGCCGACCATCGGAATCGCTTCGAGACCGAGCTCACTCATCGCACTTGCTGCGGCGTTTAGTTGCGCTTTACCGCCGTCGATCATGATGAGATCGGGCAGCGGCTTTCCTTCTTCGAGTAGTCTACGGTAGCGCCGCGTCACAACTTCATGCATCGACGCGACATCGTTTGCTCCTTCAACACTTCTGATTCTGAACTTGCGATACTCCGAACGGTTCATCTTGCCGTTGTCGCAAACAACCATGCCGGCGACATTCTCGGCGCCCTGGATGTGCGAGATATCAAACGACTCGATGCGCGCAGGGAAGTGCGGCAGCTCGAGAGTCTCCTGTAACTCCTCGAGCACGCGCTTCATATCCGGCTTAAGAATGCGGAAGCGTTGTTCAAAGGCGAGCTTTGCGTTCTTGTCGACCAGATCGATCATGTCGCGCTTCTCGCCGCGTTGTGGATCGTAGATTTTTACACGCCGGCCTTTGCGTTTCGTAAGTGCCTTTTCGAGCAGTTCGCGATCGTTGAAGTCAACCGGCACGTAGATCTCGCGCGGCACGTAATCCGATGCGTAGTATTGCGACAGAACCTCGCTCAGAAACTCTGCGGGATCGAAAGCATCTTCAGACAAGTCTTCCCAGAAGAACTCTCGACGACCGACAATGTTTCCTTCACGCATCGTGAAGAGTTGCAGTGCGAGGCGTTGGCCTTCGCGGTAATAACCAAAGATATCGATATCGCTTTCCGAAGTGGTCGCCATCTTCTGTTGTTCCGAAAGCCTGATGACAGTCTTGCGCAGGTCTCGATATTTTGCGGCGAGCTCGTAGTGAGTCGATTCGGAAGCTTCAAACATGCGCAACTCGAGTGCGTCTGCGAGCTCTTTGTTGCGTCCTTCGAGTAACAGTCTTACGTCGCGCACTGCTTCCTGATACTGTTCGGGCGTGCACAGTCCCTTGACGCACGGACCAAGGCATCGTTTGATGTGATATTCGAGACAGGGTCGCGGCGCTTTACCGTCAATCTCGATGTCGCACGTACGCAACTGAAAAGTCCGGTTGATCAAATCGATCGTTCGGCGCGCGAGACTTGCCGGCAGAAATGGACCAAAGTAAAGTGCGCCGTCACGTTGAATGCGACGCGTGATCACCACTTTTGGAAACGGCTCGTTGATGGTGAGTTTCAGGTGTGGGTACGACTTGTCGTCCTGAAGCTTGATGTTGTAACGCGGTTTGTGCTGTTTGACGAGCGACGCTTCAAGAATCAATGCTTCAACTTCGTTGTCGGTAACAATGAACTCGAGGTCTGCGATCTGCCCGACCAGGGCGTCAGTCTTACGATCGAAAGGCCGGGCACGAAAATAGGAGCGCACGCGGCTGCGCAGGTTCTTTGCTTTTCCGACGTAGATCACCTTTCCGGCCGTGTCTTTATGCAAATACACGCCGGGAGAAGTCGGAATTTCCTTGAGTTTCTCTTCGATCTTCACTTTAGTCTGATGCTATTTTAGCTGAGGAGAATGCAATTTCCACTTACCGCTCCGGCAGACAAACCGTTTGACGCCGTTGGCTTCGGACTTAACGCCGTCGATCACCTGATCGTGGTGCCGGAATATCCTGCGTTCGATACAAAGATGCGGCTGCTCGACCACAAGCAGTCCGCCGGCGGACAAACTGCGACCGCGATGGTGGCGTTGCGGCGGCTTGGACTGAAAACGGCTTACGCCGGACGCTTTGGCTCTGATCCGGCGGGCGTCTTCGGCTTCCAGACTTTGAAAGACGACGACGTAAACGTCGATTTCGTGGAGGTTGTTGAAGGCGCGCGAAACCAGATAGCGTTCATCACGATCGACGCGCGCAGCGGCGAGCGAACGATTGTTTGGGATCGCGATGAGAGACTTGCGTACAAGCGTGACGAAGCGCCCGCTGAGTTTGGATCTCTTGGAAAGGTCTTGCATCTCGACGCGCACGATCCGCCTGCATGCGTTGCCGTCGCAAAAGCTGCGCGTGAAAGCGGAACGATCGTCTCCGCCGACATCGACAACGTCTACGAAGGACTGCCCGAACTTCTGCCGTTGATCGACATCATGATCGGTTCGAAGGAGTTTCCGCGACGAGTGACCGGTGTGACAGACCCACGCGCCGCGCTAGTCGAGCTGAAGAATCGTTTTGGTTGTTCGCTTGTCGGAATGACGATTGGCGCCGCTGGAGCGGTGGTCTATCACGAAGGAGGTTTTATCGAATCGCCCGGCTTCGAAGCTCCCGGTGCTTGCAGGGACACAACCGGCGCAGGCGACGCATTTCACGCCGGATTTCTGTACGGCTTCCTAACCGGCGAAGATATCGAAGCGAGCATGAAACTCGGCAACGCCGTCGCCGCAATCAAGTGCAGCGCCCTCGGCGCCCGCACCGCGCTCCCAAACAAATTCGAGCTCGACAAGTTTCTACGCAACCAATCCGTTATATAATCCGTGCAAACCCGTGTCCTAAACCTCTGAGGAAAAAATGAAAGTCTTTTTATTAGTAGCCGGTCTGCTTCTCTTAACTCTCGTGGTTCCTGGGCCGCAATCCGCTGCCGATATCGTTTTCAAGAACGGCAACATTTACACCGCGAACGAAGAGTCACCGAAAGCTCAGGCGATCGCAGTTAAAGGTGACAAGATCGTTTTTGTGGGAACTAACGAAACCGCAGCAAAATTTGTCGGCGCAAACACGCGCGTGATCGACCTGAAGGGCAACACAGTGCTGCCGGGGTTTACCGATTCGCATCAACACCTCTCCGGTGTCGGCCAGCGCGAAGTGACTCTCAACCTCGAATTCACTTCCAGCCTCGAAGATCTTTTGGCAAAGTTGAAAGAACGGGTGGACCAGGCTGAACCCGGTAAATGGGTCACCGGACGCGGCTGGATCGAGACTCACTGGAAACCGGCCGTGTTCCCGACACGTTGGGACCTCGACAAAGTGTCGCCCAACAATCCCGTGATTCTCGGCCGCGCTGACGGCCATGGCGCGGTTGCAAACAGCGCCGCATTGAAACTGGCAGGCGTGGACAAGACCACACCAAATCCATTCGGCGGCGAGATCTCAAAAGACAAAGAGAGCGGCGAGCCAAACGGCATGTTGCTCGATAGTGCACAGGGAATTGTCCGAAGACATGTTCCGCCCACGACACGGGCAGAAGAGGAGCGCGCGGTCGAGCTCGGAGTGAAGCGAGACATCGAACTCGGTTGGACGCAGATTCAGGACGCGGGCGGCAGCTTCGCCGAAGTCGACATCTTCAAAAAGCTTTACGCCGCTGGCACGATCAAACTGCGCATCTACAAAGCGGTTTATGGACCAGGTCCAAATGCGAGTCGTCTGATGAAGGAAGGTCCAACCATCGGCGCTTTTGGAAATCGTCTGACAGTCCGGACGATCAAAGTCGTCTCCGACGGCGCACTTGGTTCGCGTGGAGCGGCATTGCTTGGACCATACTCAGACATGCCTGACACTTCCGGATTCCTGACCGTCAAAGCTGAAGAGTTGCGACCGATGCTGGTCGAGGCTTTGCGCAAAGGCATTCAAGTTGAGACTCACGCCATCGGCGACAAGGCGAATCGTTTCATCCTCGACGAATACGAAACGGCGCTGAAGGCTGTACCGCCGTCGGAAAGAAAAGTTGCGCATCCACGCTGGCGCGTCGAGCATGCGCAGATAGTGAATCCGGTTGACATTCCGCGTTTTGCGAAACTCGGAATCATTCCGTCAATGCAGCCGTCGCATGCGATTGGCGATCTATTCTTCGCGCCGAAACGACTCGGCATCGATCGTCTGGCTGGTGCGTATGCGTGGGAGAGTTTCATCAAGTCGGGCGTCGTCGTTCCGGGCGGATCTGATGCGCCGGTCGAACGCGGCGAACCGATGATCGAGTTTTACGCAGCCGTCGCGCGCAAAGATCAGCACGGTTTTTCCGGTGAAGGTTGGCATCCGGAAGAAGCCGTTACGCGTAACCAGGCGCTGAAGATGTTCACTATCTGGCCGGCTTACGCTGCGTTTGAAGAGAAGCTGCGCGGCACAATCGAGGTTGGAAAACTCGCCGACTTAACCATTCTCTCCGCCGACATCATGACGATCCCTGAGCTTGAAATTTTGAAAACACGCAACGTGATGACTGTGATTAACGGCGAGATTGTATATGACGCAAACTGAGTTAGACAGGATTTACAAGATTTGCAGGATGAGCAAGATTGAATCTTGTGAATCATGAAAATCTAGTCAATCCTGTCCAAAGGAGCATAGACATGAAATCACGTCGCGATTTTCTCTCTCTTGCGGGCAAAGGCCTCGGCCTCGCCGCGCTCTGTACGCCATCAATCGGTGCGCTGCTGAAAGAAGTCGAGGCGGCGACGCGAAGTGTTGCGCATCTGACGCCGGAACAGGTCGCGATGGATGAAGATTACTGGTCCGTCATCCAGAACTCGTTCACCGTCACGCGTGGCATTGTGAATCTCAATAACGGCGGTGTCTCGCCGAGCCCACGGATCGTCACTGAAGCGCTCGTTCGTTACATCTGGCAGCAGGAAGACGCGACCGCTTACACGATGTGGCAACTGCTCGAGCCGCAGTCAGAAACTATTCGCACTGGTCTCGGCGAGATGTTTGGTTGCGACCGCGAAGAGATCGCGATCACGCGCAACGCGTCCGAGTCACTCGAGATTCTTTTGATGGGAATGGATTTCAAACCGGGCGACGAAATACTCACGACGACGCAGGATTATCCGCGCATGCTGACCACGTTACGACAGCGCGAGCGTCGCGAAGGTCTCGTACTGAAGATGGTGCAGATTCCGATTCCACCAAAGGACCTAAACGAGATCACGGCGGCTTTTGAAAAAGGAATTACGAGTCGAACAAAACTGATTCTCGTTTCGCATCAAGTGAACATCACGGGCCAGATCACGCCTGTGAAAGCGATCTGCGAAATGGCGCGCGCTAAGGGAATCGAAACGGTGGTCGATGGCGCTCATTCGTATGCGCAGTTTGACTTCAAACAGAAAGATCTTGGCTGCGACTATTTTGGGACGAGTTTGCACAAGTGGCTTTACGCGCCGAAGGGGACCGGTTTGCTCTTTGTGAAGCGCGAAAAGATCGAGAAGCTCTGGCCGTTGATGGCTGCTGAGACGAAGCAAGCCAACGACATTCGTAAGTTTGAAGAGATCGGCACGCACTCCGCGGCTCCGCGGCTCGCGATCGGCGAGGCGTTGCTGTTTCACAACGGCCTCGGCGGTAAGCGCAAGGAAGCGCGACTGAGATATTTGTCGCGCTATTGGATGAATCGTTTGAAGGACGTGCCGAAGGTTAGTTTCAACACGTCGTTTGATCCGAAACAGTCGTGTGCGATCGCGAATGTGAATATCGCGGGAATCGAGCCGACGGCGATTGGCAGTTACCTCTTCAACAAGCATCGTGTTTTCACGACGCCGATCGTCCACGAAGAATTCAAGGGCATTCGCATCACCCCAAACGTCTACACCACCCTCGGCGAGCTCGACCGCTTCTGCACCCTGATGGAATCAATCGCCCGCAACGGCCTCCCTACTTAGATCGATTTCACGCAAAGGCGCAAAAGGGGGGCGAAGGTGCAAAAGAGATGCCTTAGCGGCTTTGCCCTCTTTTGCGTCTTCGCGTGAAACCATCTCCATCGTGCACGCGTAAAGCTGATAGTGCTAGAATGGCTTTCGGTTGAGGGTTCTTATGGAAGTCTTACTCGCAGAGGAATTTGGGTTCTGTTTTGGCGTCGAACGCGCCGTCGAGATGGTGGAGGAGGCGGTCGAAGAGGGCGTACGCCCGATTCGCTCGCTCGGACCACTAATTCACAACGCACAGGAAATGGAGCGACTCGGCGCTCGCGGCGTTTCGACCATCGATTCACCCGAAGAAGCTGATGCTGACACGATCGCCGTGATCCGTGCGCACGGTGTCACGCCGCAGGTGCAGCGCGAACTTGAAGGACGCGCCGCCAAAGTTATCGATGCCACCTGCCCGTTCGTAACTCGCGTGCAGCACCTCGCCGAACGAGCAGCGCGACAGGGACGCGACGTTGTTGTGGCAGGCAATCCGGATCATCCGGAGATGATCGGCGTCGTCGGTTATGCACCAAACAATACTTACGTTGTGCGCGACGCAGGCGAAGTAGCTTCACTTCCGCCGCTGCGCTCACCGCTCGTCGTTTCACAAACCACGATCAAGTTACAAACGTTTTTGGAAGTTGCCGAAGCGGTGCGTGAAAAGGCCGACACCGAACCGCAAGTCGTCAACACGATCTGTTCCGCCACTCGCGATCGACAGGATGCAGCCCGTGCACTCGCCGGTCAGGTCGACGCGTTCTACGTGATCGGCGGTCGTCACTCTTCCAACAGCGTCAAGTTGTTAGCCGTTTGCCAGGAACAATGCGCCAGAAGTTTTCTGATCGAGACTCCGGCTGAGATCAATCCGGCTGATTTGAAAGGCGTGAAGAAAGTCGGCGTGACGGCTGGTGCTTCAACTCCAAACTGGCTAATCGATCAAGTAGTCGAGCGACTTCATCAGATCTCATCCGCCTGATCCAAAGCATTTACAATCTGACGGGCTTCTTCCGATCCATATTCAACAACTTGTCGTCGCAGAGCTGCGCGTGCCGTGTCCGAGTCAATCGGATCGTTGAGTAGTCCTGCGAGCACAGAAATTGGACAACGGGCGAGCGCTTCATTCGCGAGTTCACGAACGATGATGTCTTCCGAGCGTGCGAGTTCGCAGATCTCACTCGGTGGAAAGCGTGATGTTAGTGCGTCAGCGAGAGTGTCGATGCGTCGATAGTCCCTTTGCATTTCCGCGCGACGAACGAGTTGAGTGAAGACTTCCGCTGATTCGGTTTTTTCCAACAACACGGCCGCGCAAGTATCGGCGATGGACTTGAGTTTGCCGTTCTTTTCGGCGTCGAGAGCGTCGGTCTTTTCTGCTGCGCGGTCGTCGAGTGCGGCTAGAAAGCGGCTGAGTTCAATGTCTGCGCGTGCGTCGTACTGAAAGTTGCGCAACGAAGAAGTGCCGGTTGATGCAGCCTGCAAAGCACGTTCGACCAGGCCACGTGTCGCGGGGCGCAATTCAGACCAAACCGTTGCGATGCGACCACCAAAATCGTCGATGATCAGAGGGGAAGGCATTGAACGGCGTACTATACGAAATATAGGTCGTACAGGTCCAATAGGACTTATATTAGCTAGCAATATTGTGATCTTTTATTTCCGCGATCGTCGGAAACGGAATCTTCACGATCTGGCCATTGGCAATCTCGATCTTTACGCTGGGAGTGGTGAGAGCCTGGGTGGTTTTCATACTCCGCACTGTGCCACGCACGCGCCGGCCATCGGTGGTAATAATCTCTACATTGTCCTTCCCGTACAGAGGTTGCAGAGCCGCGAGTGCCTTGGTGATTTCCACAATGCCATCCTTCCTGAGCTGCTGAACTATGATTCAGATATTGCCCTTTATAAGGCAGGTTGTCTATCCGCGGCGGCCAATGCAACCGGGAAACATTATTTGGCGTATAGAACCTGTCCGTGTATTCTTTGGCTAAACTCTAACGATAGGTGATCCTCCGATGTCGGATTCAGAAGTGTCAACGCCCGTGGCCGCTCCGGCAAATCAAACGATTTGTTCGAACTGCCATTCCACAATGCCATCTGAACTCCGTTTCTGTCGCAATTGCGGATTTCGTCTGACCTCTGAACTGGGAGGCTATACAGCAACCGATGTCTCGGGACCTTATACACCTCCCGCTCCCGCGAAAAGAAAACGACGCATCAGCGGAATGTCCTGGATCTTTATCGGTTTGCTGGCGTTCTTCGTTCTTGCTGCCGGATTCACTGCGCTCGTAGCGCCGTTGCGAAACAGCGCGATTGTGAATCGCACGCCAGTCAACAGGGCTGTTGTCGGTGCGGGTTTTGATCAAACAGACGACGGTGTGCTTCTGGAAAGTGTGACTCTTCCCAATGGGCCCGCGGACAAAGCAGGTTTGATTGGCGGCGATATGATTCTCAGTTTCAATGGTCAGAAAATTGAGAAGCGTGACCAGCTAACGGACCTGCTGACGAAAACGCAGCCCGGACAGACTGTCGACGTTGAGTATTCGCGCGACGGCGAAAAGAAAGTTACGAAGTTAACTACCATCTCGCAGGACGAAGAGCGGAAGCTAACCCGCGAGTTTGAGAGACGTCCGGAGGGACGTGCTCAGTTTGGTTATGAGGATGGCGACGCCGAGCGAGTCGCCGTTCCCGGAATGAATATTCATGGCGTGAAACTCGGAACGATTCTGCGCAGTCGACCGGCTGATCTGGCCGGAATCAAAGAGGGCGACATTGTTATCGAATTCGATGGTCTGCCGATTCGCACGAGTGAAGAGTTTCTGATGCGTGTGCGGCGCGCGCAGCCTTACAGCACGGTGAAGTTAACGGTCGTGCGTGGTCCGGCTCCGCCTGAAGATGATGGTGATGAACCGCCCAAGCACGATGAACCAGTAACTCCTTCGAAGGAACTCAAACCGGGCGATTTCAAACCGTTTCAGAAACTGGAGATTCCGGTAAAGTTAGGCAAACAGTAATCAGTCAGTCTTTGTAGAGTTGTTCCCTGAAACGTAGTCGCGCAATCGCGCCTCCATTTCCCGTTTCACATCGTTGCGTTCTTCTTCGGTTTCGTCGGCTTCAAACGTCTCAAACAACGCATATTGAGTTTGAGCCAGTAGGCGTAATTCCCACGCTTCGCGGTTGTTGTGTGAGGGACGCGAAAACCATAAGGCGTCAAACCCGGCTTCTCGAACCGGCAGTTTGTTGAGCAGTTCATCTTCCTGCGAGTGAAACTCCGCGATCGTCACCGGCTGCAAAAGCGCACTGCGCAACTCCCATCCATGCTTGCGATAGGTTGCGACCAATTCGAGAAATAGATTGGCACTCTTCATATCCACAGATTACATAGCTTACAAAATCCGCGTAATCTGTGGATACCCGGTTGACCGCCTGAAACCTCGCCCACTATCATCGTTTGTACTTTGGTAACCAGTCTGATTTTGCTCGTGGTCTGGAGAACTGTTGCAAGCGGGGCGATACCAGTACTGAAAAACATGTCAACACAGCCAATGTCGTCTAACGCTAGCCGGGTATCGAACGACGGGAACGAACCAACTCCTTTCTACGAAGCGCTTGCAAAGGCTCTCAAAAAGCGGAAGGCAAAACTCGAGAGTATCTGTCCGTCGTCTGACCCGGTTTCGAAGCGAATCCTCGAAGAGTACGGCGCGATCTTTGTCGCCGACAAGAAAGTGACCCCGCCGCCTGTCTGTGTTTTCACCACTGAAGAACAAGTAACGAAGTTTCAGGACGACGCTGGTTGGGACGTCGAAACAATCGGCTTCGACGACGTCGAGCTACAACCCGAAGCGATGAAGAACCTGAGAAAGGCGCGTGAGGACGCGCAAAAAGAGGGGCTCGACATCACGCCGCGCGATGGCTCGGAGGCGGCGCGTCGCAACTACGAAGACAGTGTGCGGCTCTGGAACTCGCGGTTTGAGCCTGCGCTCGACTACTGGCTCTCGCAGGGACGTCTCACGCAGGAGCAGGTGACGCGGCTACGCGGCTTGCCGTTGTCACAACAGGTTGCCGAGGTTCTGGAACTCGAGAAGACAGGCATTTACTTTAGTAAAGATCTTTCGAAGTCGATTCTTTATTCGATCGCGGCGCCAGGCGCGTCGCAACACATCGCGATGCTGGCGTTTGACGTCGATCAGTTTGAGAATCCTCGGATCCGCGAAATCATGGCAAAGCATGGTTGGTTTCAAACCGTGCTGAGCGACTTACCTCACTTCACGTTCCTGGGTTTGAAAGAAAAGGATCTCCCGAAACACGGGCTGCGCAGTTTGGAGATCAACGGTCAGGTGTTTTGGATCCCGAACGTCCCAGGCATTCATCCTGGACTGGACAAATAGGTCGGACACTCAGACAGGATCTGTACCAAAAGCGCATTAAGGTGCTAAACTAGCGCGTCTCTTCCCCCTAAACCACTCAAAAGTGAAGCGGACTTCGACCTTTTAACCCGAAGGAAGGTCTCAAATGGATGTCCCCCAATTTATCGCCGGCAGATTCAGAATAGAGCGCGAGATTGGAACCGGTGGCATGGGAGCTGTCTACCTTGCCACGCATCTCGATCTCGAGCGTCCTGTCGCGGTCAAAATCATCAGGCGTGAATTCGCCGGCGATGCCGACGTTGCCGATCGATTCCTGCGCGAAGCGAGAACGATGGCCAAGTTGCGCCATCCGAACGCCGCGATGATCTTCGACGCCGGAAATCTGCCTGACGGGCGACACTTCATCGTGATGGAGTTTGTCGAAGGCGAAACACTTTCGCAGGCGCTCGCGCGCGAGGGTCGCTTCACGTTTTCAAAAGCTGTCGGGATTGCGACGCAGATCTGCGACGTACTCGAAGAAGCACACCGCATCGGGATTGTTCATCGCGACTTGAAACCGTCAAACATTCTGCTCGGCAAGCGTGGTGTTTGTGTACTAGATTTTGGCGTCGCGAAAGTTCTGGCGTCATCCGCTGAATCAACGGCGACACACGCGAGCACAGGATCAGGTCAACTCGTCGGAACGCCGCGTTACATGTCACCCGAGCAATGTCTCGGACAGCGCGTCGGAGCGCGTAGTGATCTATACAGTCTGGGCGTCCTGGTTTATGAAATGCTCGCCGGACGGCCGCCATTCGTTGATCCACTTCAATCAGCTTTGCTCGTCAAACAGGCGACAGCACCTGCGCCTCCGTTACCCAGACTCCGACAGGACATTCCTCGTTCGCTCGCACTGGCAGTTCACTCCTTGCTCGCAAAACGGCCGGAGGATCGACCGCGAACTGCGGCAACGGCGAAAGCGTTGTTGGAACGGAGTCTGGTACGCACTGACACCGTGCCCGATATCGAGCCGCTGTCTGCGATGGTTGCGGCTGCTGACGCTGGACGAAATCTTGTGTTTCGAGTGGGTGCGCCTTTGTTTTTGGTGACCACGTTTGGCGCTTTGCTCGCGTGGGGATACACCGGCGAGAGTGCGCCTGACCCGCGAATTCCTAATAACGCATTGCCAGTCGCAGCGTCTACTGTGAACATGACGCCTGTTTCCTGGCGTAACGAAGTGGCTCCGTCCGGAGGTGCCGCAACGTCGTCCGAAAGTCCCACGCCGGTCGAGCAGTTATCACTTGATCGCGCACGCAAGATCGCGTCGAAGTTTGCTCGTGGAAGCGTCGGCGATTTGGAAATTGTTGATACTGATTCGGGACCGGCGATTGTGGTGGTGAATAGTCAACGAAAAGCGGGTACGACGAATTTCCTGTTAATTCAGAAACGCGACGGCAAGTTTCGACAGACTGGTCAGGGCAAGCTCGACGCGGAAGGGTTTAGTCACGCGAGCTGGAGTGCCGAGCTTGTTGATGCGGACGAGGATGGATATCAGGAATTGTTGTTCAGTGGAAAAGATTCGGCGGAGAACCGAAGTCTCAAACGGTTCGTTTTGTTCGTGCCGAATGATCGACGCACCTACTCGATGCAGATGACTGGTGAAACAACGCCTCGCGGCACGCCACGAATTCAGTGGTTATCCAACGCGGCAGGAACCGATGCTGCCGTTTATCGAACAGCCCTCCGTCAAAAAGCGCGCGCGATTGTGAGTAAAAAGCGGTGACAGGATTAACAGGATTTTCTGCAAGATTTACAAGATGAATCCTGTAAATCCTGATCCAATCTTGTCAATCCTGTCAAAACATCCGTTTGAAAACGCGCTTCCTGTACAATTTTCAACCGGCAAGATAACCTTTTCCCCTCGGCTAACATCAATTTGCAGCATATGGAGTTATCAGTGAAACGTCGCTCGCTTGTCTTTTTACTTCTTTTAACTTTGCTGTCGCCGTCAACGCTGTCGGCTCGGATTCTGCCGCAACAGCAGCGCGCACCAAGGCCTACGGCCGCCACACCGGCCCCGGCGCCCGCGCGACTGCCGGAAGCAAAGATTTTTAGCCAGGTACTTCCGAACGGTCTGGAAGTAATCGTTCTCGAAGATCACTCGATCCCGCTGGTCACGATCGAACTTGCCGTCAAGAACGGCTCGTACACCGAACCACCCGAGCTCAACGGGCTCTCGCACTTGTACGAGCACATGTTCTTCAAACAGAACCGCGCGATTGCGAACGCCGAGGACTATCTGCGCACGATCGGCCAGATGGGTATTGCCTACAACGGCACCACGCGCGAAGAAGTAGTCGATTATTACTTCACGACCACGAGTCCAAACATTCGCACGGCGATGCAGTTTATGAAAGATGCGACTCGTTACCCGCTGTTTGATGCTCGTGAGTTTGATCGAGAGAAACAGGTGGTGATCGGCGAGATCGATCGCAACGAGTCGAACCCTTTCTTTTATCTCAGCAAGGAGATGACCAACCGGCTCTTCTTCAAGTACCCGAGCCGAAAGAATCCACTCGGAAATCGTGAAACCGTTGGCGGGTCAACGACCGACATGATGCGCTTGATCCAGCAGCGCTACTACGTACCCAACAACTCAGCCCTCGTCTTAACAGGCGACGTAAATCCGACTGACGTGATGAAAATGGCGCAGGAGTTTTATGGCGACTGGGCCAAGCGCGAGAAAGATCCTTTTGTTGAGTTTCCGCTCGTGGAGCATCCGCCGTTGCCGAAGAGCGAAGGTGCAGTCATTCAACAGCCTGTGCAGAACGTGATCATCAACATCAGTTGGCATGGACCTTCGATCGGCAAAGACAATCCTGCTACATATGCTGCCGACGTGTTTTCTTTTATCCTGCGTCAACCGAATTCACGCTTCCAGAGAAACCTCGTCGATACCGGCTTGGTCACTGGCGTCGATCTGGGTTACTACACCCAGCGCAACGTTGGACCAATCTCCCTCATCGCGCAAACGACTCCCGACAAAGCAAAAGCAGCGATCAAAGCTCTCTACGAAGAAGTCGCACACTTCAACGACAAGGACTACTACACGGACGAGCAACTCGAAAGTGCCAAAGCACTGCTCGAAGCCGACGATCTATATTCGCGTGAGAAGCTGAGCGACTACACACATACGCTGAGTTTCTGGTGGGCGTCGACGGGACTCGAATACTTCCGCGGTTATCTACCACGACTGCGCACTACTTCTCGCGCCGATATCAGCCGTTACATCACTACCTACATTCAAGGCAAGCCCCACATCGGTCTCGCTTTAATGTCAAATGAAGCGCAAGCGCGGATCAAAATTCAACCGGAAGAGTTAGTGGGGCCGCAATAAACGCCGCAAGAATCGTGAGTCAAACTATGAATCAGTCAGAACAGAAATCGGGTATGTCTAATCGCGTGAAATCCATTCGCTACATAATCAGCAGCGCGTTGTTGACGATGGTCGTGTTTGTTGGCGCGGGCTATTCACAAACTCAACCGGTACCGCCGCCGAAGCCATTGACCGCGCCACAGGCTCAGGCACAGCAGTCCATTCAAAGCGTGGTTGCAAATCAGGCCGCGCTTGTCAGTGAGTTTGATGTTAATGGACTGAAAGTGCTTTTGAAGCGACGTGAGGGAAGTTTGACCGTCGCTGCGGGACTGTTCATTCGCGGGGGCGCGGCGAATATCAACGCGGAAAATGCCGGCATTGAAACGTTGATGCTCAGCGCTGCGACGGAAGCGACCACAAACTTTCCACGCGAGAAAATGCGCTCGGAACTGTCGCGCATGGGCACAGTTATCGGAAGCAGCTCGAACAATGATTACTCGGTGCTCTCACTTGCGACTACCCGCATGCACTTCGAACGTTCTTGGCAGATTTTCACTGACGTTGTTTTGCGACCTTCATTCACGAAAGAAGACGTCGCTCTCGTGCAGCAACGGCAAGTCGTCTCGCTCAGCGACGACACGGACAATCCCGATGTTTACCTGCAAAAACTGCAGGAGCGTGTCGCCTATGCCGGTCATCCATATTTGAACAACACGAGTGGAACGCCGGAATCGGTTGGAAAGCTGACGCCGGAAGATCTGCGCCGGTATCACACGAAGCTGATGGAGACTTCGCGATTGTTGCTCGTGATCGTTGGTGATTTGAATCCGAGTGATGTGAAGGACCTCGTGACCGGGAGTTTCGGCAAGTTGCCGCGTGGCACCTACAAGTCTGAAGCAATGCCGCAGCTCGCGTTTGACAAGTCGTCGGTTGAAATTACTCCTCGTGAGCTGCCGACAAACTACGTTCAGGGATTGTTCACGGCGCCGTCGCTTACGTCGCCTGACATCTATGCGATGCGAATCGCGAGCTCACTGCTACGCGATCGCGTGTTCGAAGAAGTTCGTGTGAAGCGAAATCTTTCGTACGCGCCGGATGCGTTTCTGCGAACGCAGGCGGCGAATGTCGGTGGGTTATACGTAACGGCTGTTGATGCAAATCAATCGATACGATTGATGTTGAATGAGATCGCGCGTTTGCAGAATGAACCAGTTAGCGGCGACGACATTCACGCAGTGATTGCGCAGTATTTAACGACGTACTACCTCGGGCAAGAGACGAATGCAGCGCAGGCCGGCGAGTTGGCGCAGTATGAATTGATTGGTGGTGGTTGGAGAAACTCGGTCAGTTTCCTCGAGCGTCTGACAGCCGTGACGCCGGCGGATATTCAGCGCGTCTCGCAGAAGTACATGAAGAATATTCGATTCGTGGTGCTGGGGAATCCGAAGAGTGTTGATGAAGGCGTGTTCACGGGGCACGCTGGATAACAACAAAAGATTTTTTCACGCAAAGGCGCAAAGACACGCAAAGGCGCAAGGATTAATAACAGTTCGATCTTTGCGCCTTTGCGTGTCTTTGCGCCTTTGCGTGAAACTTCTTCTACATCGTTTCGCGCAAGTACTTCTCGTAGAGCTTCCCATCGAGCTTCTGCAGGATCCGTGCATTCGTGGCAGCCATTCCTGGGTTGCCACTCTCAGAATACGCAATCGCTAAATTGTAAAACGTCTCGGCATTGTCGGGACGAAGGCGCGCGGCTTCTGTGTACGCATCGATCGCTTCGCGAAGACGACCTAAATAGTAATAAGCATCGCCGAGCTTGTTGTGAATGTCAGCATCCATCGGCTTGAGCTGTAGCGCCTGCTCATACGCGCGAATCGCTTCCTGCGCTTTGCCCTGCTTCACACGGCAATAACCGACCTGCACCCATGTGTCAGCTCGTTTCGGATTCTTGTTCGCCGCGTTTTCGAAATAACCGAGTGCGTTGTCGTAATTCCCAAGCCAGAGGGAATCCAACCCGGATTTGTACAACGACTCCGCCACGTCGCCTTTGCCCTTCAACGCAACCTCTGACAACGGTTGCAATTTTCCGGCAGTCAACTGAGCCACACGCGCCGCGGCAATTGCGAGATTAATGTTCTGTCCGTTCGTGACTTTGATCGTCACTACACCCAGCACCTGCCCCTTCAGATTGAAAACGGGACTGCCACTGTTGCCGTGCGAAATCGGCGCCGTGATTTGAATGATGCGATAGCTGTTTGGAACTTCCCGCACTGCCGACACAATCCCATCGCTCACTGACCCCTCGAGCTTGAGCGGATTTCCAATCACGAAGATCGGTTCGCCTTCGTCAGGCAGCTCACTCGCCAATTCGGTGCTTCGCGGTCGTTCGGTTGGCGTGTCGACGCTCAGCAACGCCAGATCGCCCTCCTCATCGATCGCGATTGTGCCGTTTACCGGAAAGACTTTTCCTTTGCCATCGAGAGTCTTGATCTCTGCCCTAACTGCGCCACGAATCACGTGCAGGTTCGTCACCACCTGTCCCGGACGCAGAAAGAATCCGCTACCGGTCATCAGTGCTTCACCACTCGCGTCGTAAGTCGCAATGGCTACGACGGCTGGTTTTACTCGCTTTACAAGGGCGGGAAGACTTTCCTGGTGCGTCTGAGCATGAACAACACTAGCGAAGAGGAGAGTCGATACAAGGGGGATTAGACTGAGGTAACTTCTCTTAAACATTGTCGTTAACACCCGAAGAAAAGGGAGAACTTCGGCGCGTGATTAGGGGATCACGCCGGGAGCTCATCGCTAATTGGCAAAAGTGAGCGGCTCGAACTGGAGCCCTGTCGGGAGACCGTGAGTGCGCGTTGCAACTCAGGCGCAACATATTAACGCAAAATGGTCACGGAGTGGAAGGTTTTTGTGAAGGATTTGACAAGAAGAGACGGCCCACAGATTACACAGGCCGAAACCTGCGTAATCTGTGGGGTGAATGATGGTTACGGAACGATGGTAATGGTTCCAACAGCCGGTCCAACCGGCATCGCGCCTATCGCGCTTTCCATCGTGATTACCAGCCCGAAATCCGCGAGGGCTACTTCCGACTTGATTTCCGCTTCGTTGCGATCCTTGGTGTTCACAATCTGGCCGAGTTTGGTGAACGTATTGTCCGGACCAACGGCCCAAACGATGAAGCTCTGACCTGCAGGTGCTTCCTTCAAGTCGTGGAAACGAATGGTGACCGCGGTCGGTCCACCTTTATGCGGCTCGACGAAGACATTCGCGCGCGCACCCTGGAGAGCACCGCTGAAGTCTACTTTGATTTTGGTCTCATCGCCCTTCTTGAAAGCCGGGATATTGAGCATTGGAGCCGTGTACGTGGTCTTCGTTTCGGTCATCGGCACCACGATCGTTGTGTTACCGCTTGGATTAGTTACTACTGCTCCTGGAGTTGTTGTTACCGTAGTTTTAGCTACACCAGTTCCGGGGGCTGCGACTGCAGAAACAGTCTCACCAGTAGGACTGGTAAACGGAATAACCGTGAAGCCTTCGGGCACAGCGCTCCTGAAGAGCACTTTTGTATTCGCATCGTATGCTGTCAACGCCGATTCGGGCGAAGCAACAAGCATGAACCTCGAAAGCGGCGTGGTTGCCATCAGTGTTCCGGTGCCGTTTGAAATCGCCACGGGACCGAGAGCAGTAACTACACCTTTGTCATCAACCGCATAAAGAGTCATCGCAGTTAGATCTGCGGGAACTTCAGTAAGATTCAGTTTAATCCTGGTCCCATCGTCATCACGGAGAATGGTGGCCACTCCTTTGGCACCAGTTACATTGATTGGGGTCAGGCTAACCGTTACTTCTTTCTTAGCGGGATATTCAATGATTGTGTATGTGCCGTCGGGATTCTGCACCGTCTTGGTGACGGTAGTTGTTTGTCCAAGAGCGACAGCGGCGAGTGCGAGAGTCAGAATCGCAGCGCCGAGGAAGCTCAATACGTGCTTGCTCATTAGTTGTACCTCCCTTGTGTCTAATCAATCGCGATTAATTGTCGAACGCGGGGGAACTAATGTCGGGGAGACGCTCACAGGCTTACGTAAATCAGAGAAATCGCAAGAGTTATGCCAGCTTGAGGATCGCGGTATTAAGTGGATTGAAGATGAATGTCCGAAGGAGAACAATACAGTGAGGACTATTATAGGTCGTATAGGTCCTATTGGACCTCTACGAATGTTGCAATCCTATCTCAATAAGCTTTCAGCTCTGCGATCGCTTTAGCGACATCGGACGCCTGTGGCAGGATTGCGTCTTCGAGCTGTGGTGCGTACGCGACGAACGTGTCGAGCGCGCAGACGCGTTTGACCGGCGCATCGAGATACTCAAACAACTCATCACTAATCCGGGCAGCTATCTCGGCTCCATAACCAAAGGAGAGTGAATCCTCATGCGCGACAATCACGCGATTAGTCTTCTTCACGCTTTCAGCAATCGCGTCCCAATCGAAAGGCACAAGACTACGAAGATCGATGATCTCGACACTGACACCTGCCTGTTCCATCTGCTTTGCAGCAACGGTTGAACGCTGCACAAGCGCGCCGTACGTGATGATCGATATGTCCGTGCCTTCGCGAACTCTCTTCGCTTTGCCGAACGGAATCATGAACTCGTCAGTCGGATACTGAGACTTGTTGTAAGCCTGACGATAGAGGTGTTTGTGCTCGAGAAACAGCACCGGATCGTCAGACCGAATCGCAGTGCGCAAAAGCCCGTTGGCATCGAGTGCATTTGACGGATAGATCACACGCAAACCCGGAATCTGTGTGAACGTCGACACACCCGATTGCGAGTGGTAGACAGCGCCGCCTTTCAGATAACCACCAATCGGCACGCGAATCACCGTAGGCGCTTTCCACTCGTTTCCGGAACGCCATCGCAGCAACGCGAGCTCGTTGCGAATCTGGTGCATCGCGGGCCAGATGTAGTCGAAGAACTGGATCTCAACCACTGGCTTCAGACCACGCGTCGCCATCCCGATCGCGCGTCCGACGATGTTTGCTTCCGCGAGCGGCGAATTGAAGGTACGCGCACTGCCATACTTGCGCTGCAGATTCGCGGTGACTTTGAAAACTCCGCCCTTGCCTTTGACGCCTTCAAGGTACTGTTCGCGCGAGCAGTCGGCGACGTCTTCACCAAACACAACGATGCGCGGATCGCGCGCCATTTCCGTATCAAGACAACGGTTGATCAGGTCGACCATCGTGCCCGCATTTCCGGAAAGCTGAACGCGATCTTCTGTGTCGAACTCTTTCGAGCATGGATCGACGTCGGGCGAGAAAACGAATTGCGTTGCGGTTTCTTTAGCCGGCTGAGCGCTCGATAATGCCGTGTCGGCGGCTTCGTTCACGATCCGGTCGACTTCGTCTTTGATGTGTTGCAGCTCGTCCTGATCGAGCACGCCTTCGTCGATGAGCAACGCTCCGAAACGCTTCACCGGGTCGCGCTCGGCATCGCTGGCGCGTTCTTCGTCCGGGCGATAAAGCTTTTCGTCGTCTGAAAGCGAGTGTGAATACGGTCGAATTACTTTGGCATGGACCAGAGCCGGACCGTTCCGCCGGCGACAATAATCAACTGCACGCCGCATCACTTCCAGAGATTCAATCGGATCGGTACCGTCGCAACGCTGTAGATAGAGCGACGGAAAATTCTCGACCAGCCTTGATACGTCGCCACCCGCGGTTTGTACTTCGACGGGGACGCTGATCGCGTAGCCGTTGTCTTCGAGGAGAAAGACTACCGGCAGTTTCAGATTCGAAGCGGTGTTGAGTGCTTCCCAGAATTCGCCTTCGCTGCTCGTGCCGTCGCCGAGTGAAACATAGGTGACTTCGTCGTCGCGGAAATTGGAGACTCGCTTTTGGAGTTCCGGAACAAGACTGTAGCGATAACTCGCCTCTGCGCAGCCGACAGCCTGCAGCAATTGCGTTCCTGTCGGCGAGGATTGCGAGACGATGTTCAGTTTCTTGTGACCCCAGTGTGAAGGCATCTGGCGTCCATGAGAATTGGGATCAGCTTCAGCGCCGACCGCAGCAAGCAGCATTTCCAGCGGCGTCATCCCGAGTTGTAAGCAAAGCGCGCGGTCTCGGTAGTACGGATAAAACCAATCGTAGCCGGGCTTCAGCACCA
>DASYPN010000412.1:0-3624 GCA_036006625.1 Pyrinomonadaceae bacterium | reverse complement strand
CGAGATCATTGCGAATCAGTGGGCTGAATTATTCAAAGGGAAAGCGTTACGCGAGGTTTCAGCTCTGGCGATTGAAAAGTGGAAACGTGATCGTGCTCAGTCGATTACGAGGCGCGGCACAACTCGCAGTCCGGCATCTGTGAATCTGGAACTTGCTGTACTGTCTCGAATCTTCACTCTCGCGGTGGAGTTGGAGCAGGCAGCATCAAACCCATGTCGCAAGGTGCGGAAGCTGCGAGTGGACAATCAACGCAACCGCTACTTATCGGCAGATGAGGAAACGCGATTGATGGCACAACTCACTGGAAGGCGTAAACATTTGTACCCGCTAGTGGCTCTGGCGCTTGGTACGGGTATGCGTCGCGGTGAGTTGCTAAATCTGTCGTGGCCGCACGTCGATTTTCTGCGCGGTGTCATTCATGTGGTCAATACAAAGACCGCACGTGATCGCATCATTCCGATGAGTCAAAGAGTCAGAGAAGTTTTGCTCAATCACCGGAAGACGCAACAGGGTGATCTCGTGTTTGCATCGAGGCGGATTGCTAAGAGGCGAGCGGGCGAAGGCCTGGTAGATGTGAAAAAGGCTTTTGTGGCTGCATGCATCGACGCAGGCATAGAAGATTTTCACTTTCACGATCTGCGTCACACCTTTGCGACGCGATTAGGTGACGCAGGATGTAACGCAACGACGATTGCGCGACTGTTGGGCCATTCAAACATTCAGATGTCTATGCGGTACACGCATGCGTCTGATGACAGCCTCAGAAGCGCGGTCGAACACGCTGCCACAAAAATGCCACAAACACTAAAACAGCCACTCACGCGAGTGGCCGTAAATACTTGATTCTATTGGAGCCGGCTGCCGGAATTGAACCGGCGACCTTCTAATTACGAATCAGACGCTCTACCAACTGAGCTAAGCCGGCTAAGGCGTGAATTCAAACGCTGTTGCACTATACGAATGCCGAGTTTGCAGTGTCAAGCAGGACAGATCGAGCCTACAGGAGGGATGGGATGCCGAAAGATCCAACGAAGAATGTCGATAGATATAAGGTTCGCGGTGGGGTTATCAACGAATACGAATATCACGAGAATCAGCAGGCGCTGGTCCAGGATGAAGCGAAGGGAGACGGTAAACTGATACCAGGGACGCCGCCAGAAGAGAAGCCAAAAAAAAGCACAAAGGCCACAAAAACAAAAAAGGTTTCAACGAGCAGGAAAAGCGAAAAAGCTGCAAAGAAAGCGACCAAGAGCACACCGAGAGGCGCGAGTGCGAAGAAGTTAGCCGCGCGGAAAGCCGCGCAGAAGAAGTAAGTTTGAAGCTGTATGTTTGATTCCCCCCGTTTCCCAAAGCTGCGCCGGCGTGTGCCGATTCTGTTTTTGCTGTTGTTCGCGGCTCAGGTGGCGTTCGCGCAGAAGCTTCCGTCCGCGGACAAGATCGTCGATAACTATTTAAAAGCGTCCGGTGGCAAGAAGTCAGTCGGCGCGCTGAAGGATGCCACGTACGACTGGATCATTCAGCTCAACAATCAACCAATCGGCACCGCCCGCACGCAACGCAAAGCACCGGCGTCCGAACGTTTCGAACTCACCTTCGGCAACGGCCAGATCATCTCCGCTAGCAACACGCGTTCAGCCTGGGAGATCGGCCTCGATCGTCAACTTCGAACTCTGACTGGCCCGGAAAGCCTCGCGGCTAAACTGCGCGCCTCGCTCGACTCTTCACGTCTCGTCAATTTGAAAAAAGCAAACATCCTCGCGCGCTTAGTGTCGCTTGGCGACCTCGGGTCGGAACCGGCATACATCGTCGAGTTCTCGACACGCGCCGGCGCACGTTTTCAGTATTACTTCAGCGTGAAGACGTCGCTTATCACAAAGATCACCGGCGATGTTCGAAAGACCAGAGTTCTGTTTGAAGACTATCGACCGGAACAAGGCATCGTCGAACCACATCGCGTGCGCATGAACGTCGAAGGCTCGGGCGAACTGACGCTCCAGCTACACAGCGTGGGTTACAACACCGGGATCGACGATCGTGTTTTCGATCCGCCGGCTGCGACTGAGAATCTCGACGTTGCCGCGTTGCTGCGTGAAGTTGAAAAGAATCAGACTGAACTCGAGAACCGGGTTTCGGAATATGCATTCACGCGCACCGAGACTGATCGCTCGATCGACAGCAAGGGCCGAATTAAGAAACAGAAATCAACTGTTTATGAGGTCTATCCGTTGCCGAATCGCGCTGCAGTGGTAAAGCTGATCAGCGAGAACGGCAAACCTCTTTCTGCCGAACGTGCGGCCAAAGAAGAACGGCGCGTCCAGGAGGAGTTTGCACAAGCCGAGCGCGATCAGGAAAAAGATAGGAAGGAGATGGAGCACCGCCGAGCTGAACGCGAGAAGAAAAAGGCGGAGGGCGAAGATGGCACCGGCATTTCGGCTTTCTTGAAGGCGTGTGAGTTTGTGTCACCACGGCGCGAGATATTTGCCGAACGTGAAGCGATCGTTTTTGACTTTCGACCACGCGCCGGTTTCAAGCCGAAGAACTCCGAGGAGGGTTTGATTGCCAAGCTGGTTGGTGTCGTGTGGATCGATCCGGTTGATAAGCAGGTGATTCGATTGGAAGCGCGTTTGGCTGACGCTTTCAAGATGGCCGGAGGTTTGTTGGTTTCGTTAAAGCCGGGCGCCGCGCTCGTGATGGAGCAGACGCGAATGGTCCAGGGAGTTTGGTTGCCGAAGTTTGCACAGATGAATTTGTCGATGAAGGTTTTGGTGTTTGGGGGCGGTGATTACAACAAGACGATTGAGTGGAGTGAGTACAAGCATTTCTCGGGTGATGTGCAGGATTACAAAATCACTGCACCCGCTGCGGCGAAGCCATAGTTAGAAGGATTACAAGATTAACAGGATGTACAGGATGGAAGTTAACATCATTGGGGGTGGGTTGGCGGGTGTTGAGGCGGCGTGGCAGGTGGCGCGGCTCGGTGTGGATGTGAATCTGTACGAGATGCGGCCTGTGATGCAGACGCCCGCACATCGCACCGATAAGCTCGCCGAGATTGTCTGTTCCAATTCACTGAAATCAGACGAACCTGGCACCGCGTCCTATTTATTAAAGGAAGAACTCCGGCAAGGTAACTCGCTGGTAATGTCTGCTGCGGCGGAGACGCGCGTTCCGGCCGGCGCGGCGCTCGCAGTCGATCGAGAAAAGTTTGCCGCGCTAATCACTGAGCGAATCGAGAACGAACCGCGCATCCGTCTGATTCGTGAAGAAGTCACGGACATTCCGGACGACAAGATCACGATCATCGCCACCGGTCCTTTGTCTTCGAACGCTCTGACTGCCGAGATCATGAAGTTAACCGGCAGCGATCAGATGTACTTTTACGACGCGATCGCGCCAATCGTCGCCGCCGAGTCGATCGATACGTCAGTCGCGTTTCGCGCCGCTCGATACGATAAGGGAGGTGACGACTATCTCAACTGCCCGTTCGACCAGGACCAATATGCGCACTTCTACGCGGCACTACTCGAAGCAAAAAGCGTCCCGTTGCAACGTTTCGAGGAGACTCGTTGGTTTGAGGCGTGTCTGCCAATCGAGGAGCTGGCGCGTCGTGGTGTCGATACGCT
>DASYPN010000411.1:0-27800 GCA_036006625.1 Pyrinomonadaceae bacterium | reverse complement strand
CTGCGTGAGATACGGTTCGGCTACCGGTTCGTACTTTTCCTTATCGTCCACGTCGACCTTGTACAGACCAACGAGATCGAGAAAGTTGACCCGGTAAATCACGCTCAGGCTGAAGAGCTTACAGATACTCGGCTCCGAGACGCCGTTTTCGAGTTGAGCTAACCACCCGTTTGAAATACAAAATCTTTTATCTCCTTTCACATCGGCGATTCGCCGGCTTGCTTGTTCCACTTCACGAACGGTTATGTTGCGTCGATTGCGCAGAGCTTTCAGCTCCTGACCAGCCAGCACAATAAGACCCTCCATTCTCATGCCGGGAGTGATCGAACCTGGGCGGTCTCAAATCGTTCGGTTAATCTTTAGGAGTAAAAGCCACAACGATACGAAGGTTTTGGGATCGAACGCCTTCGAGGGGGCGCTGCAGCGCAGGCTTCAGTTTTGGAGTTTTTGGGAGGTTATTGCCGCTATTACCTGGGAGCGGCGGAGTTTACAGGAGTCACCACAAACTGCGTACTAGAAAATCTTTTGTCCGGTATCGTGGAAAGAAATCAACGAAGCTCGAGGTGTTAAGACGTTTCGCTCTAGTTATTTAACTTTTTGAAAAGCGTGAGGTCAGGTCTTTACCTGATGCCAGCCTAAGGTTGGCAAAATCAAACGAATCATTACAAAGACGCTCAGCGCTTTTGCGCGAAGTAATTGATCATCACGAACTTACGCCGAAGATAACTGTCGACAATTGTCCGATATCTCGGAAATCACTTCGGATAAAGCACACCAACAACCTGACCTATGATTTTCACTTCGGCACGATCGAATTCTTCGCGAACATTGCCTGATGCGGGATGAGGTATCAGGACGATCTTGTCGCCGGGTGCATGCTCCGCGTAGACGCAGGTGAGTCCATTCGGCGTCAGAACATAAAACAACTCACGCTCGTGAAAGCTCATGTTCTCTGCTGAATGCACCTTCGTCAAGAGTTTGTTCACGAGGAGACGACTACCCGGAGGCGCTATCGGCGACGCATTCGTGTCCTCTTCACCAACGACGACGTACGCGAGGTGGGGCGGATAGAACGATCCGAGATACTCAACTTCAATCTCGGTCCAACGCTTCAACGAGCCTTCGAAGAACTGCGTGTCCTCAAGGTTCGCATCGTCGCGAACAACCGGCATCTTTATTCTTCGATGACGCGCCACAGCATCGAGCGGCACTTCATGTGTGCGCGCACGACTCATCTCCAGTTGTTCGGTGAAACGACGTTGCGGTTGTAGACCAATAGCCGCATCCATGTCTGCACGCGAGAGGTTGAGAATGATTCGCAGACTATCGAGCTTTGCGGTTCCGGGTTGGCGAATACTACCACTGATAATATTTCCGAGGGTCGATTTGCCGATGCGCATGTCTGAGTTGTTGTTGAGCTTCGCCAGACGTTCACTCTCGGCAACGATGTCTTTGTAACTCAGACCGAGAAGTCTCATCGCGCTCAAAATCAAGATGCCTAACGGCGCGCTTGTTTGTCGCTGTGGCCGCCCACGCTTTGTATCAGCGGGACGGCGACCTCTTTCCGTCTGATTTTTGTCGTCCACAGCTTCGCCCATAGCCCTGACGATTGGCGGACGGCAATGTCTCGGACGACCCGAAGCGACAGAGTCGGGGGGACCGCTCTCTAGCTCAAATGTCTATCAAAGGAGTCGAAAATCTAAATGGGAGGTTGGTGAAGGACGAATCTTACACTATGCCGGTCCTTT
The DNA here is from genome assembly GCA_036006625.1 of Pyrinomonadaceae bacterium. Lineage (GTDB taxonomy): Bacteria > Acidobacteriota > Blastocatellia > Pyrinomonadales > Pyrinomonadaceae > PSRF01. The sequence continues at coordinate 26,052 of DASYPN010000411.1, read as the reverse complement.
TTAAATAGAAAATACGCGTTACCGTAAAACCGAATATTTGCCCGCTGGAGGTTTTATGTACCGGCCACATCCATCCCCGGACCTCTTGTGCAGATCTTTTTCTCTTGGCCTCGCGATTGTTGTTCTGCAGATCGCCGGCGCGTCGAAAAGTTCCGCTGCTCAAACTTCTCTCGAATTGTCTAAACCGATCGCACGTACGATCAACGCACGCGAAGCAGATTCATACACACTCACTCTAACGTCCGGTCAGTACGCTCATCTCACTGTCGATCAACGGGGGGTTGATGTCGTGGTGTCTATTTACACACCTGATGGGACCAAAGTCGCGCGAGTCGACATGCCGAACGGTGATAAAGGTGTCGAGCCGGTTTTTCTCGTAGCGGAAACTTCGGGTGTGTATCGAGTTGAGGTGTTGTCAACTTCGCCAAAGATGGCCGGGAACTATGAACTGAAACTCGAGGAACTACGCACTGCGACTGAGCCCGATCGCAAGCGTGTCGCCGCACAAACACTCTTCACCGACGCAAAGGCTTTGCGTAACGAGCGAACCCGACAGTCGTATCAACAAGCGATCGAAAAATACGACGCCGCATTTGTCATCTGGCAAAACGTCAACGAGAAACTGCTGGAAGCATTCACGCTTCACGAAGTCGGGAACATCTACGGCGACATCGGTGAGTTTCAGAAGGCGATCGACTCACACACCAAAGCCGCTGCTCTTTACAAAGAAGCAAAGAACCCGCGCGGCGAAGCCGACGTGACCGTGAATATCGGTTGGATATACGGCGAGCTCGGCGACACTCAGAATCGTCTGGCGATGTACGATCGAGCAGCGGCGATCTATTTAACAGTGGGCGACATCGATCCGGTGCTGATCAGCAACTTCGGAACGACTTACGTGAAGCTCGGACAGTATCAGCGTGCGCTCGACATACATCTGCACGTGTTGGAAATGCGACGCCCAATTGGCGAGCCACTCGGCCTCGGTATCACTCTCCGCAATATCGGCGACTGTTACGAACATCTTGGCAACAAGCAGAAGGCGCTCGACTATTACAACGAGTCGCTTCCGTTCATGGAGAAAGCCGGGAATCATTTTTACACGGCCTCAACTTTGGTCAACCTCGGACGCATCTACGCAAGCCTGGGGCAAAACGAGAAGGCGCTTGACTACTTCAATCAGACACTCAAAGTTCGCCAAAGGATCAATGATGAAAGAGGAACCAGCAGCGCGCTCTTTTATCTCGCGCGCGTCGAACGCGATCTTGGCAATCTCAACGAAGCGCGAAAACACATTGAGGCAGCGTTAACGCTCGTTGAGCGTTTGCGGACCAGGGTTGCGAGCCAGCAATTACGCGCGACATTCTTCGCCTCAGTACAACAGTTTCGAGAGTTTTATATCGACCTCTTGATGCGTCTACACAAAGAGGATCCTTCACAGCGATTGGACGTGGCGGCATTTAATGCGAGTGAAACAGGACGCGCACGTTCGCTGCTCGAATTGTTGAGCGAAGCAAACGCAGAAATTCATCACGGCGTAGATCCGCAATTGTTGGAACGTAAACGCAATTTGGAACAGTCGATTGCTGACAAAGCCGAGTGCCAGGTACGGTTGCTGAGTGAAAAACACACGGAAGAACAGGCCACGGCAGCAGCGAAAGAAATCGCAGCGCTCACAGCTGAATACGAGCTGCTTGAAGCGCGAATTCGCGAAACGAGCCCACGGTACGCAGCGCTAACTCAGCCACTGCCACTCACACTCGAAGAAACTCAGAAGCAAGTTCTCGATCCCGAAACCCTGCTACTCGAATACTCGATTGGCGAACACAACAGTTTCCTGTGGGCCGTCACGTCTGACTCGATCAAGACATACGAGTTGCCTGACCGTTCAGTCATCGAACCGCTGGCGCGACGTGTTTACGAACTATTGACTGCACGTAATCAAAGCGTCGCGAACGAGACACTCGAACAGCGTCGACAGCGATTGGAATCGGCGGATGCAGAATATCTGAAGTCTGCGGCGAGTCTGAGTCAGATCTTACTTGGACCAGCGACTGCCGAGTTGAAGAGTAAGCGGCTATTGATCGTGAGCGACGGTGTGTTGCAGTTTGTTCCTTTTTCCGGGTTACCTGATCCAACAAACGCGCAGCCGCTGATGTTGGATCACGAGATTGTGACTGCACCTTCAACGGCAGTCCTCGCATCGCTCAGAAAGGAAACTACTAATCGCAAACCGGCGCCAAAAACTCTCGCCGTATTTGCCGATCCGGTTTTCTCGAATGACGATCCACGCCTTCAAACTGCAAAACTCGCACACGCTGCGCGTGAGGAAAAAACTTCGGCGGCAGACGCCGTCAGATCAACTTCCGAGATTGGCCTCGGCGATTTGAGACGACTGCGGTTCAGCCGTCAGGAAGCCGACGAGATCACGCGCTATGCAACCAACGACTTGAAACTCGAGGCCGTCGACTTCCAGGCAAACCGCATACTCGCGACCAGTGCCGAATTGAGCCAATATCGAATCGTTCACTTCGCTACGCATGGGCTAATCAACAACACGCATCCTGAACTGTCGGGAGTTGTCTTGTCGCTTGTTGACGAGAAGGGCCGTCCTCAAAACGGATTTCTGCGTCTCTACGATCTCTACAATCTGAAGCTCTCGGCAGATCTCGTGGTGTTGAGCGCGTGTCAAACGGCGCTCGGCAAAGAGATCAGAGGTGAGGGTCTCGTCGGATTGACGCGCGGATTCATGTACGCCGGCGCGCCTCGCGTCGTCGCGAGTCTCTGGCAGATAGACGACCGTGCGACGGCCGAATTCATGAAACGTTTTTACGAAGGGATGCTGGGACAAAAATTGCGCCCCGCGGCTGCGCTTCGTGCTGCTCAAGCCTCGATGTCAAAAGACGCGCGCTGGCATTCGCCTCACTACTGGGCCGCCTTCACGCTCCAGGGCGAGTGGAAATAGCCACAAGAAAGATAGCCACAAAAAGGCACAGAAAGCACAAAAATGAATGACATCATTCTTTGTGCCTTTTTGTGCTCTTTGTGGCATCGTAGTTGCGAACTTTCGAGAGGAATCGAAATGAAGAGTAACGTTCCGTGGTGGTGGTTTGAGGGCGGCACCGAAATCTGTTCGATGTGCCAGCAATCGTACGCGTATCAGACGGGCGCTTACTGTATTGATTGTGACTGCAACGTTTGTCCAGTATGCGTACAGGAATCTGAGTCACACGAACCGCGTTGTTCCGCTTGTGGCGTTGAGTAGTAAGAGGGGTTTTTATGGCAGCGCGAGCTATCTGGAAAGGTGAAATAAAACTTGGCACTACGAAGGTGCCAGTCAAGCTGTATTCGGCTGTGCAGGATCGCACGGTGCGATTTCACGTGCTCGACGATCGACAAAAAAATCGTGTGAAGCAACACATGATCGATCCCGATTCGGGCGATGAAGTGCCGACTGAAGAGATTCAAAAGGGCTACGAGATCGAACCGGGGAAATACGTGATCCTGACTAAAGAAGATCTCGAGACACTAACACCGCCGCCTTCGCGCGATATCGAGGTCGTCGAGTTTGTTCCGCAAGCCAAGATTAGTCAGCAGTGGTATGAACGTCCTTACTATCTCGGCCCGGACGGCGACGAAAAAGATTATTTCGCTCTCGCAGAAGCCCTCCAGAACAAAGAGAGTGAAGGCATCGCGCACTGGGTGATGCGCAATAAGTATTACGCGGGCGCGCTCCGCGCCATCGACGATTATCTCTATCTGTTTACGTTGCGGGATGCGAATGAAGTGATCCTCGCGGACCAGCTCACGAAACCGACAGGCGCTGCGCCAACTCAGAAAGAGTTGGCAATGGCGAAACAGTTAGTGGAGATGTTGCAGGGCGAGTTCAAGGCAACGGAATACAAAGATGAATATCGTGAGCGAGTGATGGAGTTCATCGAGAAAAAAGCCAAGGGACACGCGCCGCGATTGAAGGCCGTTAAAGCGAAACGACAGACAGCGGCACTCGACAGTGTTCTTGCCAAGAGTATTGCGTCGTTGAGAAAGGAGAAACGCGCTGCCTAAAACAACACGTAAAACTGTGGAACCCGAAGAGGAGAATGCCGGCGGGCGGCCTTTCTGGTCTGGAACGTTGACGTTTGGACTCGTGAGTGTGCCGGTGAATCTGTTTCCGGCGGCGCGCTCGAATCGCGCTTCGCTGCGGATGCTTGGACCAGATGGGCAACCCCTCGCGCGAAAGTATTTTGCCGAGAAGACGGGCAAGGATCTTGACGTCGATGAAGTCGTGCGTGGCTACGAGGTCAGTAAAGAGAAGTATGTGATTGTTACTGACGAGGAGTTGGAACGACTCGCTCCGGAAAAAACTCGCGACATCGATCTCAAGCAGTTCGTTCCTGCAGACTCGATCCCACCGCTCTATTTCGAGCGTGGATATTTTTTGACGCCCGCTGCCGGTTCGCAAAAAGCTTATAAGCTACTCGCGGAAACGATGGACCAGAGCGGTCTCGCGGGTGTCGCCACTTTTGTGATGCGTGGCAAAGAATATCTCGTCGCGATCTTTTCAGATAAAGGAATTTTGCGCGCTGAGACGATGCGTTTTGCGGATGAGCTGCGGTCGCCTGCTGATGTCGGCCTGCCGAAGAAGAAAGAAGCGCCGAAAGCGACGGTGCACAAGTTCGAAAAGTTGATCGCAAACAAGTCGAAGAAGCAGTTCACACCGACGAAGCTCGCGGACAAGCAAACCGATTCGCTTTTGAAGTTGGTGAAGAAGAAACAGGCGAAACGATCGAATGTGGTTAAGGTTGAAGAAGAGGCCGATACCGATCACAAAGTCGTCGACCTGGTGAAGATCTTGAAGCAAAGCCTCGGCGCAAAGAAATAGGTTTCACGCAAAGACGCGAAGACGCAAAGGAAGCAAAGACGCAAAGAAAACTTACGCGTCTTTGCGTCCACTTTGCGTCTTTGCGTGAAACCACCTATTCGACTCTAATATTTCTCCACTTCCCTTGCCTGAAGCGGATCACGCTCAACACACAGCGCGTTGCGTGACCGGCGAGGATTGCGAGCCAGATATCAATCGGGTCGAGCCTGCTCGTTTCCTTGATTACAAGACACGTCCCGAGCGGCACGACGATCTGCGAGATGATCGAAATATAAAGCGGACTGCGTGTGTCTCCAGTTCCCTGCAATCCACCCGTGTAAGTCAACGCGACGGTAATCAACAGACCCGAAACACTCAATACACGCAGCAACTGAACACCAATCTCAACGACAGACGGATCGTGCATGCCGAAGATCGCGAGCAGTTGTCGCGGCAAGAACAGAAAGAAGAGCCCAACAAACACGGCGACTGCCAATCCAAAACGAGCGGCAACGTGTACCGCAGCGTCCGCACGATCGGGTTTTCTCGCGCCCAGGTTTTGTCCGGCGACCGCTGCCGCCGCACCCATCAATCCCACCGACGTCCAGGTAATCAGCGAAAACAGTTCGGTGTAGGAGACTGCGAACGCTGCCTGCGCGGCAGCACTCTGCGCGAGCGAACCGATGAACGAAAGCATGAAGACGCCGCCGATGTTCATCGCAATTCCCTGCACGCCCGTCGGCAGTCCGAATTTGAAGATCGATTTGATGATGGACCAGTTGGGACCATAACCTCCACCGCGAGGAATCGCGATCACCCACTTGCCGCCCCACAGACGCGCCAGTGAATAAACTGCCACCAGCCCCGATGCGATACAGGTTCCCATCGCCGCGCCTTTTGTTCCAAACGATGGAATCGGACCAAATCCTCTGATGAGCAGAATATTCAGGACCAGATTTAAGACAGTCATCGCGATGCCCAGCATCATCGGCGTACGCGCGTCTCCCGCCGAACGCAGTGCTCCACTCAGCATGAAGAACAGCATCAAGCCGAAACTGAACACAAACATGATGCGCAGGAACGGCAGCGCTTCGGCTTTTACATCAGGCGCGGCATTGACGAGATTGAGTAACGACGGCGACACGAAATAACCAATCGGAGCCATGACGCCGAGGGCAATAAAGATCGCGGTGAGAAATGCCTGGTAGACAGTGCGGTTAACTTTTTCTTCGTCACCCGCGCCCGCAAAACGCGCCACGAGCACACTCATTCCGGTGAATAACGACGAAATAAAAACGATCACCACGAGAAACACTTGCCAGCTCACACCGATCGCCGCGTTCGCTTTGAACCCGACGAGATTTCCGACGAGCGCGTGGTCCACCATGCCCTGCAAGCCGCCGATGACATTCGTGAGCATCGTCGGCCACGCAATCTTCCAGACTGCTGGAACGAGGGGTCCTTCGACAATCGATCGATCGTAACGGGGTTTTGCTGCGACAGGTGTTTTGGTCTCAGTCGCTACTGGAGCTGTTGCTGTCGCTGCCGAAGCGTCACTCATGTGTTGATTAACCGTTTCTCTAACTTTCGCACTCGCGCTAGCAGTCGCGCACTCTCAATCTTTTCCGTCACTGCAGGAAATTCTTTCGTCGCACCACGCCATTGCAATTCATCAACGTCTTTGAAAAGCGGCGCGTCAATACGCAACGTCGCGAGATCTTTGAAAAGTATTGCGAGCGCGCGATTCTCGTCGTTCAAAACATCCGGGCCGAAATTCTCCAGCGCTCCGTAGCGATTGATGAGTGTGGCGGCAGTCTTTGGTCCACATCCCGAAATTCCCGGATAACCATCCGCAGCATCGCCCACGAGTGCGAGATAGTCGGGAATAAACTCCGGCATCACGCCAAACTTTGCGCGCACTTCTTCGGCGCCACGAATCGCGCCACTGCGCCGGTCCACTTGTACCACACGCTCCTCGACGACGCATTGCGCGAGATCTTTATCGGGCGTCCAGATGCAAATCTTTTCCACTCGCTCATCCTGAGCTGCAAGGTGCGCGGCAGACGCGAGTGCGTCGTCCGCTTCGAGCTCGACCATGGGCCAGACCACGACACCCATTGCAGTGAGCGCTTCCTCGAGTGGGGTGAACTGTTTGCGCAACACCGGTTCGATGCCTGCGCCCGTCTTGTAACCCGCCCACATGTTGTTGCGAAAGGATTCGATGATGTGGTCTGTCGCCACGCCGACATGTGTCGCGCCATCTTCGAGCAGTTGCGCAACTCCGCCTAATACGCCGGCAACCGCGCCAAACGGCGGATCTGTCTTCTTGAAGCGACGAATTCCGTAGAAGTTGCGGAAAAGTTCGTACGTACCGTCCACGAGATGAATGATCATACGCGTCAGATGTTAGCATTCAGCCATAGATCCGGTAGACTCAAAAAAACTCTCCGGCCCATTGTCGAAATCGTTGTTTGCCGTTCGACTAGTGAGTAGAAGGGCGGAAATAAGCTCTAATTTGAAAGAATTGAGGAGATATCAAGATGCGAGTGATGGTTATTATTAAAGCCAACGCGGAATCAGAGGCCGGAGTTATGCCAAGCGAGAAGATCCTCGCCGACATGGGTAAGTTCAACGAGGAATTGGTGAATGCCGGAATCATGCTCGAAGGCGAGGGACTTCATCCGACTTCGAAAGCTAAACGAATAAAGTTCTCCAAAGGCCAGCGCCTGGTCACTGATGGTCCATTTGCAGAGACGCGAGAACTGATTGCGGGTTATTGGATCTGGAAAGTCAAATCGATTGATGAGGCGGTTGAGTGGGCGAAGCGCATCCCGTTTGACGATGACGTAATGAGCGACGAGGAAATCGATATTCGTCCGATTTTCGAAGCCGAGGATTTCGGTCCGGAATTGACTCCAGAACTGCAGAAACTGGAAGAGCGACTTCGTACAAAAGCAGCGAAACTCAAAGCTAATAATTAGCCGCGGATGAACGCAGATAACAGCGGTTTAGAATCCCAATCGAATTTGAACCTGGATGCGGCGGTTTCCGGCAGCGGAACTGCCGCCTGGTCCACCGAAGCCACCGGCAGTCGAAATCGATTGACCAAAATTTGGCGAGCTCAGGTTACCGATTGGATTCGTCAGGTTCGTGTGATTCAAAAGGTTCTGAATGTTTACAGAAAACGTTAGCGTGTATCGCTTCTCGGGAGCCGGCGCATTCCCCGGTTTACTTCCGCCAGCTTGAGCCGGCGCGGGAGCGACGGCCGTAGCGGTATTTGGTTTAGCAGGAGCGGCGGCCGCCGCAGCGGGAACGTTACCAAACGCAAACGATCGGCTGATTCCCATGTTTACGGAGAAGAAGCCCGGACCCATTCCGTAATTGCGCGGAATTAGTTCCTGACCCGCCGCCGGACTCAAATCAAAATTACCAAAACTAGTTTGCCTGAGATTCGCCGGATCAGTTTGTGCACTCGCAAACGCAGGACGTTCGATGAACAATCCGTCACCATTCGTATCGCGTCCGGTGACGATGTTGAATGGACGGCCGGTTGAGTAAACGATGAACGGATTAAAGTTCACTTTCAACTTTGGAAGGATCATCGTACCGCCGGCAAAGAAGCTTGCGTTCGGAATAAACGAGACGCGCGAATACTCAGCACTGGCATCGTAAGAGTCAGCGGGAAAACAGTTCGCAATCGAGCCGAAGATACAGTCGGTGTCAGTCTTGCCTCTGCCGCCGCCGAAGTTTGCAAACAGAGAAAAGCCCTTGCTCATCTGCCGCCGGACGCCGCCGAACCAGCGATAGTCGTTAAAGGTCGCGCTCGATTCGTAGTAGTAGATGTCGCCGATGTTTCCGAACGGGCGAACAGCGCTGCTCGGATCTTCCGGATCGTAAGTTCCGGGCAAAGGCGCGTTGATGTTACGCACGCGCAGCAGGTGCTTGCCGCGGTAATTGAACATGACGGCGAAGAATGTGAACTTCGACGGCAACTGTCGTTCAAAGTTGATCGCAGTCATGACGAATGTCGGCGCCTGAAAGTCAGGCGCAATGCGACGCACGATTTGTGGTGATGCGAACGACGCGAGTTGCTCGACTGTCGGAACGTTTGTGACGCCGTCGAGGGAGAACGTCGAGAGATCAAGGGTACTCTGATCAAAGACTCTGAAATCCTGCTGATTGACGCCGTTGAAGCGCGTCGCCAGTAGAGTCGCTCGCTCACCAAAGCGATCATAAAAGACGCCCATGCCACCGCGAATCACCATCTTCGGGGAAGAACTCGACGGCGGCGCACCTGGACCAGCACCGACGCTCGTGCCACCCGGCGCCCACGCGAAAAACAGTCGCGGCGCGAAGTTGTAATTGCTGCTGATGTTTGTTTGTTGCTCGTAGCGCAGACCCATCGTTAAGGTCAGGTTCGGACGAATGCGCCACTCGTCTTGAAAAAACACGCCGAACTCGGTCTGGCTCACCTTCACTTCGGGATTGCCACCGGCTATTGAAAACTGCGTCACGCCGCCGCCAAGCTCGCGCATGTTTGGATTACCCTGAAACAGAAGCGTGCGGCGAAAACGTTCGAGACTCGTGATCGGGATCAGCACTGGATCGCCATGTGAGTCGTGAACGACATGGTTGGTCGCATCGAGCTCTGGTGCGTCACCGCCTGAGAAACTAAATGTGCCACCGAAGTTCTGCGGTGAGAAGTCGGTGATGTGAACACCGCGCAGGCGAACTCCGAAACGCGAGATGTGACGGCCGTTGGTCCACATTGAATAGTTTTGCAGCTCCCAGCGATCCTCGTCGTTGTGCGCGAGTCCGACCTGCGAACCTCCCGAAATAAACGACTCCTGCACCTGGATCGTCGGGATTGTGTTGTTGCCGTCCTGTCGTGAGCGATTGCGATTGTACTGAAAGCGAGTCTCGTTCATCAGCGCCGGCGAAAGGATGGCGGTCTCGGTAACCTGAACGGTTTGGAAAGTATTGAATCGATTGAACGCGCGCTCGGGCAAAGAAAAATCCGAAGCGCCAACGTTGCTGGCCTTGTTTCGCGTGTAGGAGTAACGCACTACGAGCGTGTTAGCCGGATTCAGTTGGTAATCGAATCGTGGACTAAATGAGGTGAACTGATTCGGCACGAGCAAGACGGACTTGAACGGCGTTGCAATCAGCGATGAGTTGAGAACGGTGGCATTGATGATGGCGTTGTCGTCAATCGCGCGACGCGTAAAGTCGAGGAAGAATGACGACTTGCCCTTCTTGATTGGTCCACTAATGCTACCGCCGTAATATCGCACCTGAAACGGCGCGCGATCCGGCGCAAATGGATTGCGTGAATTCAAACTCTCGTCGTTGAAATTGAAAAACGTACTGCCGTGAAGTTTGTCAGCACCCGGCTTGGTGAGTATCTCGATATTGCCAAAGCCGATGCTGTTGTTTTCAGCGTTGAAAGGATTCTGATTGACGCGCACCTCGCGAATCGATTCTTTCGGAGGCATGCGACCGCCGGTGAAACCATCGATAAAGATCTGTCCGCCATTCGGACCAGCGGCAGGACCAGCCATCGCTGTTACAGCAGATGCGAGTGCGTCAGGATCGTCAGGTAGCACGTCGAGATCCTGGCCTTTCAACACAACTGCATCGGCGTTGTTTTGCGAATCGGTGTTCAAGCCTTGATCTTCATTGACTGTGATCACCTGCTTTTCGAGACCGACGACCAGACGCACATCGTGCGTAGTTCTCGGACCGGCAGCGATCGAAAGCTCGGTCTTTTCGTAAGAACTAAAGCCTGGCGCAGCCACACGCAACGTGTATGGTCCGGGTGGAAGAGAATTAAAGCTGTAAGTTCCCTCGTTGTTACTGGCAGCATTCTTCTGCGTTCCGTCAGCAGCGATGATCGTCACGGTCGCACCGACGACAAGCGCACCGAGTTCGTCGGTCACATGCCCACGTAACGAGCCCGTCCGCTGTTGTGCAATACCAACGTAAAAACACACGCTCAACAAACAGACGGCGCCAAAAATCCGGTTCATTCGAAACATCGCTCACCTTCAATCTTTTTGGTAAATCCGTGGCTTTGATCCGTAAAATCTGTGTTACGGACCACCGAGGCTCATGGCGCCCAACGAGACAGCCGTCGCGCGTCCTGTCTCTTTGTTCTGCAGCAAAGGACCAACACCACTAACGACCGCGATCGCGGTTATGCGCGTGGGGTCAGCTCCTTTCGTACTCGAGATAAGAATTGAATCACCGGGCTTCAAATCCAGAAGCGTGAACGCCGGCAATTGATCGAACATCTCCTGCAAGTCGCCGCTTCCTTTTGTCAGGGCGGCAATCATCTCGGGCGTGAGTCGACGCATCGACGAGTCCTTGCTCAATGTGATCGTGATTGGCTGCTGGCTCTGAAAATCCTTGATCTTGATCTCTTTCTTCTGGGCGTCGATTCCTGTAATCGCGCCGCTAATCGTCTGGAACGATCCGGTCACGATCTCTTCTGGCGTGAAACGAGCACCGTCCGTGCTCTTCGTGCCGAGTGCGCGAAGCTGGTCTCCGACTTTCAAATCGGCAAACGTGCCGAGCTGTGCATCACTGAAGCGCACTGAGTCGGGTGCGTAACGACGAAACTTTGTGTCGCCGGTTGTAGCAATGACGATCGGCTTTGGTCCTTCGGAAGTTCGCGAATCGACTGAGATCTCTTTGTTCTCAGCATTGATCGCGCTGATAGTTCCGGCGATCCCGCGTTTAGTCCACTCGTCGCGGTCACGCTCTTTCTTCTCGGCAATGTCGCCCTTGCTCATGACATAAAACTCGAGCGCGGGCATGTTCTTGCGATCGTCCGACATTCGACCGCGCGCGAACACGCTGTCGCCCAAAGTGAAATCAGTCGACGCGACACGGACGAACTTGTCCTTCGTCTTTTCACCCGGCGGAATGCGCATGAAGACAGTTCGATCGCTGAGCGTGACTATGACGACGCTGCCGGCGGCCGTCGTGACAATTACCTGGCGTGTGTCTGCTTTGACTTCAGAAACGACTCCCATCACGCTCAGAGCGGTAATGGCAGGATCGGCTGGTTGGGCTTTCAGAGCGGTGGCGCCTGCAAGCAACGCAAGCGTGCACAGCACACGTATGCCGGCAAAATTTCTCATCTTGCTCCCTAAACACCGCACGGTTTAGGGGTGTGGCAGAAAAAATTAATAGGTCGTATAGGACTTACAACACCTATACGACCTATTGAATCTGTGTCCGTCGTAGCGTTATTTGCCGAAAGAATACAGAGCGCTGCGTGTGCGAATGTAGATGTGGCCGTCGGCGATCGCTGGGGTCGCATAACACTCGTCGTCCAGTTCGTTGACGGCTAGAACTTGCCAGTCGCCTCCAGCTTTGAGCACAGAGACCTGGCCACCCTGACCGATCAGATAAACCTTGTCATCGGCCGCAACAGGTGAGGAAAAATATTTGTCGATAGCGCCATGCAGTCGACCCTGCTTGATCACATTCCCAGTTACAGGATCAAACGAAATGAGAATGCCACTATCGTTAATCATGTAAAGCACGCCCTGGTAGAGCAAGGTCGATGGAACCTGCGGCACCGGTTTCGTGTAACGCCAGCGAATCGCATTCGCCGTCTGATCACCCTTACCGCCCATCTTGATCGCGAGCAGCCCATTCTCTGACGCCATCATCGCGCGGAACACTTCCCAATCTCTCGCATCCAGCTTCTCGTCGCGACTCATGTCGAATGCTTCGAAAGCCGCATTCAACATCTTGTCCATCATCGCCGTGCCACCGGCCGCGGTGATCTCAGCTTTGGTGATCATCTTATCTTTGTCTTTGTCGTACTTGGCGAGACCTTCTTCAAACGAGATCGTCGGAACCTGCTTGCCGGGTTGATTCTGAGGAAATCCCCAGCCGTTGATATAGAGATACTCAGAGTCGTGACTCGCAATCGACTTCATCTCGCACGCAAGCCCACGCACCCACCAGACTCTCTTGCCGTCTACAACCGAGTACGCAGACAGCTGGAACGACTCAGGAACGATGATCTGTTTGGGGCCTTGTGCGGGTTTGTAAACGATCGGCGTCGAGTAGCCGGAGATCACGACCGGGCGATCGATCTTCCAACGCACTTTGCCGCTGTTTTTATCGACTGCCAGCAGATACGAGCTCGGGTTGTCTTGATCTACAGGCAAAATGATTTTGTCGTCAACGAGAATCGGCGACGCGCCGAAGCCGTAGAACATGTTGAAAGGACCAAGCGGCAGCTTCCAACGCTCTCTGCCTTGCTCGTCGTACGAGATCATTCCGAAGTCCTGGAAGAACACGTAGACGTTTGTGCCGTCAGTCACCGGACTCGGCGACGCCGGCCCATTCACGTTCTGCAAACGTCCTGCCTGCGCGCGTGGCGCTTCCTTCTGCCAGAGAATCTTTCCTGTTTGTCGATCCAGAGAGATCACAAACAGCTTCTCCTTCTCGTGTGCGGTGACGAAGATCCGATCGTGCGTCAACACCGGCGACGAATGACCCGCAGGAAGTGGAGTTTTCCAAAGGACGTTTTTGTTTGGTCCAAACTCCGAGGGCAAACCTTTGGTTTCAGAAACACCGGTGCCGTTCGGTCCACGAAACTGTGACCACTCATCCCTGGCAAAGCTGGTCAAGGCGGACGCAAATAAGACTGCGACAAGAAGTGTGATGGGCTTTAACATTGGTTGCTGGCTCCGTCGTAAAGTGAGCAGATGATACCGCCTTCACGGTTCGGGGTAAATCTGTGTAATCTGTGAACTGGAAAGGACCCCCAATACAGATGAAAACAATCCTTCTCGCCTTTGCCTTTGTCGCGTTTGTCACATTTGCTGTGGCGGCGCAGAATCCCACACTGCAAAAGGACCGCCAGGTACTATTAGACTTTCGAGTCGATCGGAAATATTCCGACCCCAGGACTCCCGCGGCGACTACAAGAAACGTCCTGTCGAAAGTGTTTCGCAGGTACCTGACTGACTCGAATCGTTGTAACGCAGACATCGATACGAGTAAAGGCACAGATCCACTCGCAGAGGCGCGCAAGGCCGGACAGATAGTGCCGTCAATTATCGACATGACGACCGGCAGCTTCACAGCCGCAAATCAGACGCAGACTCTTTACGTGATCTCCGTGAGCGAGTGCAACGCTTCGCACGCTGATAACTTCGGCACAAAGCGTGTGGCGATTTTCTCAGGCCAACAACTGATCGCCGACATGGACACCGATTTCGCGAGCAGCATCGTGCGCAAGACCGATCTCAACAGCGACGGTGTCGACGAACTGCTGATGAACACTGGCGACATGTCGCAAGGGACGGTGACTGAGATGGCAACGCTCGTTAGTTTCCAGGGTGGCCGCCGCCGCGTGATTCAAGACTTTGGTGTGGTCGTTGAGGACTCATGCGCCGCAGAAGCATCGTATTCAACGTCAGACGCCTCGGTGCTTTATATTTCCGACGTCGTTCCCGGCAATATGCCGAAGATCACTCAGGAGAATTACACTGCGAGTTGCCGTGGCAAAGTCAGACGATGGAAACTCGTCTCACGCGGCAAGAGACAGTAAATTGTTGACTCGAACATTGGGAGGAAGAGATGGCAGAACTGTTGCAGGAATATACGACCGTTGTGCGCGGGTCGGATGACACGGCTTACACGGTGCGTACTTACGGAGAAGAGCGAGTTGATGGAACATGGACTGGCTGGATTGAATTTGAGCCCGACGATTTGAGAAAGCCAAAACTCGTTACCGATCAGGAAACATCACAGCCGAATCGCGTCGCGGTTGAATACTGGGCCACGGGTTTGGAGCCGGTTTACTTCGAAGGCGCATTTGCACGCGCGTACGCTAAGTAATGAACAGATTCCTTGTATGCCTCGTGCTTGCTGTTTGCGCTCTTAACGTGGGCGCGCAGCAGAAGCCGAAACAGATCGTGATCGCGGCGAGCACTGTATTTGACGGCAAAGGCGGGGTCGTTCACAACACGCGCATCGTTATCGAAGGCTCGAAGATCGTTCGGATCGATCCGAAGGCTGGACCAGTCGATTACGATCTGCGAGGGTTGACGGTGTTGCCGGGATGGATCGACAGTCACGTCCACATCACCTGGATCTTTGGACCAGACGGGAAAAACGCAGGCGGCGGCGACAACTCAAAGTTCGCAACCGATGCCGCGGCGGCTAACGCCAAAGTTACGTTGATGGCGGGCTTCACGACTGTGCAGAGTGTCGGATCGCCAGCCGATCTGCCACTGCGCGATGCGATCGCGAAAGGAACTCTGCCCGGTCCTCGAATTCTCACCTCCGCTGAGCCACTCATGGGACGCGGCGATCAAACCGGCACGCCCGACGAGATTCGCGCGTTTGTCGGAAAACAAAAAGAAGCGGGCGCTGACCTGATCAAGATCTTCGCTGCAGGCAGCGTTCGGCGGCCGCAGATGTTGATGTCGCAGGAACAATTAAACGCCGCGTGTGATGAAGCGAAGAAACTGGGGTTACGCACGCTTGTTCATGCTTACAAGGACGCGGTCGGTGCTGCCGCCCGCGCGGGCTGCACCGAGATTGAACATGGAACACTTGCGAGCGACGACGATTTAAAGTTACTGGTCCAGAAAGGCGTGTGGCTCGATCCGCAGGCAGGACTGGTGATGGAAAACTATCTCCTTAACAAGGACAAGTTCGTCGGCACGCCGGGCTTTCCTGAAGAAGCGTTCCAAGTCATCAAAGAGATCATCCCGTCGTATCACGAGTTTCTGAAACAGGCGCTGAAAGTTCCCGGTCTCAAGATCGTCTTTGGGTCAGACGCGCTGGCCGGGTCGCACGGAAGAAACGCAGAGGAGTTTATCGATCGTGTGAAAGATGGCGGAGTCGATCCGATGGCCGCGATGGTTTCAGCTAATTCACTTGCGGCTGAAGCAATGCGGATGTCCGATCAGATCGGTTCGATCGCGCGGGGCCTCGAAGCCGACATCATCGCTCTCGATGGCGATCCTTTAAAGGACATTACTGCAGTAAGACGCGTGGTGTTTGTGATGAAGGGCGGAGTGGTTTACAAGAATTCGCGCTGACTACTTACTCAACTTCCAACCTGCAAACGGCTTCACAGTTGCGCAAGTCGGACTACCATCCTTACCTGTTCCCGGCACGCGTGCTTCGAGAACTTTCTTTCCGCGTGTTGCCTGGTTCACAACATCCCAGGTGATATCTCGGAATGGCACTTTCAGACGACGACTCCACGGCGTGTCTGTCTGTCCTGCATAAGATCCGATGTCGATGTAACAGAATCGTTCGTGCGGTGGTCCCTGAACAAACGGACCGAGCAGTGTGGGTGATCCGTCTTTTCCTTCTTTCACATGCACATCAAACTCGAAGCTCAGATCTCCCTGGGTTGAGCGCTGCTTCTGCACAACTTCAAAGTCGTTCCCACGACCCTTCTGCAAACCAAAATCAACTCCGGGTGGCGGGCTCTGGAGAACGATGCGAAACGTAAGTTCCTGTTCCATGCGGTAAAGAATACGATGAAAAACACGCAACAAAAAAGCACAAAAGGCACAAGAACCAGTTTGGTCAATTTCCTACTCTGGAATGGATCCTGCTTGTAACCAAGTGGCTCTCTCAGGTGTCTTAAATACAGGTCGGGCTCTCTCCAGAATAACCGGAGAAGCCCGACCAAGTTTTTGGTGTTAAAAGGGGAAATAAACATGAAGAAGGTACTGGGAATCACATTGACACTACTCTCCTTAGGTTTCGTTGTTCCGGCGGCAGAAGCAGCGGAGATATCGAATCAGAACAGCACTGTTACAGTCGCTGCCAATGCGGTGCCGCAGTGGCAACGTGATCGGTATGGCCGGCGCTATCAGCGTTACAACCGCCGGCGTTCAGTGACGCGGTCGCGACTGGTTCGCTATGGCCGGCGTCTCTATCGTGAAACTTATGTGGTGACTTACTGGCCGAACGGCCGTACAGACACCCGATTGATCAGCCGCACTCGCGTTGGCTAATTGGCTAAATAGCCACGAAGTGTGACTTAGAACAAGGAAGGTCGAAAAATGAAAGGAAAATATTTGCGGAAGATTGGCGGTCTTGCTCTCACCGCGCTGATGTTGTTTGGCATCGGATTCGTCTCGACGAGCGAGATGCAGGCACAGACGCGACAGAGGGTGATCATCATTCGCCCTCATCGCATCTATCGTCCATTTGGATTTAGGCGGTGGGGATATCCATGGGGATACGATCCGTATGGATTCAACTACCGGTACAGTCATTACGTTTTTGACAACAGCGAAAAAGCTAGTAGTCAGGCGTATAAGGATGGCTTCAAAACCGGTAAGGATGATGGTAAGAAGGACAAGAGCTACGATCCCCAGCGCTCTCATTACTTCCAGGAAGCGGGCTTCGGAAACTTCGCTGAAATTTACCGGCCGAGCTTCGAGAGAGGTTACCAGGATGGGTACAGGGAAGGTGCTGGTCGTGTTGGCTAACAACTAAACTGGTGGGACAGGATGGACAAATCTTGTTCATCCTGTCCAAGTTTTTACTTCAGCACCTTTGACACTTCGAGCACTTGCTCTGGCCTCGCTCGTATCCAATAGTTTTCAGTCAGATTGATCCATCGAACAGTTCCAGTTGAATCGAGCAGGAACTCCGCCGGACGCGCAATGTCATGACCATTCTCACCCGCGCCAGCATGAACGAGATCGTAACGACGAATCACTTCCACATTCTGATCTGAGAGCAACGGAAACGTGTAGCCCTGGTTTTGCGCAAGATTGCGCGACACGTCAGGAGCATCAACACTGATCGCGACGGGACGTATTCCGACTTCGCTCAACCTGGCCAAACTCTTTTCGATACCCCGCAACTCGGAGTTGCACAAAGGTCACCAGTAACCTCTGTAGAAAATGAGCAGCACACCTCTCGGCGCCTTGCCATTGATCGGTGAAGTCATAAGTTCGTTGAGCGACACCTGCTTGCCAGTGCTGTCAGGTAAAGTAAACTCGGGTGCTCGCTGGCCGACTTGCGGGGCGCCTTTCGATGCCGGCAACATGCGCCCGCCAACGAAGTACGCAAACGCAAACAAGCCAATCACTAATACTCCAACTACGGTCACGAGCACGCTGACGATCTTCGAGCGCGTGGGATGCGGACGATCCGGAGCAAACCCACGTCGCAGTCCGATGAAGAGCAACACTGCGGCTATCGCGAAGAGCACAAAGTTGGCCCAGGGAAAGTCGCGTGTAATCGGGAACCGGACGAAGATAAAGAAAAAACTCATGAAAGCCGCGACGGTGAGCAGTAAGCCCACCCAGAGCGGCCAGTTAATGCGTCGTAAGTTCATGATTCTTGTCTACCGATAAAACGGGCTCAACCTGGTCCTGCCATACGCGATGAACGCACATAGAAGACCGATGATTATCGTCGGAATACTGGCGGCCACTCCCAGGCTCATAGCCGTTATGACGACCGCGCCGATCATGATGATCGTTAATCCAATCGCAGCCAGTACCGTCAGATATTGCTTGATTCGAAAAAGTCCCGGAAGGACGAGTCCGAGCCCACCGAGTATTTCGCAAATGCCGATGAAGTGAATGAACCAGGATGGAGGAAGAATTTGATTCGGCGGCCCCATCGATCGCATCTGCTCGTATGTGTAATAGAACTTAGTCGCACCTGCAAACAAGAAAAGTAACGCCATCAATATCTGAATTATCCAAAGTAAGATGTTCATGTTTAGTGTCCTTTAAGAATCAAGATCTCCACCTCACTGCTGCGGCAGTCCTTTTATCTCCAGCACCGGACGAATCTCAACAGTGCCGTACTTCGCACCGGGAATGCGTTCAGCAATACTCATCGCTTCGTTGAGATCGCGCGCGTCGACGAGGTAGTAGCCGCCGAGCTGTTCGCGGGTTTCCGCGAATGGACCATCCGTCACCAGTCGTTTGCCGTTTCGCACCTGGACGCTGGTGGCGGTCGACACCGGATGCAAAGGACTGGCTGCCAGGTATTTGCCTGAAGAGTTCAGGTCCTGTGCGAGTTGTGCCGATTCGACGTAACAATCCGCCCGCTCACCTTCGGTCATCGCGTCTTCGGCGAGATAAACCAGCAACATGTATTTCATATTTTCGTGCCTCCACTGCTAAATCGAACGGCGGGTTCGTGAATCGACACCTCAGCCGGAATTTTTTTATTATCAAACGTGCTTTCGAACTCTAATGTGACCGTCGACGCAGTTTACCGATCCGACTGGGGCCGGATTGTTGCAACTCTCATACGTCAGTTTGGCGATTTCGAACTCGCCGAAGACGCTGCACAGGACGCGTTCACTGCTGCCGTCCATCAATGGCCGACCGAAGGCATTCCCGAATCGCCGCGCGCATGGATCATCCAGACCGCGAAACATAAAGCCATCGATCGCCTGCGACGGCAAGTCCGGCTTCAGGAAAAACTCGAAGCCGATCCGGACTTCGCCTCGGAACCAATCGTCGAAGGTCCCAAACTCGACTTCGACGAGATACCCGATGATCGTTTACGTCTGATCTTCACGTGTTGCCATCCCGCTATATCTCTCGAAGCGCAGGTCGCCCTGACGTTGCGTACCTTAGGCGGTCTTCAGACGGACGAGATCGCACGCTCGTTCCTTGTTCCCACCGCCACGATGGCCCAGCGACTCGTCCGTGCCAAACGGAAAATACGCGACGCCGGAATTCCTTTCAGTGTTCCAGACACGACTGAAATGCCGGCGCGTCTCGACGGAGTGCTGACAGCAATCTATCTCATCTTCACCGAAGGCTACGCACCAACGCGTGGCGCGCCACTCGTGCGAGCCGATCTCTGCGCAGAAGCGATTCGTCTCGGCCGTTTACTTCGAACACTTCTCGGACCAAAGCCACCTTCTGAAGCGACTGCACTCGTTGCACTCATGTTGTTACACGACTCGCGACGCGAGGCTCGACTGGATGAAGATGGCGATCTGGTTACACTCGAAGCGCAAGACCGCTCGCTTTGGAACAGACTACAAATTGACGAGGCACTCGTGTTGGTTGATGAGGCACTCGCCGGACGGCCTGGTCCATTCGCACTTGAGGCTGCTATTGCCGCCGAACACTGTAAAGCCACTCGAGCCAAAGACACGAACTGGGAAGAAATCGTCAAGCTGTACAATCTTCTCGCAGACCTGCTGCCTTCTCCGATCGTGTCGTTGAATCGTGCTGTGGCAGTCGCGATGGCCCGCGGTCCACAACCGGCGCTCAAGTTAATCGACGAGCTCGCCGCATCGGGCGAACTCGATGAGTATCATCTGTTACACGCAGCGCGCGCTGACATGCTGCGACGACTCGGATCCAATGATGAAGCCGCTGAGAGTTACGAGACAGCTTTGCGATTTGCCACCAATGATAGCGAGCGACGATTTCTCGAACGTCGCCTCAAAGAGGTTCGTTCCTTGCCACAATAATTTTCGCCACAAAAAAGGCACATAAAGCACAAAAGCAGTTTATCGAGCTTCCGTCTGCACAGGGACTCGTCAAGGGAACTCACACCGCTCAACTCAGAAGATCATTTTGTGCTTTTTGTGCCTTTTTATGGCTAACTCCTCTTAGTGACTAACCTCCGTGGCCGCCGGCGGCGGACATTGCGGCGAGGCGCTTGTCGATCTCTTCCGGAGAAACGTCTTCCTTGTGCGTGGCTACAGTCCAAACGTGACCGAACGGATCTGTCAGCGTGCCGGAACGATCACCATAGAACTGATCTTGCAGTGGCTTGTTTTCAGTGCCGCCAGCGGCAATCGCCTGCGGATAGATCGTGTCAACGTCGTTAACGTAGATCATCAAGCTTACGGGCGTGCCGCCTAACGCTTTTACTCCCTTGAACTGCTCGCTCGCGTCGGCCAGCATGAACGGCGAATCGCCGATCTTCATTTCGGCGTGGCCGATCTTTCCACCGTGCTCCATACGAAACAGTTCGACCGCGCCGAATGCTTTCTTGTAATACTCCATCGCGTCAGCCGCACCATCGATAACTAAGTAGGGCGTTAAAGAGTGGTATCCCTCCGGAATCGGTTTTACATCTGCCATAACTATTCCCCTTTCGTTGGTTGAGAGTCTTACTAATTCTGGAATCTTTTTCTGCCGTTGTTCTTCACAACAACGAGCGTCATATCGTCAGTGAGCGGACGGGGAGCGGCAAAATCCTGCACTGCGCCCAGCACTGAAAACAGCACTGCCTCCGCCGATCCGCGCTGGGCGCGGCGTAACTCGGCTTGGAGTCGCATATTGCCAAACTCCTGATCCGCTTCGTTGAATGACTCAAGGATACCATCAGAGCAGGCTAATAGCAGATCGCCGCGGCCCAGGGTGACGGTGCCACAGTCAAACAATGCTTCAGGCACCGCGCCGAGCACTGGTCCACCATCGGAGAGTAATTCGAGTTGTCCGTTTGCACGCAGCA
Source organism: Pyrinomonadaceae bacterium (assembly GCA_036006625.1). Lineage (GTDB taxonomy): Bacteria > Acidobacteriota > Blastocatellia > Pyrinomonadales > Pyrinomonadaceae > PSRF01. The sequence goes on along the minus strand of DASYPN010000411.1, from coordinate 4,733 downwards.
ACAACGCAGGCGGATGTCCGGCACTGCAGTAATCGAGTTTCTGTGCACTCGCATCAAGTCTCGCTACAAACAAACTGCTCAACGGCTCGATACCTGCGAAGCGAGCAATGTCGCGATTCACGCCCGCAACGATCGTTTCCGGATCGCTGCTCTTCGCGGTGTGTGTGCGAATTAGACCGACAAGATGCGTGACCCACATTCCCGCCGCCAAACCTTTGCCACCGATATCGCCAAGCGCGAGTATCAGACCTTCACTTGTCTCCTCGACACTAAAGAAGTCACCGGGCAGATGACGAACTGCAAAGATCTCACTCGCCACATCGAAAACGCCGTGTCGCACCAGACTCGGCGCACACAATCGACGATGCACCTGTGCGGCTTCGAAGATCGCAGTGTTCAGCTCAGCGTAATCCTGCTGTAGCTTCTCCAGTCGCTGCTCCAGTGCAACTGATGGCGACACAACTGTAGTCTGCTGGGGAGACGACTCGACATCGAATGCTGGGAGAGTCATAACTAGACCTCATCCGACAAACTTATAACCACTTCCGTGAACGGTAAGAATAAAACGAGGTTCTTCGGGATTCGGTTCGAGCTTTTGTCTCAAGTGAACGATGTGCGTGTCGACCGTACGAGTGGTTGGATAATTTTCATATCCCCAAACAGCGTCGAGTAGTCGATCGCGACTGAGTGTTTCGACGGGATGAGCAATGAAATAGGCCAGTAAAGCAAACTCTTTCGCCGAGAGATCGATTACGGTTCCAGCGCGGCGCACTTCGTTGCTGCGAATGTTGACTTCTACGTCGCTAAATTTATAGATCTCGGGAGACGGCGCCGGCGATGAAGCTCGTCTTAAGACAGCCTTAACTCGGGCCATCAACTCGCGCACTGAAAACGGTTTGGTCACGTAATCATCTGCGCCCAGCTCGAGACCGACAACCTTGTCGATCTCCTGGCCGCGTGCAGTCAGCATGATGATCGGAACTGACGGACGCTTCGCTTTCAACTGTTTGCAAACGTCGAGTCCACTCATGCGCGGCATCATCACGTCGAGCACCACGAGATCCGGACTGTCTGCCAGCGCTTTCTCAAGACCGCTCACACCGTCTGCAGCGCTGATCACGTCATAACCTTCGTACTCAAAGTTATCGCGCAACCCCGCAACCATCGCCGGCTCGTCTTCAACGATTAGGATTTTGCTTTTCATAAAGCCCCTTCGTGGCTACTGAGTGTGTCCAACTTTATATTTGGTTAGCTAGCGGCAACCACACCGTGAATTTGCTGCCGCGGCCGGGTGTGCTTTCAACTTCAACGTCGCCGCCGTGGGCCTGGGTTATGTGACGGACCAGCGAGAGTCCGAGGCCGCTGCCCTTCGTGTTATGCACGAGCGGATCGCAGGTGCGATAAAACTTTTCGAAGATTCTCGACTGCTCGTTCCGCTCGATGCCGATGCCACGATCGCTGACTTCGAGTTTGAGCACACTCTGATCGCGATAAAGCCTGACGCCGAGAAATTTCTCACTGTCAGAATATTTCAGTGCGTTGTTAACGAGGTTAACGAGTGCACGCGCGATCGCTTCGCGATCGACTTTCACCGCTGGAATACCCGGATCGATCTCTTCTTCGAGCGCAAATCCCTGCTGCTCGATCTGGTATCGATATGAGTCGAGCGTGTTGCGCACGAGCTCGGCGATGTCAGTCTCTCTGAAATCGTATTCCTTCCTGCCCGCCTCGATGCGCGAGAAGTCGAGAATGTTATTGATGAGCGCACTTAGTCGTTCACTCTCTTTACGAATAATGCTGTAGTACTCGTTCTTCTTTTCCTGCGTCGAGATGCGACCGAGCTCGAGCGTTTCGGCATAAAGTCGAATCAGCGCAAGCGGTGTTCGCAACTCGTGCGAAACGTTGGAAACAAAATCAGACTTCAACCGCGCGAGGGCGACTTGCTTGTTAACACTGCGATACGTCAAAACCAAACCACCTATCATCAAAACTGACAACACACCCAGGATCATAAAACTCTGCCACACCCACTTCTGCCCGATTGCCTGCGCCGTTGTGCCCTGAAACTTGATACCTAACGCGAGTCCACGAAAAGGATTATCAAGGTTGAGCGAAACCTCAGGCTTGCCGCCATTCCATGCGGCGGACGTTACCAGCGGTCGCTCGGGCTCCGAACGTAATGCATCGGCAGGAAAAACCAGCATGGCGAGGCGTTGTTCCTTGTGCTCTTTAAGTCCCTGCGAGGTTAACTCGTAGAAGGTCATGCCCTCGCTTTGTTTAGGATCGTCCGTAACGTTCGGTGAGGTGAATTCCTCAAGCAGTTCGGGGAAGAATTTCTCCTTCAAGTACTTTGGATCGAAGCTCACGCCCCCCAACACTGTGCGTTCCTTGGAGACTTGAGGAAATGTGAAGATCGCCATCGTGGTGTAAATAGTCGAACCGTCTGGTCTATCGGACTCTCCGCTAAACCAGGCGATGGGTTTGGGCTTCTTGCACAACTGCTCGACCAGGAACGGACCTTCAAGACCCAGCCAGCCACTATAGTTCTTGGTCAGAGCGGCGAGCTCTGTTTCGTTTTTGCGATCGCGTTGCTGCTGAACGATGGCTTCCTTTTTAGCCTCAAATATAACTGCGTGTTCGAACCAGGGACTCTTGTCGAGAATAAGCTGGAGCTTTCGTCGCTTTTCATCATCCGAGTCGGTATCGATGGGAAAGGCGTCTTTAGCCTGTTCAGTCATCTCGTAGGCTTTGCCACTGATCTTCTTCGCAGAGCTCGCGAGCAGGTACTGAAAGTCGCGATGAATCAGAGCTTCGACTTTCTTGTCGCGCTGGATCGATTTGACGTGCTGAAAGTTAACGAAGATGAGCGTTAAGGCCGGCAAGACAACAGCCACGCCGAGTGTAAGGACGAGACGAAAGCGTGTGTTGGTTTCTCTTCTCGACTTCATTGCGGGGCCGAGCATACGCCTGAGCTGCCGGGGCTGTGTCAAGCTCAGGTAAAAATTTGTTAAGAGTTGTGAATTCCTGAAATAGGTCCTATAGGACGCATATGTCCTATTTTGGCCTGGAGATGCATTTGAGGCAAAAGATTACACGTATTTAACCTTGCCAGCCAAACTCGGTTATAGTAGCGCGTTCCCGAATTTACCCGTGGAGTCTACCGTGAAACATTTGACGATGCAGGAACTGGAAGCGGCGCTGGACCACCTCCGACAGGCGCCGAAAGATGACGGTGTTTTGCAACTGATCGTGTGCCGGCCTGAAGTGGACCAGCGACAGGAAATGGACGAGGCTGAACTTGATCCAGCTAAGGGATTGATTGGTGATAACTGGATCGTGCGTGGCAGCCGAAGAACTCCTGACGGCTCTGCGCATCCGGACATGCAGATCAACATCATGAACTCTCGGGTGACTGCGCTCGTCGCTCAGGAAAGAGAGCGCTGGTCACTCGCAGGCGATCAACTCTATATCGACATGGATCTGAGTAAAGAAAATCTTCCGGCCGGATCGCGCATTCAAGTTGGATCAGCGGTGCTCGAGGTCAGTCCTCAGCCACACACTGGCTGCCATAAGTTCGTCGCTCGTTTTGGTCTCGAGGCGATGAAGTTTGTGAATTCAGAAATCGGTCTGCAACTCTGCTTGCGAGGGATCAACGCCAAGGTGATCCAGGGCGGCCCCGTAAAGGTGGGCCACATAGTTAAAAAGATCTAGCCACAAAAAGCACAAAAGGAACATAAGGCACAAAAGAAAGCACGAAACATTTTGTGCTTTTGTGCCTTTTGTGGCGTACAGTGCAGGGGTGGGGAAACTGGAGGTGTGCTGCTCCAGTTCCCCGCCCCTGCCTCTGTTTACGCGGCTTGCTGCCGCGAATGCCGACCTTCGGCAAACTCCTCGATCATCTTCTTATTGAATGCGGGTATATCGGCAGGCTTCCGACTGGTTATTAAGCCATTATCAACAACCACATCTCGATCAACCCAACGCGCACCAGCATTAATCAGATCTTTCTTCAACGAAGGCCACGAAGTAATTGTCTTTCCTTTAACTACTTCCGAATCGATCAGCGTCCACGGCGCATGACAAATTGCTGCGACAGGTTTGCCCGTTACGAAGAATCCATCAACAAATTCCACGGCTCTGATCATCATTCTCAACTGGTCAGGATTTCTCACACCACCCGGCAATAAAAGCGCGTCATAATCATCCGAACGTGCCCTGCTCAACGGCATATCAACTCTAAATGCGTCTGCCTTCTCGTCGTGATTCCATCCCTGAACTTCGTTTTCCGCGGGGGATACAATTTCCGTTATCGCACCAGCCTCTTCCAGCGCCTTTTTCGGTTCAGTCAGTTCCACCTGCTCAAAGCCGTCGGCAACCAGAATGGCGACCTTCTTCCCTTTCAGTGTCTTCTCCATGAGGCTCCTCCTTGTTCTTGAAAATCTGCCCAACCTTATATAGGCAACACAGATGCCGTTATGTAATGCAGCGTACATTTGGTATATGAGGGCTGTAATGGAAGGAAAACGTAATGAAGCCCGACAGGACTGTTCGAACTCGCTACTCAGGAACCCGTGGCTTAAACCAGGCGTTTTTTCCAGCGGCCGCGGCGAAACACGAGCCCACTCACCACCGCGAGTGTTGAAAAAGCGATTGTCATCGAAATGAAAACGCCTTGCGGTCCCCATCCCAGAGCCACGCCCAGGACGTAAGCGAGCGGTATTTCCCACAACCAA